>JBDSOU010000147.1:0-21196 GCA_039914625.1 Bacteroidia bacterium | reverse complement strand
CCGCATACGGTGACGCTGCAATTATATGTACCCGGAACGGTTATTACCTGCGAAGTGCTGCTTCCTGATAGCGGGGGTTGCCACTGTATCTGCGTTGAATCAATTGTAAAAACATAGATGGTTACGCTTCCTCCGGGGCAAAGTATGGGAGCAGGAGCCGCATTCAGATAGGGAGTGGTGTATGCTTTTACTTCTTTAAATTCAGAAATAAGTCCGCAGCCTGAGCTGTCAATAAATTCATAGTGGTAGTAACCGGCTGTATGAACATAGATGGATTGCGTGGTTCCGAGTGTATTTCCCAATGGTCCTACCCAGTTATAACTTAATCCTGATTGGGCAATTAACTGAACCGAGTCGCCAGGGCATATAACTCCTGAAGACGGAATGATAGTAACCAGCGGGGATGGATTGGTGCTCAATAAAAAATATTTTGTTCCTGTCACTTCGCAACCTGAAATGGTATCATGAATACTATAATCCGCCCTGTAAGTCCCGACTTTATTTACAAAGAGCGTGTCGTTAGCTGCATTGATTGAAACAATTCCCGGACCGCTCACCGAATAAAAAGTTCCGCCTGTTAAAGTAAGCATTACGGTATCGCCCGGGCAGAAAAAATGTGAGCCGTTAAATTTAACAGTATCAACGGGCAGTGGCAGCACATCGAGGTAAAATATTTTTGTCACAACACTAAAGCAATTAGCGTTTGCCGGATTAAATGCGCTGTCAGTCACTGAGCAATAACCGGAAGAAAGCGCCATGAACGTTTGCGTATGAACGTTAAATGTATATACAGGTGAAATAGCGGCAGGGTAGAAATTTATTCCTCCGTAATCTATGGTCCATGAAATAAAAATGGGCAAAATCAACAGAGAATCCATCGCTAAATGAATGCTGTCAGTTATGCTCATCTGAAAAATTCCAAATTTACAAATCCGTACCGTATCTGTTGCCTGAAAAACAGAATCTGACAGGAGAAGCAAAGGCGGATGCGATATACAATTTGCTGCCTGCGCTGTATCTAACTGAATCACACGGATACATTTTTCAGCAACGCAACTGTCCTGCAGTGACATTACGGTAAATGTATATATGCCGGGAGGCGAGGCAAGCACACTGTCGCTATATACAAGTCCGGAGGGAGTTTGCCAGTAATAGATATATCCGGGAGTAATATTTCCTCCATAAAGAGTAGGGACGTCAGGCAGTACAGCAACGAGTTTTGTAATACACGAATCTAAAGGTTGCGCATTATGAATAGTTCCGTAATTAGTAGTAATGGTCGGCAAAGCAGGCGGAATATCCAATTTTACATACACTGAATCAGTAAATGATCTGCATTGATCTTTAAAACTGACCTGGACTGAATAGTAACCGGTAACAGTAGCGTATATGCCTGCCGCAGCGCTTCCTGTTGACCATACATAACTATAATCAGGACCGATTAAGCCGGGTAGTCCTGTTCTTTTGATAACTGACAGGAATATGCTGCCGCATCCGAATAGTGTATCGGCATCAGCAATGCTGTGATAAGGATTTACAATAAACGGAGATGGAATATCAAGGATGCAGGAACTCCCCGTACGGTCATAAAAATCGTAGGGATTTCTGTGCAGATCGAGAGGTTTCCCGGAAAAAATATCTTTGCTGCCAAATGATGGAACACTGATAAATTTACGATATGAATTGTCGCTGCAATAAACTGAAGGCTGCACCGGACCGGATGATGATGAATCGAAATTGGAAACATTGCTTACAAAATTTTGTGCCTTGGGAATATTAAACCCTCTTTCGAAGCTTCCCGCAATGATGGGTTCGTCAACAGCCATGATAGCAATTGCAGAACAGAAATCATCCTTTGAACCTCCATATTGGCGTTCCCATAGTAACTGACCACCGGAAGAAAATTTTGAAATAAAGACATCACGGTCCCCAATGCTATTAAAAATGCCGGAACCATAAAATGCAGAATATTCTGAAAAGGTACAGCTGAAAAGGCCCTGTATATAAGCGTCTCCTGCCTGGTCAACGGAAATATCCAAAGCAGAAACCTGACTATTGGAACCGTTATGCTCAGCCCACAATAAATTTCCTGCATCATCAAACTTTAAGACAAAAATGTTATAAGGATAAATAGTGCTTACTGTTGTTATAGTAGTTCCTTTAATGGCAAGCAGTCCCTGGAAATCACCGGTGACATAAATCTCATTCCCGGAACATTTAACACTGTAAGCAGTTACGAGATTTGCAAACATAGTCCGCATCCAAACTTCATTCCCGGATGCATCAAGCTTCAATAAGAATCCAGCGTTGAATGCATTATTGGTATAGGTATTTGTAAATTGAATGGTGTCTGAAAACTGTCCTGTGAGATAAATGTTTCCAGAATTATCGGATGATACACCTAAACCGCGGTCATCATATTTTGCAGAACCGTGTTTTGACCAGATAAAATTTCCGTTTGCATCCAGTTTCAGAATAAAAATATCATAAGAAGGAGCGTTAGTATTAGGATCATTTATGCTTGTAAATGTATTAGAGCCGAATTGCGAAGTGCCCCTGAATTGCCCGGTGACGACTACATTACCATTCAGATCCGCATTAATGGCGAGCGCAAGATCAATATCGCTCCCTCCGAATTTATTTGCCCAGATAAAGTTTCCTGCTGCATCCAATTTTGCCACAAAAACATCCTGTGAATTATTTGAAGATGTTAATGTGATAGCCCCGAAGGAAGCGCTCCCGGTAAAAAAACCTGCAATAAATACATTCCCTGAGTTGTCGGTTGCAATACTGTTTGCACGATCAGAGCCGGAGCTTCCCGCCTGAACTGCCCATTGATAAAGACCATTGGAATCCTGCTTTGAAATAAATATATCGCCCGAACCAATGGACGATAGAGAGATCGTGTTAAATTGTGCTGTTAAGCTGAAATAACCTGTTGTAAAAATATTGCCGTTTTGATCAATTGCATTATCAAGCGCTTCGTCATTGCCTGCACCGCCATTGTGCCATAGCCAGTTTTTTTGTGCTGAGACACTGATACTGAATAAAAGCGCCAGAACAATGCTGAAAAAAATCTTTGTAAAATTTATTATCAAAATTATTGAGTTAGTACTGTGTTAAGATCCTAAAATTAGAGGACGCATAATCACCTTGAATAGTTGCAATTGAAGACAATCTTTTTAATGAGATTATCATTAAAACACTAAGTCAGAAAATAAATAACTATTTATTTTATATTAAATTCCCACCGGATGCCAGGTTGTTTTAATTTCCTGTAAATCCATAATGAGATACGGGTGATGCGAAGTGTGGTCCATCCAATCAGAATGATTCCAAAACACAGCCCGCTTTACATTGAGAGCACTGTTGGTTTGGATGGTCTTAATTTCCGCAACATCATTTCCTGTATAAATAACTGCATTCACATCCATATGTGAGGAAAAATGAGCAACCAATTCACTGCGGAAACCGGTTAAAATATTTATCACTCCACCCGGAACATCAGAGGCATGGAGCACTTCGGCAAAGTCAATTGCAGATGTAGAATGATTTTGTGCTGCAAGAATTATGCATGTATTTCCTCCAACTATAACGGGCAGCATCACGGAAATTAATCCGAGCAAGCCGAATTGTTCGGGTGCAAAAGCTGAAACAACCCCTGTTGCTTCAGGATATGAAAAATTAAAATAGCTGCCTTCTGCAGGATTCACGGAACTGAAGATTTGCTGATATTTATCAGCCCAGCCTGCATAATACACACAACAATCAATAGCTGCATTCACTTCAGTAGTCGCTTTTTCTTCGGTGGCGCCTGCAAGAACAAGATTTGACATAAATTGCACTTTTCTTCCTTCTAATGTTTCGGCTATACGATAAAGAATTTGTCCTCGATTGTATGCACTGCGTTTTGCCCAGTCTGGTTGTGCTTTTCTTGAAGAAACCACCGCATCGCGAAAATCTTTCCGGGAAGCACGGCATATGCTGGCAATTGTTTTTCCGTTACCATCATCCAGCTTAAAATACCTGCCGGATTCTGTGCGCGGAAATTTACCGTCAATATAGAGCTTATAGGTTTTTAAAACATCAAGGCGTTTTCCGTCTTTTATATAAGAACCATTTTCCATTTTGCCATTTTCCCTGACTTCAACTTTTGCTTTTGTTTCTGAAGTGTTCATCTGCTGAATTATTAATTCTGTATTCTAAATACTCAATTTAATTTGACATACGGATGCAACCCATGCAGTCCTCCTTCGCGACCCATTCCGCTTTCTTTATATCCGCCAAAGGGAGAAGTCGGGTCAAATTTATTGTACGTATTTGCCCAAACAACTCCTGCTTTTAATTTTGATGATACTTTAAAAATTTTGGAGCCTTTATCTGTCCACACTCCGCCTGATAATCCGTAAGGTGTGTTATTTGCTTTTTCAATAACTTCTTCGACAGTACGGAAAGTTTGAATGGAAAGAACGGGGCCGAAAATTTCTTCCTGTACAATTCTGCTCGATTGTGCAACATCAGTGAATAAAGTAGGGCGGAACCAGAATCCTTTTGAAGGAACTGCGCAGGACGATTGATAGCAAGTTCCCCCTTCATCAACTCCTATCTTCACCATCTTTTTTATTTTGTTCAACTGTTCTTTTGAATTAATGGCCCCGATGTCGGTGTTTTTATCAAGAGGATCACCGATGATCAATGTTTCCAACCTGTCTTTTAATTTCCGAATGACAATATCAGCGACCGGTTCCTGTACAAACAAGCGCGAACCTGCACAGCACACATGTCCCTGATTAAAAAATATTCCATTGATAATTCCTTCCACAGCCTGGTCAATGGTGGCATCGGCAAAAATTATATTGGCAGCTTTACCACCTAATTCAAGCGTATATTTTTTATTAGTTCCCGCAAGGGCGCGCTGAATAATTTTTCCTACTTCTGTTGAGCCCGTAAAAGCAACTTTATCAATTCCAGGATGATTTACAATGGCAGCACCTGTTGCTCCTGCACCGGTAACAATATTCACAACTCCCGGGGGCAAATCCGCATCCTGAATAATTTCGGCAAGCTTTAATGCGGTGAGGGGGGTTGTTTCAGCGGGCTTCAGCACCACAGTATTTCCGGCAGCAAGAGCCGGGGCAATTTTCCATGCAGCCATAAGCAACGGAAAATTCCACGGAATAATTTGCCCTGCCACTCCTAACGGCTTGGCTATTCTCCCCGGAAATGCATAGTCTAATTTATCGGCCCATCCGGCATAATAAAAGAAGTGTGCAGCTGCGAGAGGTACATCCACATCGCGTGATTCACGGATGGCTTTTCCCCCGTTCATGGATTCAATGACAGCGAGTTCACGCGCACGCTCCTGCATGATGCGGGCAATACGGTAAATATATTTTCCTCTTTCTTTTGCAGAAATTTTTGACCAGGTAGTATTGTACGCATCGCGTGCTGCCTTCACGGCACGGTCAATATCTTCGGAATTTGCTTCCGCAATATCTGCAATTTTAGTTTCCTTAGCGGGATTAATAGTTTCAAAATACTTTCCGCTTGCCGGCTCCGTAAATTCTCCGTTAATGAACAAATCGTATTTTGATTTTAACTGAACATGATCGGCACTTTCAGGAGCAGGAGCATAGGTCCAGCCGGATTGAAAATCGAGCTTTGCTTCTTTTTTGTTTTTTTTATTTGCCATTAAAAATATTTTTTTTTCCAATCAAAGTTACAAATTATATTTCATCATTGAAGCACACCCAGGCTGTCCAACTCCTGCGGGCTTACAGCCGGTGGCATAATATTGTTTTTTATTTTATAAACAATAAACTCTGCTGTTTTGCGTGCCTGTGCTTCGGTGTCAAAGCCGCGGTTACCACTGATAGCAGGTATATTCGGCTGATGCACATACAAGCTCCTGTACATATAAATATCGTAACCAAAACCTTTTTCCTGTGAATTTTTAATAGTATCATTACTAAAAACCTTAATATCAAGCTGGGCGTTTTTATAGGGATTTTCCTTTGGCTTTGATGTGTCGGCTTTCAATTCTTCTATCTTCTTTTCTATTTGTTTTAAGGAATCTTCCGTTGAATAGCCACGTTCATTTCCTGTCTTATTGTTATTACACCCAATTGATAATAATAATGCGCATGCAGGAATCAGTTTAGAATAATTAAATATTTTTTTTTTCATATAAATTTAGTTTGTTTCAGTTCATAACTTCATGCAGCACATGATGTGATTTGAGGCTGCTTCCGTGGGTGTGATGCAATTCGAAATAGGTAACCAGTGCTGTGAGCAATTCTTTTTTTTGTGTATGATTAATTTCTGCAAGATGGTAATTTTCAAAGCTGCAATGCATGAGCCGGTAAAAATGTTTTGACAATTGATTGTTTAAAAAATGAGGATGGGCCGGAATGACCAGTTGAAAATTTCCTTCCTCGAGGTTGAAAATGCTTTCATCTTCGTAATAAGTTCCATTTGGAAAAAAACCAAGATAACGCGTAAACTGGATCACAAAATAGAGATGAAAGGAAGAGCAATCAACCGTGTGCAAATCAAGGATCCGGATGGCGTTGTGCAGGAAGTCGAATAAGGGCTGGTTTTTTTCTTCTTCGCGGATGGAGCGGTAAATTAGTTCATTCAAGAAAATGGCGACCGAACTTTTTATCACGTCATAAGGAATGGAACCAAACTGCGGGCGGCTGCTGATTTCTGAAACCCTCCTGAGCCCGGTGCCTGCTTTGTGGTATGCCACCAATTCAACCAATGATAAAGACTGAAACAAGTTGTTATTGAATTTGGATTTTTGCTTTCGCACCCCGTTAATAAGATACGATTGAAGGCCGAACTCTTCGGTGTAAATTTTTACAACAATGCTGGTTTCGGCATAATGGGTAACGTGTAAAACAATTCCGCGGGTTTTGCGAAGCATGGGATAAAAAATAATTTCATCAAAATTGGAAATTTTTTTGATGCTGCAGGATAAAGCTCGAAAATTATAATTTGAAAAGAAGAAAGGCAGAAACAACTTCTTACGGAATGAAAAATCTGACGCAGAGTTTGGTGTCTATTAATGCAGCTTATAATTACTGGTACACTGATGACTCTGCACAGATTGCATCAGCTATATTTGACTGGAATGATAACCCCAGTTTACAGGTGGAAAAATAAGAAATTGGTGATGGAATAATCAAACACCGTCTGCAGCGGTGTATTTATCAGCCTTAAGAATTATCCTCAATCATTGTTAGTTACTTTTTAAATTAATTTTTTTTTAAACAAACTCCTTTTTTATTTTCGCACTGACTGATTTAAATTCCAATATCTCATAATTAATAACCAATAATATTCTTCAAAGGAAGAACCAACTTACAACTTACAACTTTAAACGATGAACAGTTTTGAAATAAAAGGCCCTGTGCGGCTTTCGGGCGAAATAGTTCCGCAGGGAGCAAAGAACGAAGCATTGCAGATAATTTGTGCGGTGCTGCTTACTGCCGATAAAGTTTCCATCACCAATATTCCTGACATACGCGATGTGAATAAGCTGATTGAATTGCTGCAAAGCATGGGTGTAAAAGTTTCAAATGTTGGGGAAGGGGCTTATGATTTCCAAGCAGACAAGGTGAATCTTGATTACCTTGAAACTCCTGAATTTGCAAAGCAGGCTGCCGCATTGCGCGGTTCTATCATGATCGTGGGGCCGCTGCTGGCGCGTTTCGGCAAAGCAAGCATTCCGCGACCGGGAGGTGACAAGATCGGAAGGAGAAGATTGGATACACACTTCATCGGGTTCATGAACCTCGGAGCGAAATTTGATTTTGATACGGCTGAAAATTTTTACAAAGTAGAAGCGAAAGAACTCAAAGGAACGCACATGCTTTTGGAAGAAGCTTCAGTTACCGGAACTGCAAATATTATCATGGCATCGGTGCTTGCTTCGGGAACCACCACCATTTATAATGCTGCATGTGAACCTTACATTCAGCAATTATGCAAAATGCTCAACAGCATGGGTGCTGATATTTCAGGCATCAGCTCAAATTTTCTGACAATAAAAGGAGTTTTAAAGCTTAAAGGCTGTTCTCACCGCATGTTGCCTGATATGATTGAAATTGGCAGTTTCATCGGGCTTGCTGCAATGACACAATCAGAGCTCACCATTAAAAATGTAGGATTGGAACATCTTGGAATTATTCCGTCTGTTTTTCAAAGACTGGGAATAAAAATGGAATTTAAAAACGATGACATTTATATTCCGGCACAGGAAAATTACGAAATCGAAACTTTTATTGATGGTTCTATTCTTACCATTGCCGATGCAATATGGCCCGGCCTGACACCCGATTTATTAAGTGTTATACTGGTTACTGCAACGCAGGCAAACGGGACAGTGCTTATCCATCAGAAAATGTTTGAAAGCCGTTTGTTCTTTGTTGATAAACTGATTGATATGGGTGCGCAGATTATTTTATGTGATCCTCACCGCGCAACAGTGATCGGAATTAACAGGAAACATTTTTTAAAAGGCATACAGATGACTTCGCCCGATATTCGCGCAGGAGTGGCTTTGCTGATTGCTGCCCTTTCGGCAAAAGGAAAAAGTGTTATTCATAATATTGAACAGATTGACAGGGGATATGAAAGAATTGATCAACGTTTGAATGCGCTTGGCGCGAATATTAAAAGGGTTTAGTTCATTGCTGATTCACCGGTTTTCATTAATATTGCACTCTGTATAAAAATAAATTCATTAAATACACAGAGACGCTCTTTAGCTCTGGTATCATAATTGCGCCTCAAACTAAAAAACAAATAAAAACCCATGCTTAAAAAATTGAATTATTTTCTATTTATTGTCACGATTGCAACCTTCGGCTTCACATCGCAGGCTCAAACACCTAAACAGGGAACTGACATTGGCGACAAAGCCATTGACCTTGCTTTCACAACTCCTGAAGGAAAAACATTATCGCTGTCTTCATTGAAAGGCACAGTAGTGCTGCTCGATTTCTGGGCATCATGGTGCGGTCCGTGCCGCATGGAAAATCCTTATGTTGTGGCAGCATACAATAAATATAAAGATAAAAAATCAAAAAAAGTAAAAGGATTTACCATTTACAGTGTTTCGCTGGATCAGAATAAAGATGCATGGATGAAAGCGATTGAAAAAGACGGTTTGGTTTGGCCCAACCATGTGAGCGATCTCGGAGGATGGAATTCAAAACCGGCTTCAATTTACGGGGTATATTCCATTCCCCAGAATTGGCTTATAGATCAAAACGGAGTTATTGTGGGAAAAGCTTTGAGAGGTCCCGCTTTGGAACAGGCATTGGATAAGCTGCTTGCCAATTAAAAAATATAACTTGTCATAGTTACAGAACAGAAGACCAGAAAGGTCTTCTGTTGTTTTTTATACCTTTACCTGTCAATTTGACCCGAAAACATTCACTGGCAAAATATTTGAGAATGATGGTTTTTAAAAAGAAAAAAACAAAAGAACAAATGGAAAAAAATCAGCAAACAGTTGATGAAAACGAAATAGAAAATAATGATATTAAAAAGGAGTCTGGTCCAAATGTTGAGCCTGAATTAGAGAGCGAACAGGAAGATGCAGTTTCCCGGTTAGAAGAAAATCTTGCCTCTGAAAAAGACAGGTATTTACGCCTGGTGGCGGAATTTGAAAATTATAAAAAACGAATTTTCAGAGAACGTATTGAACTGTTAAAATCAGCCGGTGAAGAAATAATTACTTCAGTCATTCCTGTGCTTGATGATTTTGAAAGAGCCATGCAGGCAGGCCCTTTACCCGGGGGAATCGATCTTATTTATAATAAACTTGTAAATATTCTTAGTCAGAAAGGCGTAAAAGCAATGGAGTCAAAAGGTAAAAGCTTTGATGCTGATCTGCATGATGCTTTGGCTAATTCTCCCGCTGAAGATGAGTCTATGAAAAATAAAATAGTGGATGAAATTGAAAAAGGGTATTACCTTAATGATAAGGTCATCCGTCATGCTAAAGTTATTGTTGGAAATTAGAAAATGTCAAAGCGCGATTATTACGAAATACTTGGTGTAGCACGAAGTGCAGGTGAAACTGAAATAAAAAAGGCTTACCGGCAAATGGCTTTGAAATACCATCCGGATAAAAACCCGGGAGATAAAGCATCTGAAGATAAGTTTAAAGAAGCAGCCGAGGCTTATGAAGTATTGAGCGATCCTAACAAAAAAAACCGTTACGATCAGTTCGGCCATCAGGGTATGGGAGGAGGAAACGGTAGCCATGGCATGAACATGGATGATATCTTCAGTCACTTCGGAGATATTTTTGGCGGTCAACATCCTTTTGAAAGTTTTTTTGGAGGGGGTGGTTCACAAGGCAGGCGTTATGTAAATAAGGGAAGCAATCTCCGGATAAAAGTTACATTGACTTTAGCTGAAATTGCCAATGGAACGGAAAAAAAAATAAAAGTAAACAAGCAAGTTCCTTGTGCAGCGTGCAATGGAAGCGGTGCTCAAAGCGCATCTTCTTTTTCTCAGTGCAGCACCTGTAAAGGAGCAGGCCAGATTCGCAGAGTGACCAATACCATTCTGGGCCAGATGCAAACCACTTCTACCTGCCCGACCTGTAATGGCGAAGGACAAATTATTACCAGCAAATGCAAAACCTGCCAGGGACATGGCATAACTTATGGCGAAGAAGTAATTACCATTAACATTCCTGCAGGTGTTGCTGAAGGAATGCAAATGAACATGAACGGAAAAGGAAATGCAGCACAACGTGGCGGAATACCCGGTGATTTACTGGTAATGATTGAGGAAGCCGAGGATCCGCAACTGAAACGTGACGGACATAATCTACATTATGATCTTTACATAAATTTTTCGGATGCTGCTTTAGGAATACACACTGAGGTTCCGACAATTGAAGGCAAAGCAAAAATTAAAATCGAGCCGGGCACACAACCCGGAAAAGTTTTACGATTGAAAGGCAAAGGCTTGCCCGAACTGAATACGTACCACAAAGGTGATTTGCTCATTAATGTAAATGTCTGGACTCCCCAGCACTTATCAGCCGAAGAAAAAAAGATTCTTGAAAAGTTACGAACTGCAGAAAATTTTCAACCCAAGCCCGGTAAAGGAGAGAAAAGTTTTTTTGAAAAAATGAAAGAATATTTTAATTAGTTCAGAGGTATATTTATTGACTTATTTGTAATTTTATTAAGATACGTATACGCTGATACCTTTATTCAAGCGCTTTTTTATTAAACAATATATAACCGAAATGAAAAAGAACAGAGAATTCAGGATCTCGTTTTTGAAAATAATTTACTCCGAGGCTTACCGGACCAACGGGAGTATGAAATACAAACGTTCCTGTAGCCACGAAATATCTTTTCAATAAAGCATTGGTGTATGCGGCAGTTCCATTTTCAGGATTCTCTGTAATTTCCTGGAAAGGCTGGAAAATATAACCTTCAACTCTTAATTCAAGATTACCTTTTATGGTGAGAATATTTTTTAATCCTGCCCCGGCATAATTATGAGCCCGTAAGTATGGAAGAAATAATGTTTTTGCCAGCGGTATTGGTTCAAACTGTGAAGTTGATAAAATAGTAGCGGTATAATTAGCAAAAAAGGGCTGACTTGAAAAAAGCATATCGGCATAAAATCCTAATTTCAGAGGGCCGAAAGTTTTGAAATAATTATCATAAATTATCCGAAGCTGTAGCCATTTCATACTATTGGTAATGGTATCACGAACAATGGAAGTGGATCCGGGAATCGTATTTTCAATACCGGTAACTAATCGTCCTCGGATGTTGAAAAAAGTTCCTTTGGAAGCATATTGTTTGCGATCAAGTGTGTTGCGCTCAAAATCGAATCCAGTGGTGAATGAATCAAAATTTGTTTGATCAGTGGTATCGGTATGAAGAAATTCAAGAGTTTGGTAATAGCTGTTTTTTAAAAAAGCATTTCCTGCCGTAAATGTAATTTTACCTTTATTTCCAACAGGCAAGCCCACATTAAGTCCCCAATAAGAATCATATAAAACTAAATAAGATGGTTTTACGTCTTCAAAAAAAGTAGAGCTGCTTTTAAAATAATCGTATTGATTAATTGTAAGTTCAGGTTCTACATAAAAACGAAATCTGCCGGGAACATCAAGCTGCAATTTAATTTGGCCGGAGCTATAGAGTTTACCAAAATAGCTATTTGCCATTATGCGAACCGATTGCCTTCCCCATAAGTTATATTGCATGCCAATAAATGCTTCGTTAATGGATTGCGAAGAAAAATTACCGCCAAAATCCACACGAAGATCTTTTTCCTGTTTCATATAAAGTACCAGGTCATAATAATTAGTTTCAGGATTATAATGCAATCTCGGAAAAGCATATTTGACATTATCATCTAAAATCAATTTGAAAAAAGCTTTTTTTAATTCCGATAATGAAATACAATCATTTGTAGGGTTAAGATTTTTTTTTACGGAAAATGCTTGGGATTCTGTTAATCCGTTTACAATTATTTTGTCTATAAATACAGGAGGTTGATTTGCAAGAAAATTATCCCGTTTCATTTTTAATTCCTGTTCAGAAACTCTTCGTGAAATGACTTCTTTTATTTTATCCATTTTCCTTATGGTAGCAATATACCCCGAATCAATAGCTGCTTTTGCTTTTCCAAATTCAAAAACACCAAACTGCCCGATGTTCGGTGAAATCAAAATATCTGAATCTGACGGCATAACATATTCGCGCGAAGCAACTACAATATTTTTCATTTGCGATAAGATATTATCCTCTACGGGAACCTCAGGGTCACCACCGGCATTCACACCAATCATAATATCAGGTGAAAAATCACGACTCATTATATCAACAGGGAAATTATTGTAAATGCCTCCGTCAAAAAGAATTCTTTTATCAATGATAACGGGTGAAAAATACAACGGAAATGCCATGGACGCTCTCACCGCCTGCGCAAGATCGCCTTCTCTGAATATAACAGGTTTTCTGCCGACAATATCCGAAGCAACACACCGGTACGGAACAAATAGACTGTCAAAATTATAACCAGATTTGGCAGAGGGCCCGCTCATTTTTTCCATCAGTTCAAAATCAACAGCGGCTGAACTGGTAATGCTTCCCGGCAAGCGTGTCCTCACTAACGAATCATAAGCAAATTTTATATTTACCCATGAAGCATCCAACTCCTTCCTTGCAAAATAAAAATTATATTCCTCGTCTATTATTCCCGTAGCCCAGTTTCTGAATTGCCGGCTGAGAACCCTTTCTTCAATTTCAGCAGGAGTTTTTGCTGTTGCATACATGCTGCCCACTAATGCTCCTGCTGATGTGCCGGTGATGTAATCAACAGGAATGTTATTTTCTTCCAGCGCTTTTATAACTCCAATATGCGCTAACCCCCGAACGCCTCCACCACTAAGTACCAGGCCAACTCTCTGAGAGGAAACACCTTTTGAAATTAGAAGCAGGAAAAGGAAAAGTGATAAATTCCGGCTTGCAGTACGGAAAGTATTCACAAGTGGATTTCGGATTTTTAAAAAAATACTTTTTAAGTAAATGGCTTTCATGATAACACTACATCTTATATTTAATTCTTTCGACAAATTTAGAAAATGATTTCAGCAAGCGAATTCCGATGGAATCAATTTCATCAAAGATGCAGAAGTTTTTTTTAAATACAGGGGAATTAAAAACTGTTTGCAAAGCTGAAAAAAATTCAAGGCTTTGAAAAAAGCTATGAGAATATCAATAATAATTTTCACAGCCTTATTTGCTTTGAAATAAATCTTGTTTACTTTTAACAAAAAAATTCAACAATCTAAAACACTATCATCATGAAAAAAATTCTTATCGGAGCGTTCGTTGGAGGAATCATTTTTTTTATCTGGAGCTTCCTCGCATGGGGGCTGCTGCCCCTGCATCTGCATACATTTATGTACACTCCGGCACAGGATTCTATCCTTAACATCCTGGCAAATAATCAAACTGAATCGGGGGCTTATTTAATGCCAATGGCTGATAACAGGAATGTTTCAGGCTTTGATTCAAAGTTTCATGAACAATCAGAAAAGGTGATGAAAGAGAATGCAGGAAAACCGGGAACCACCGTTTATTACCTGAAAGAAGGATACAATATGGATGGCTTCACACTATTGAGAGGTTTTTTATTTGATTTAATTGCGGCATTTGCTGTCTGCATTATGTTAGTTCCTGCTTTTTCCATCAGCAGTTCTTTTTTCGGACGCTGGTGGCTCACACTTGTCGCAGGGCTTTTTTTAAATGCTTGTGGCCCGCTTATTCAATATAATTGGTTGGGCATGCCTTGGAATTTTACATCAGATATGATAATTGACAATTTTTTAAACTGGGGCATTGTCGGGTTGTGGTTTGCTTATTATTTTAAAGGCAAATAATGAAACTAACGAAAAGAAAATGATTCCGGTCAGAGGTGGGAAGCTATTACAAATCGTTTTGAAATAACTTGGTCACGGATTGATAAGCGGATAAGGTAAACTCCCGGTTGCAGAGTGATTAAGTCAGTTATATTCTTCTCAAAATAACCTATTTCTTTTTTTTCGTCATCAAACTCTTTTACTGTATTCCCAAGAATATTGTAAATGCTTATATGAAGTAAGCCGGTTGACCGTGAATAAAATTGTATAAAAATATCTTCAACCGCAGGATCAGGGAAAATATTAATAGAAGAACTGTTTTGTGAAAGTTCAGTTAAGTTTGTTGTTGAAGAAAATTCAAAATTTGCAGTTACAGGCAAATGATCCGATACATTGTAGAGAGCATTGGCAACATTTTGCGGAACAGTGGTATTAGGCATTACATTAATAGACTGATTGTAATGTAGCCCGTCATTTCCAACTGGTGTCATAGAGCCCGAAACGTAAGTCACTTTACCGGGCTGCGAAACGGCAGTTGAATAAAGTATCATATCAAAGCGGTCATTCATGCCACCGCTTGCACCCCCGCCAAAGTTTGTCAGTCGCGTGGATTGCGTGTGATAGTTGCTGTACATTAGTTGGTTCCATGTTCCGGGCATGGAATAAATATCAATAAAATTTCCATCATCTGCAATATTGTTTTGAAGCAGTTTAATATAAGCCCCTTCAAACGAATTGTAAATATTAAAATCACCGCAAACAATAAAATCAGTTCCTGAGGATAATACATTTGTAACTTTTCGCAGGCTGTCAACTTCAGAAGCTCTTTGAGTATCATTAGGTGGGCCGTAAGATGATTTAAGGTGACAGGAATAAATTAGTATAGTATCCCCCGTTAGAATATGAACAAGTTTAAACGCATTAATATCTCTAAGGTCAGTAGCAATGACAGTGTTGCTTACAAATTGAAAATCAGCTGCGCGGTAAAAAATTCCGTTATTGGTATCATAACCGTTGATGTATGTGCCTGAATTGTATTGGTTGGAACCTCCTACATTCATTACACCGCTCAGAAACAGCGAAACACTGCTGTTTGTTGCATTCTCCTGTGTCACTAAAATATCAGGATTTACATATTGAACTACAGTACGGTAATAAGGATTGCGCAAAGCAGTATCACTGGAAACATTTGTATAGTCAGGGTAATTCAGCAGGTTCCATGTCATTATTTTTACCACAGCGCTTTGTGAGTTTGCTGCAAAAGCAAATAAAAAAAAGGGCAAAAATAAAATTAGAAGTGTGTGACGTTTCATGTGAACTGATTGAAACTCAAAATTACAATTAATAAAAGGAGTTCAATGGCAAAACATTGAAAATCCTGCTGAAATGGTTTTACGTTTATCCCGGAAATAATTCCATTATTCGGTTTTGACCAGTTTCAGCATTTTTACTTGTGTTCCATTGGTGATTACTGCCGAATAAATTCCCTTTCCCAATTTCGAATTGCGGATTGTGAATTGCGGATTCGATACAGTTTCGAATGCTATTAATCTTCCGGTAATATCAAAAATATTTATTGAACTATTTGCTTCAGATGCATTTTGTAAATCAAAAGTAAAGTCACCGGATGAAGGATTCGGATAAACTTTAACACTGAAGCCACTTTCACTTTCATTTTCGCTATTCCTGCATGGAACACTTACTGATACTTTTGCAGATGTCTTTGAACAACTATAGCTGTTAGTTATCTGCACCCTGTAATTACCTCCGAGAGTTACAGTATAATTTGACTGGGAAGCTCCCGAAATATAATTAGCACCTTTCTTCCATTTATAAGTTAATCCTGTTCCGGTATTACCGGCAAGCACTAAACTTCCTCCGGCACAAAAGGTAGTTGGACCTTGCGGAGTTAAAGTTGCTGCAGGCAATGCGTTTACAGTAACAACAGTAGAGCCGGCTGTAATTTTGGTGCAACCCGATGCCGTATTAGTAACAGTGACCTTAAAATTTCCGCCATTAGAAACCGTATAAGAAGATGCAGTTGCACCATTAATATTAGCTCCTCCTTTTTTCCATTGGTAAGTAAGATTAGCACCCGAAGGAGCATTCAATACCACGCTTCCGCCCATGCAGAATGTAGTAAAACCTCCGGGAGTAATTGTTGCAGATGGCTGCACACCGGGAGTAAACGAAACGGGATTTGAACTGATACCATTAGCGGTTACTACTAATGAATAAGTGCCTGCGGGAAGTCCGGCCGGCAATGTGAATTGTGCTGTATCGGGTGAAGCTCCTCTTTGTACCCCTGTGCTATTCCAGTTAAAGGTGCGGGCATAGTAAACATTAGTTCCTGATGTTAATCGAATAACCGGATAGTTAGTGGACATCTGCCAGTCGTCACCGTAAGTTGCACCTTGTGAAATACCGTTGAACTTAGTTCCGGTAATAGTATATAAATTGTTGCAGCCGATAGATGAAATGTTATTGATGGTTGGTTTTCCTGCGGCAAGAGGAGTTCCGCCCGGAGTATATATATAGTATTGATCGTTATTCTGCTCAGAATACAGCACTGAGCCGTCAGGCAGATCAAGCATGTTGGCTTCATAACATGAAATGTTTCTTGTAAGTCCACCGCCCGGGGCGTTTACCTGGGTGAATGAGTTGCTTACATAATCGAACTCATAAAAAGATGTGGGAGTTGGAAAATGATTGCCGGAGGTAGGAACAGGAGAAAGTGCACATAGAACTTTTCCGTTAACCATCATTGCAGCAGCAGCATCAGGCGCACCGTGAGAACCCGGAATAGTCGGACCTGCCGCCCATGTTCCCGGACTACTATTTCCGGAAGGAGTGTAATAAGCAGTATTTGCCAATGATCCTATGAAAAATGCACGCCCGTCAGGCAACAAAACTGCTCCTCCCGTTTCAAGCCCCCATGGATCATATAACGCAACCGGTACTGTTCCGTCTGCAACCCACTGGTTGAGGGAAGGAATATACCGTTCTGAATTTGTAGTGTTCCTGTCAACCATCAGTACGCTGTTATCAGCAAGTTTTACCCATGCACATTCATTGTGAATCCCAACGCAGGTAGGTCCGGAACCATAAGTATTAGTGGCGGGATTGTAAATGGTTGTGCCTTTTAAATTGCCTGTCACCAAAGCCTGGAGCACTCTGCCATCAGGAAGTATCTCGGAATTTGCATCACTTACAGTTTGTCCGATAGCCGCATTATTGGTCCAGACATTTGTAAGCGGATCATACGTTTCTCCCAGCGAACCACCTGTGCCATACTCTCCTCCTGCAACATACACGCGACCATCCTTTAGTATTTGTGATGAAAAATAAAGCCGAGTATTGTGCATGGCTGCAATGCTGCTCCAAGTACCACTGACATAGCTTCCGTGAATATCAGGCGTAAGCTTATTCCACAAACTCCCGATACCATCAGTGCCGCCCGATTCGGTTTTTGCTATAACTGTTCCGTCAGAAAGCAAGAGCATTACACCTCCGCTGAGGTCAGGTGCCGTGTTGGCAACTGCTGTCCAGGTTCCCTGAGCGTTAATTTGCACAGTAAAAAAACTGAACAGTGCAATCAATGCAATTCCAAGAATGCCTGAAAACTTTCCAGTATTGATTGATGTGAAATGACGGGTTTCTTTGTTGCTGAAGATTTCGCGGTGGAGTAATTGTTCTTTCATTTTATGTTTATTTTAATTTTGCACAATAATAATTAATAAAATAATTCCTTTTACCTGAAAGACATTTTTAATGGAGAAATCTTTGTCAGCATCATCCTTTTATCTTAATAATACTGCAGATTAAACAAAATTTGCTTCCGAAATTCTTTTCATTTACTTTCGTGAGCGAATTTCTTCTTTGCTTATATCATGAAAAGAACAAAAGCACCTGTTAAGCCTGCCGAAAAACAAAAGGCAAAATCAAAGCCTGCATCATCGTCATCTTCACTGCTGACCTCATTGTATATTATCTGTGCCGTTTTTGCTTTTTTACTTTACAGCAATACGCTGAATCATGAATTTGCTTATGATGATTTCCCCACTATTTACGGAAATCAAATTACCATGCAGGGATTTGCAGGTATTCCGGAATTACTGCACACGTCTTACTGGTACGGGTTAAACGGACAGGAAGACTGGCTTTATCGTCCGCTGAGCATGGTGATGTTTGCTGCTGAATGGGACCTCGCGCCAAACAAGCCTGCTCTTGGTCACTGGATAAATGTGCTCATGTATGCGCTCACTGCTTTTTTACTGATGCGGTTTTTATGTAATTTGTTTGAAGGTAAGAATTTACTTCTTCCTTTTGCAGTGACCATGATCTGGATTGCTCATCCCATACATACGGAAGTCGTTGCCAATATAAAAAGCCGTGATGAGATTATGTGCTTTCTCTTCTGCATTCTCACACTTCACAATTTCCTGCGTTATATAAAAACCTCTGAAGTTTCTATGCTTGTAAAAGCAGGTATCTTTTATTTTCTTGCATTAATGAGCAAAGAAATTGCTATCACTTTAATTGGAGTTATTCCATTAATGATTTATTGCTTCAGCAGCGCAACTATAAAACGAAACATGACGGTTACAGCAATTGCAGTAATACCGGCAGCAGCTTATATGATTATCCGGGGCATGGTTTTATCTAAAGTGCTCAACATTGAAAATATTCCTTTAAGCGACAATGCCCTCATTGGAGCGCATGGAAATTTTAATCTTGAAAAAGGAACTGCATTTTATATACTTGCACTTTACCTGAAACTGCTTGTTTTTCCGCATCCGCTCAGCACAGATTATAGTTTTAATGAAGTTCCTTTAGTTCCGCTTACGAACCCTGTTGCTTTGTTCGCATTATTAACCTATACAGGCTTCACCATTTATGCTTTAGTTCGGATACCGAAAAAAGACCCTGTTGCTTTCAGCATTTTGTTTTATATTATTACTATCAGTATTGTGACAAATGTAGTATTCCTCACACGCAGCACCATGGCAGAACGGTTTTTATATATGCCGTCATTAGGATTTGCAATTATTGTTACTCTATTAGTAGCGCGATTGTTTAAAGTTGATTTTAATGCTAAGGTCAGCTTCTCAGGTGTCACTAATTTATTTAACTACCATAAAAATTTTACATACTTAGTGTGTTTTATTTTAGTAGTGGCAGGCATTAAAACAATAGCCCGCAACACAGACTGGAAAAACGACACTACTATTTTCAGCGCTGATGCGTTGAATGCTCCTAACAGCTCGCGCATTCATTTCCTGTATGGCAATCACATGGTGCAGGAAGTAAAACAAAATAAAGTCAGTGGAAGCGATGTTGAAAAGTATTACGATATTGCCATTGAACAATTCAACAAATGCATAAGTATTCATCCTGATCACTATGAATCCTATTTTGGTTTGGGAGATGTGTATGAACAAAGAAAGCAACCCGAAAAAGCTTTGAGCTATTACCTTACCGTTGTAAAACGTCTTCCGAAATTGGACATTGGCTATTTAAATCTTGGCAACATGTATTTTAAAAATCATCAGTATGACAGTTCCATAGCGGTGCTGCGAAGAGGCATAACGCTTAATCCGGGCTTTGCCGATTTTTACGGAAGCATGGGCGCAACGTATTTTTGGAAAGCAGATTATGACAATGCAATTGTGAACTATAAAAAAGCAGTAGAGTTGCGACCTGGCTATAGTGATTACTGGAAAAACCTCGGCAGCAGTTATGGAACCAAAAAAGAATATGATAAAGCAATAGCAGCTTTTCAAAAAGCGCTTTCACTTAATCCGCGTGATGCGGATTCGAAGAAGTTCCTCGATATGACCATTCAGTTGAAAAATTCAGCCGGAAAATAGGATAGGGGGAAAGTGGGAGAGTGAGAGAGTGCGCACACTTTCTCACTCTCTCACTTTCTCACTTTCTCCCAGTCTGAAATCACATCTCCGGCATTGGCGCTATTTCACGCACTTCAATATTGCCTTCGTTTGAAATGTGCGGACATTCTTTTGCTATTTCAGCAGCTTCATCCACGCTTGCCGCTTTCACAATCAAATAACCGCCAACGATACCTTCGGTTGCCGATGTTACAGCATTTGGCACAGTTGATCTTGCCGACACTGTTTTGCCGCCCGATACTAAAGGTAAACCGCCAGCCAGTTGGCCTTTTTGCGAAAGCTTTCCCATGTAAGCGCCCCATGCCTGCATTTCAGCTTTGTTTTCCGCTTCTGTTTTGCTTGCAGCAGGCTTGCCGCCACGAAGCAATAATAAATACTCTTTCATGTTTTTGGTGTTTTAAATGTTAATACTTATTTAATTATACTCTAATATCGAATAAAGCTTTAATATTTGGACACGGTTTTGAAAATATTTTTTTTAAAACGGGCCGCAGGTTGAAACAACCACTCCGGGTTTACATAAATATGTACCTGGAACTTCAGGAATAACGGTCAAAGATTTTAAATTCGAATATAGAGGTTCCGGAATGGCAATCAAATATTTTGAAATTGCATGTAGAGGCTCGGGAATTGAGTATAAAGGTTCTGAAATCGCGTTTAACTATGACGGAATTGCGGTTAAGCATGACGGAATTGTGTGAAAAGAAGCCGCGGAACCAGGTAACCTTTTGGTTATAGTGTATCGTCCTGAAAAAAGTTGACAGATTTCGAGGTTAAAACTAAATAGACTTGTCAAGCAAAAAAGATAATCCGGATACAAGATTACATCATTTTTTCTTAATCCTGTTTTGGATGATCAGAATTG
>JBDSOU010000275.1:0-4162 GCA_039914625.1 Bacteroidia bacterium | reverse complement strand
AACAACTCAAAGATCATCTCATGTGGCTATCTTGTGGATTGTGGAACTTCCATCTCAAAGTAGCATGATAAAACAGATAACAGAATTTTTATACTATTAAAAATTATTTCGCAACAACTCTATTGATTTACAGGCAGCATTTGCTCATATAGATGGTCGGCAGCGCCTGAAAAAGTCATCAGGTTATAATTTATGGGAACAAACGTATAAGTATTCCCGGAAAAAACAGCTACAGGTTTATTGCTTGTTATTCTGGTACCTGTTAAATCTCTGAGCGATTGAACCTGATACGTTTGCCCTTCCTGTAAATTGACATTGAGACTTGCTCCCATAAGTACGCCCCCAAGAGTAGTATCGGTTACAGTTATTTGAACAATCGTGTTTGAATCAGTGGCGACAATTAAGAATTCTGACCTTGAATCAAGGGATATGGGTGCAGGGATTGCCGAATAGGACATTATTACATATTCAGTATCTAAACTATTGGAAGTAAATATACCGGAAGCATCAGCATTATCTTGCTGACGGTTAAAGCACGTCACTAAAATAGAATCATTGGAAATAATATGAATGCCTTTATTTTGAATTACCTCTGAACCTAAATTCATTCCTAAATTATTGGGAATATAAATTGTCGTGAATGAATTTGCAGCTACTGAGAAAGATTGTGAAAACGCAACTTGGGGTACAGAAACAGTGCCCGTAGTATTTCTGTCAGATGAAACATAAATCCATAATGAATCAGTATTAACATTATTATTTTCCACAAACCCAAGCCAGAAATCGGTGCCTGCTGTAGTTTGTGCAGAGGCTATTCTATTAATAAATAATAAAGATAAACCAACAAAAAGAGCAAAGCTTTTCTTTCGCATAAGAATACAAAGAATGATTTACTGATCTCCTTGTTCACTTACAACATCAGGAGTTCCTGGCAAAGGTTGAGGTGGTGTAGAAGATGTTTGAGAGGGTATTTGAGGGACAGAAGGCTGGCCGAGGCTTAAAGAAGGTACTGAACGCACAGGAACAGAGGCAACCTTAGCTGATTTCTGCTGCATTCGGGTTAGCATATTCTGGCGTTGGGTTAAAATTTCAGGCCAAACTGTTTGCAAATTTTGTGAAGATGCTTGTTGGATTTGAGTTTGATTAGGAAGGCGAAGATTCTCAAACCCTTTACGCTTACCCATAATTCTATAACTAAAATTGATATTTGATGTCCCCCCCTGAAGTTCTTTTACTTCAAAAGTTGTTGCTGTTTTATTATTAACATACAATCCCTTGCAATCACCCTCTGGCTGCAAAAAAACATAATAATTATTCTGTGCGTTAACAGTATACAAATAATCAGCAGGAATTGTTATAATCGTTATTCCATTAGATAAAGTTCCAGTATTGTAATCTGAAACCCATTCGCCTGTTGCTTCTTCAGTTGAGAGGCCAATCGGATTTCCAGATTGATTTTTAACCAGAGCAATGCCAGATTTAGAACCCAGTACAACCATTGCTCCAGTGACTGTTACATCACCATCAAAATATCCGGCATAGCCACTTCCCGTTGGAGCAGAACCATAAATTCCATTTCCTGAATTATCTGCAACCCCGCTCACAGCATTTCCAAAAGTACTGCCGACAGGTGGAGCAGGATCACCATAAGAAAGAAACGCAGAAATGACAGAAGCGTTGATAGGATCTGAAGAAGTCCCGAAAGTATTATCAGCATAAATAGTTTCAGCATTATCAGAGTTGTTAGTAAACACACCGGCAGTAGCCTCATTTGAAAGGTTAATCGCACCATGTTTCAGGATTTGTGATTTTGCATTCATTATAAAAATAAAAATTATAATTATGCTAAGGATAGAAGTTTTCATGTGCTATAAGTTTAAAATGATTAGAACAAAGAACAATTGAAGTGTAAAATTTAGAAGAATTTTTTACACTTCCAAATTTAATGGCAACTTTATTTATCAACATGTTGAATGTGATCATCACTTATTAATTTTAGTTTAAGACTTATATTTTCACAGTGGCTTATATCAAATTGGTTGCAACTCATAAAAAGTTTCCTTCTGAATGACAGCAGGGGATTTTCACTTTCCCACTTTCTCATTTTCACTTGTCTTTAAAAAAATTGTATTTTATTTGCTTATAAAAAAATAATATGAATTCACTCGTAAAACAATTTAACGATTACAGGCAACAGATGAACGAAAAAATTCTTTCTGCTGATAACAAGGTTATAAAACGTTTGTATAATTTAGATACAAATACCTACATAGAAGGCGCGCTTTCATTAAAAACAAAAGAAATGATGGGGTTGGTGGCCTCACTTGTCTTACGTTGTGATGATTGTGTAAAATATCATCTTGGAAAATGCAAAGAATGTAATGTGACCACAGAGGAACTTTTTGAGCTTTTTGCCGTTAGTAATATTGTCGGTGGCACCATTGTTATACCACATACGCGAAGAGCGGTTGAATATTGGGAGGCATTGCAAGAATGATTACCTGGTTATTGATTACTGATTATTGAAATTGAACATTGAACATTGAATTTAAATCGTACATCATAAGTCGTACATCGAACATCACTAATAAGTCGTGTATCTTCTTTTTTCTTTTTTCTGTTATTTCCACATTTTCTTCCGGGCAAACATGGGATATATCAGGAAAAATAATTGATGGGTTAACCCGTGATCCTGTTGACTATGCTTATGTAACTGCTATTGGCGATACAGCTTTCGCTGTCACAGATGCTGAAGGAAATTACACCATACACATCAGTCGCAAGGCAACCGCTATTTCAATTTTAGCAGACGGATATACAAAATTTACCATTCCTGTTAAAGATATTATCAAGTTAAAATTAAATGTTGAGCTCACAGCGAATGTGTCGCAATTATCCACAGAGGCGAAAAAAAAAGAAGAACGTCCGGTTGATAATATTGTAGAAAAAATTATTGAAAACCGGGATAAAAACGATCCTGAAAATAATGATTACCTCAGTTACCGCACATACGAAAAAATGGAATTTGATGTTGCAAACGTTTCTGATGAACTCAAAGAAAAAAAAATCATGCAGCCGTTTTCATTCATGTTCGATAATATGGATTCAATAACAACAAATGGAAAACCTTTTCTGCCCTTCTTCTTTACTGAAACCATCTCCGATGTGCATTATCAAAACAAACCGAAGCAAAAACGCGAAATAGTTATTGCAAGCAAATCTGCGGGGATTGAAAATCTTACGTTAATACAACATCTTAAAGATATTTACCGCGACATAACTCTTTATGACAATTATGTTAATGTATTCGGTAAAAGTTTTATCAGCCCGGTTTCCACGGAAGGAATGAAACATTATAATTATACAATTAAGGATTCTTCAATTATTGATGGGAAAAAATGTTATAAAATCAATTTCACAGCAAAGAAAAAGTTTGAACTCACATTTAACGGAGAGTTCTGGTTTCACGATACCACATTTGCTGTCCAAAGGATTACATTGTATCTTATAAAAAATCCCACAATAAATTTTGTGGATGATTTTAAGTATGTAAAAGTGTTTACCAATGTAGAAGGAAATAAATGGATTCCCTATCATGAACAGTTGGTAGTTCAGTTTTCAAACCGCGTGAAGGGAATGAGCATCATCGGGCGGAAGAGCCAATATTATGCGGATACAAAAATTAATCAGCCCCCTGAAGATACTGTTTTCAAAACAACTTCCACCATCCGTTTTGATCCCAAAGCATTTGATCAAAGCAACAGTTACTGGAGAAAAAACAGGCTTGAAAAATTAACTGATCGTGAAAAGGATATTTATGATATTGTTGACACTTTGAAAAAATTACCCGCTTTTCAATTGTATGTAGGCACTATTGTAGTGATTCTTTCCGGACATGTGCCTTATGGCAAAATAGACTATGGGCCGTATTACAATTTCATAAGCAAGAATACCGTGGAAGGATGGCGGTTTCGTTTCGGAGGGAGAACAAATGAAAAATTCAGCACACACTGGCAATTTGAAGGATATGGCGCTTATGGCACCGAAGATGGAAAATTCAAATACATGGGAGGCATTCGTTACACTTTGAAAAGGAAGCCTTTCAAAGCGATCGGATTTCAATATAAAAACGATCTTGTGCAACCAGGTTTGTATGAAGGAT
>JBDSOU010000295.1:0-13419 GCA_039914625.1 Bacteroidia bacterium | reverse complement strand
TCAGCAGTTTCCATTACCACTTTACCTTTGTAATACATTTTACCTTCGTGCCAGTATGCACGATGATACAAATGCGGTTCACCGGTAGTGGGACATATTGCAATAGTGGGAGCTGTTGCTTTATAATGCGCTCTGCGTGTTGCGCTTCTTGATTTCGAATGTTTGTGTTTTGGATTTGGCATTGTGAAATGAATTTAAAATATTAATTGCTTTGATTTGTTTATTGTTTACTGCTTATTGCTGCTGCTTTTTGCTTACTTCTTTTTCAGCTTCTTCAACGCTTCCCACCTCGGATCATTATGATTTTCTTCGTGGTGCGAAAGTCCTTCAATTTTTTTAAGAAACTCCGGGTTGCAGGTGGATTCACCATTGTCATCATCAGGATGAATTTTACGATATGGGATCAACAGGCTGAGGAAATCGTATAAATGATGGGCTACATGAATGGATTGTTCGCTGTTTGAAATGGTTATAACGTCATCATCCGGCTCTCCATCGGCTTCTCCCGCCAGCTTGATTACCAAATTGTGTGTATCATCAACTTCAAAATCAAACTTTTCAAGACACCTGTCACATTCCATCTCAAATGCCCCTATAAATTCAAAATCAAGAATGAGTATGGTTTCCTGTCGGTTAATGTCAAGATTCACATGCACCTTTCCTTTTTGAATGACAGCATTTTCGAATTGGCTGAAGAACTTATCCTCAATATCATACTCATACCGGTGAATGCCAAAAGGCAGACTCACAAACGGTATATCAAATTTTGAGAGGTAATCCATCCAACTAACTCCTTTCGGCCACTATTCCGGCTTTTTAATAAAGCGGGCAAAGGTAGAAAAAAAGTTTAAAGTTTAACGTTAAGATCTAAAGGTTTATGGTTGCGCGAACTTTGAGGTTTTACCAAAGCATTGGCTGTAACCAAAGCAAATTTAAAGATAATATTTTAACAAAAACGTTTCAGGCATTTTTTAACTCTTCCATCAATTGCCTGAAATACTGCGCAGCTTTAAGCAACCGCGATCCATACCACGAAAAATATTCTCCGTTCACCAAAATTATTTTTGAAGTCGGAGAAATAGTTTTTAATTCTTCAATATGTTTTTGTTTAAAAGGATAGGGTTCGGAGGATAAAAAAATAAAATCGGGTTTTGATGCGGCAATTTGTTCTGGTGTAATTTCGGGATACCTTTTCAGATCACCGAAAACATTTTTGAATCCGCATCTTGTTATCATATCATGGATAAACGTGTCGTTGCCTATTGTCATATAAGGATTTCTCCAAATCAAATAAACAGTCCCTGAATCCCCAAAGGGGACTTTTGTTTTCATGTTCCCCCTTTGAGGGTTAGAGGGCTTTTTAAATTGTTTCTTAATGCCTGAAATAATCTTTTTTGCTTCTTTCTTTTTATTTACCAACTCACCCGTTTCACTTATCATTTTCAAAGCATCCGCCAGGTTTTTTACATCACTTACGTAAACCTTAAATTGTTTTTGCAGTGCTGAAATTTGTTCCTTTACATTTTCTTCTTTGTTGGCAATGATAAGATCGGGCTGTAGTGCAATTATTTTTTTAATGTTCAGATTTTTTGTGCCGCCAATTCTTGTTTTGGTGCGAAACCATTCATTGGGATGCACGCAGAATTTTGTAATACCAATAACTTCTTCGCGCAAACCAAGATCAAAAAGCAATTCGGTTTGGGAGGGGACGGTGGAAATAATGCGCATCAGCGAATTCTTGAAAGAAGAACAAGATTACGAATTTTTATGGATCCCGATGAAAAATCGGGACAAGTTTTACGAATAATGATTTATTGGTAACATTTTCTGAAATGGAAGGATTTTTTTTAATTATGTATTTTTGTTGAAACAAATTATCTATGAGTACAGATGCCCTCAAATTAGAATTAGCAAAACGTTTGCTCAATACAAATGATAAAAATATTATCAATTATCTGAAAGCGATTTTCGACACGCAGGAGAACAAGTGGTGGGAAGAACTGCCTGATGAAATAAAAACATCGGTTGAAAGAGGATTGAAGCAATCCGCCAAAGGCGAAACCATTCCTCATGCTGAAATGCAAAAGCAGTATCGCAAATGGTTAAAGAAATAAGGTGGACTACCGAGGCAACGGATTCATTCAACCGTATAATAGAATATTTACTTCGTGAATGGAGCGAACGTGAAGTGGAGAATTTTGTAACTGCCGTTGATAAAGTAATCGAATATATTTCGAATCACCCGAGAATGTTTAGAAAAACAAATCGTAAAAACGTACGGGAGGCTTTGGTTACTCCACACAATCTTTTAATTTATAAAATCATGCCTTCTCATATTGACCTTCTTACTTTTTGGGATACCAGGCAGCATCCGAAGAAAAAGAAATGGTAAAATGTTTTTTGCAGTAACTAAAAATCCGGACTGGTTTTGTTTGTATTGATTAATGGGAATTGGTCATTGAACATTGGTCATTGAATTTTCTCCCTTAAACTTTTCCCCTATTTTTGTTCAAAACATTTTTCCTTATGAAAGCATTGGTTTTAAAATCCACAGGAAGCAATTATTTGGTAAAAGCCGATGATGGAGTTAAGTATTCATGCAAAGTAAAAGGTACGTTCCGTTTGAAAGGAATTGAAACTACCAATCCTATCGCTGTTGGTGATTATGTTGAAATTGAAATTACTAAAGAAAGTGATTTCGGAATGATTAAAGATATTTACGAACGTAAAAATTATATCATCCGTAAATCGGTTAACCTTTCGCGTCCATCGCAAATCATTGCAACCAATATGGATTTGGCATTGGTTGTTGCAACTCCTGTTTTGCCGCGCACTTCTACAGGATTTATTGACCGCTTTCTTGCTACTGCTGAAGCATATTCGATTTCCGCAGGAATTATTTTTAATAAAAAAGATATGTATGATGATGAAGTAAAAAGTTATGTGAATGATTTGAGAAAACTTTATGAGCAGATAGGCTATAAATGTTTTGTCGTTTCGTCAACTGATGAAAAAACTTTAATAGAATTAAAACCCGTTTTAAAAAACAAGGTCACTTTATTTTCAGGACACAGCGGAGTGGGAAAATCAACATTAATAAATCAATTGATTCCCAACCTGAATTTAAAAACATCTGTAATTTCTGAAGTGCATTCAAAAGGAACGCACACCACTACGTTTGCCGAAATGCATCAGTTGCCCGATGGCGGATTTATTATTGACACTCCCGGCATTCGTGAATTTGGAGTTCTTGAATTTAATCCTGCCGAAGTTTCGCATTACTTTCCTGAGCTGTTTGCATTAAGCAAAAATTGCAAATTCAATAATTGTTCTCACATCAGCGAAAAAAATTGTGCGGTGTTAAAAGGATTGGATAAAGGTGTAATCAGCCAATCGCGTTATGCAAGTTATCTGAGCATATATCATAACGAGGATTTTTATAAGTAAGTGCCATGTATTAAGTACCATGTACTAAGACACAAAATAAATAATGCATCTTTGTCTTTGTACATGGTACTTAATACTTAATACTTCCCCCAGTGAAAGTTGTTATTCAAAGAGTATCTGAAGCATCGGTAAAAATAAATGGAAAAATAAAATCTTCCATTCAGAAAGGATTGTTGATTTTGCTTGGAATTGAAAATGCAGATTCGGTTGAAGACATTGAATGGCTGTGTGCAAAAATTTCAAATCTCAGAATATTTGATGATGCAAATGGTGTGATGAATATTTCGGTTAAAGATATAAATGGAGATGTATTGCTTATAAGTCAATTCACGTTGCATGCTTCCACAAAAAAGGGAAACCGTCCTTCTTATATTAATGCTGCAAAACCGGAAGTTGCCATTCCTTTGTATGAAAAATTTATTTTTCAAATAGAAAAGGAATTGAATAAAAAGATTTTTACAGGACAATTTGGCGCAGACATGAAAGTAAGTTTGATAAATGATGGTCCGGTGACCATAATTATTGATTCAAAAAATAAAGAATGAAAATTTCAGAAGCCCAAAGAACAATTGACCGTTGGATAAAAAAACACGGAGTTCGGTATTTTAATGAGTTGACAAATATGGCTTTGCTGACAGAAGAAGTTGGCGAACTTGCGAGGATCATCGCAAGAAAGTATGGAGAGCAATCGTTTAAAAAATCAGATAAAAAGTATTCTTTAGAAGATGAAATGGCTGATGTGTTGTTTGTACTTATCTGCATGGCCAATCAAACCGGGGTTGATTTGGAAAAAGCTTTGAAGAAAAATTTAGAAAAGAAAACTTTGCGTGATAAGAAAAGGCATAAAGGGAATAAAAAGTTGAAATAAGTAGAAAGTAGAAAGTAGAAAGTAGGTAGGGAAAGCGATACCGGTTCTTCTGTTCCTTTCTACTTTCTACTTTCTACTTCCTACTCTTCCAAAGATTCATTTTTTCCAATTTAATTTTTCCTTTAAAAAATATCTTTGTGCTTTGTTCAAATGATTTGGTGTAATCAGAAACATAGAACACGTTAGAACCTTTTTTCTTTTTTGCCGAAAGATGCTCCTTTTGCAAAACCCATTTCAACTTTTGCGCAACCACTTGTGCCGAATCAAAAATTTTAACTTTGTTGTCAAAGAAAGCAGCAATTTCATTTTTAATCAATGGGTAATGGGTGCAGGCAAGCACCAAAGCATCAATATCTTTAAACCCCGGAGCGGATAAATATTTTTTGAGCACAGCCGAACTTATATTATTATTATAAAAACCTTCTTCAATCATCGAAACCAATAGCGGAGTTGCCAGCGCTTTATATTTAAGTGACGGTTTTCTTCGCGAAAATTTTTCCTGGTAAACTTCTGAGTGGATGGTGGTCTTAGTAGCAATGATTCCTACTTTCTTAATCGTGTCATCAGCAATAACCGTTTCCACCATCGGGTCAATAACATTAATAACCGGAACCGAACCTTTGTACTGGTCACGCAACAATTCATAAGCTGCCGCAGATGCTGTGTTGCAGGCAATAACTATTGCTTTGCATTTCTTTTCGTGAAGTAAAAAATCAGTTATCCTCAGTGCATACGACCTGATAAGTTCAGGCGATTTATCTCCGTAAGGAAGATGTGCAGTGTCGCCAAAATATAAAAGCGTTTCATCTGGCAATAGCTTATGAATGGCATTGGCAACTGTTAATCCTCCGATCCCTGAATCAAAAATACCGATGGGTTGAGAAGCAACCTTTGTAATTTTTCTTTCAGCCATTTTCAAAGATAAAAGATAAACCAAAAAAGAAAAGCCACTTTTTTGTGGCTCTCCTGTTTATATAATTTTAAATTACTTAAGATTTAATTTCGCTTTCACAAGGCTCATAATATCATCTGAATCCTGGAAATATAATAACACACCAACGCCTGAATCAAAAATATAGGTATAGCTTTTATCTTTTCCTACTGCGTGAATAGCATCTTCTGCTTTCTTGATTATGGGCTGATACAGCTCTTCTTTTTTCTTTTGAATAGATGATTGTGCTGATTGCTGGAAATCCTGTATGCGATCGCCAAGGTCAGAAATCTCTTTTCCTTTTGCCTGCATAATCGGTTCAGCCATTGAACTTTGCTTTTCTTTATAATCCGCAACTTTACTGTCATATTCGGCACTCATTGTTTTTAACTGGGCTTCTAATGAAGACCCGAATTTCTGCAACGAGGAATCAGCTACTTTGGTTTCGGGCATCATGCCCAGCAATTGTGTTGAATTTACGTGTCCGAATTTTGGAGTTTGTGCATAAATGCCGGAAGTGGCAAGCACTACCAGTACAGCAAGAATTTTGATAGATTTAGTCATGAAAGATTTAATTTGATTTTTAGTTTATTTTAAAGTTTAACGTATGTTTAATTATTTTGGACTCTGTATTTGCTGGTTCCGCTCGTCTTTAGGCGGAGCTGTTTGGTTAGCGGGGCTTTCCGAGTCTGTTTTGTTAGAATTAGATGGAGAGCTGTCGTTAGTTTTGCCTTTGCCATCTGAGCTTCCTGAAGAGGAGCCTTTACTTCCGGCTTTGTATCCTAACTGTAAAAGAATTTCATCGCTTTTATCATACTTCGGATTGGCATACAAAATAGTGAGTTGGCCCGATTTATCAAAAATAACGGAATAGCTTTGATCAGTTGCCATTTTTTTAACAGCATTATATATTTTGTCCTGAATAGGTTTTACAATATCCTGTTTCTTTTTAAATAAATCTCCTTCATAACCGAAGCGCTGTTTCTGCAAATCTTTTACCTCTTTTTCTTTTGCGGTAATTTCGGCCTCCCTCTTTTTTCTCATATCTTCAGTCAGCAGGATTTGTTCTGCCTGGTAATCTTTATAGAGTTTGTCAATGACACTGTATTTTCCTTCTATCTCTTTCTGCCACTGAACAGAAATCTGGTCCAGCTGCTGCTGCGCTGATTTATATTCCGGAATATTTTCCAGGATATACTCTGTATTTACGTAGCAATATTTTTGAGCAAAGGAAGCTGATGCTGATAATATTAAGCAAAAGCCGGTGGCGATGATGAGGAACTTTTTCATAGTATGAATTTTTAAAGTGTGCAAATTTAAGACTTTAACAGCAGTTGCAACTAAATATTATGCCCTTCCTTTAAATACGTTTTTTTTGAAAGTCAATTTCATTTTTAGTTCATTAAAATTTTTAATTGGTGAATTGCCTGTCGGTTAAGAAATGGAATAAGCGATTCGTATATTCGTATAAATTCGTAATTCGTTGATAGCTTAAAACTGCTGTCCCAATGTGAACTGAAATTCGGCACCATGATAGGTTGCTTTGAGCGGATCATAAATGGTGCGGTCAAATCCATAACCCCAGTCAAGACCTAATAATCCAAACATCGGAAGGAAGATACGCACGCCCAGACCGGCAGCATTTTTTACCTCAAAGGGATTGTATTCGCTGAAACGGGTCCATGAATTACCGGCTTCAATAAAGCCCATTCCGTAAATAGTTGCGCTCGGATTAAGTGAAAGCGGGTAACGGAATTCCATGGTGAACTTATTATAAATGGATGCTCCAACGGTGGGTGACAATTGTCCGTTGCCATATCCGCGGTGAGCAATAATTTCTCTTCCGTCAAGGGAATATCCTGACAAGCCATCACCGCCAAGGTAGTACCGTTCAAAAGGCGATTGCCCGATGTCGTCAGTATAGAATCCAAGAAAACCAAAGCTGGCTTTTGATGCAAGTACGAATTTTTTTCCGATCAGCGGTGTGAACCAGGAGGTGGTGAATTTCCATTTATGGTATTCGATGTATTTATATTTTACCTGGTCAGGTGCGTTTTTATAATCTATAGCACTGAATGCTGAGTAAGGCGGTGTTAAGGCAAGTGAAACTGATACCGAAGTTCCGGCAGTGGGATAAATGGGTTGGTTTACCGAATTTCTTGTAAGGCTGACTTGAAAATTCAAATTGTTTGCATAGCCGTCACTGAATAAGAACGAAGTGGAATAATGATTCAGAGAATAGTATTGATAACTCGCCTGATAATAGATACTGAAAAAATCATCGGGCCATTTCAGGCGTTTTCCGAGTCCTACCGATACTCCGCTGATGGTGATGGATTGGCGTAATTCGCTGGACTGACCATTTGATTGCACCGAACGCCATACGGAAACACTCAATGCATTCGCCTTTTTTCCTCCCAGCCAGGGTTCGGTGAAGGAGGCGTTGTAGGATTGATAATAAATTCCGTTGGTTTGAAATCGGAGGCTCAGCTTTTGTCCGTCACCGGCAGGCAAGGGTGACCAGGATCCTTTTTTGAATATGTTTCGTGCCGAAAAGTTATTGAAGGTAACGCCCAGTGTTCCTACTACCTGCCCGGCTCCCCAGCCGCCAGAAAGCTCAATCTGGTCCGAAGGTTTTTCTTCTACTACGTAATCAATGTCAACTGTGCCATCCACCTGATTAGGTTTTGGATTGACACCTAATTTTTCGGGATCGAAATAGCCGAGCTGCGCTAATTCGCGCTGCGTACGGATGATATCGTTGCGGCTGAATAATTCACCGGGCTTGGTGCGTATTTCGCGCATCACCACTTTGTCGTTGGTCTTGGTATTTCCGGTAACGGTTACTTTGCGGATGGTTGCCTGCTTGCCTTCATACATGCGCATTTCAAGGTCAATAGAATCATTTTGTACCTGGATTTCCACGGGGTTGATCTGGAAAAAAAGGTAACCGTCATCCATGTACAATGAAGTGATGTCGCGCCCGTTTTCGCTCATATTTAAACCCACGTCCAGGCGTTTTTGATTATACACATCTCCTTTTCTTATGCCCAGCAAGGTATCTAATTGCCCTGACCGGTATTTGGTATTTCCTACCCAGGTAATGTTGCGGAAAAAATATTTATTGCCTTCATCAATTTTCATATCAATGTTGATCATGTTGTCACTGTAAGCGTAAACGGTATCAAATACCACTTTTGCATCGCGGTATCCTTTTTCCTGGTATTTTTCAACAATGCGCAGTTGGTCTTTTTCAAAGTTGTCGCGGATAAATTTGGATGATGAAAATATATTGTACCACCGTTTTTCTTTGGTGTTTTTCATAAAGTGCCTGATGTTGCCCTCTTTAAAAACGGTGATGCCTTCCACTTTGATATTGTGGATTTTGGTTTTTTTATTTTTTTGAACGTTAATCACCATTGACTGGCTGTTGGCCGGTATGGAATCATCGGTAAGATCAATTTTCACTTCGGTATTGAGATACCCTTTTTCGGTAAAATATTCTTTAATTTCGTAAGAGGTGGTTCTTACCAGGTTTTCATTTACAATTTTGCCCGACACCAGGTTTATCTGTTCGCGCAGTTTATTGGCTTCGCTTTTAGAAACTCCGGTAAACGAAAATTTGGAAAGGCGCGGACGTTCGATCATTGCGATGTTCAGAAAAATGGTGGTGCCTTCCAGTTTGGTGTATTCTATTTTGACATCGGCAAGCAGGTTTTGTTTCCAGAGGTTTTCAATGGCTTTTGAAATTTTTTCACCGGGAATTTTTATTTTATCGCCTACGGTAAGTCCCGAAAGGGTTTTTAAAACATTATCGTCTAAATATTTTATGCCGCTTGTGGTGATGCCGCCAATGGTATATTCTTTGGGGCTGGAATAATCAATCGGGTTTTCTTCATTGCCAAGCTGCACCTGTGCCTGGAGTTTAATGCAATTGACTGAAATCAGTAACAATAAAAGTAACAGCCGGTTACCCAACTTTAAACTTTGAACATTAAACGTTAAACTTATATTTTCACGCATGCTGTTTGGCTGGTTTTTTAGCATTTACTCCGCCAAACCGTCTTTCTCTTTTTTGAAAATCAACTACGGCTTCAAACAAATCGTTGCGCCTGAAATCGGGCCACAGCTTTTCGGTAAAATATAATTCGGCATACGCAATTTGCCACAGCAGGTAATTGCTGATACGATGTTCACCGCTGGTGCGGATGAGCAATTCAGGATCGGGTATGGCGGCAGTGGTAAGCTGGCTGATGAGCAATTCTTCAGTAACGTCTTCAGATTTTAATTTTCCTTCTTCGGTCATTTTTGCAATTTTTCGGGCAGCTTCGGTTATTTCCCAGCGCGAGCTGTAGCTCAGGGCAAGAACCAGGGTCATGCGCGAATTGTGTTTTGTGTCGTCAATGGCTTTGTTCAGTTCGCGGATGCACGATTTTGGCAGGCTGCTGATGTTTCCGATTGCCTGCAAACGAATATTATTGTCGTTTAGTGTTTTGGTTTCTTTGCCAATGGTGTGAATAAGCAATTCCATGAGCGCATCAATTTCAAATTTGGGGCGCGTCCAGTTTTCGGTGCTGAATGCATACAGGGTGAGGTAACCGATGCCGATTTCGGCCGCGCCTTCAACAGTGTCGCGCACAGCAGCTACTCCATGACGGTGGCCGAATGTGCGGATTTTTCCCCGCTCTTTAGCCCACCGCCCGTTGCCATCCATAATGATTGCCACATGCTGCGGAAGCGCATGCACATCTATCTGCTCCTTAAAATTCATCAGGGATTTTCAAAATGAGGCGCAAAGATAGCAGGATTTATGATTTGTTAATGAGGGGAGTGGGGGAAAAGTCGTAAGTTGTAAGTCGTAAGTCGTAAGTCGTAAGTTGTAAGTCGTAAGTCGTAAGTTGTAAGTCGTAAGTTGTAAGTCGTAAGTCGTAAGTCATAAGTCGTAAGTCGTAAGTTGTAAGTCGTAAGTCATAAGTCGTAAGTTGTAAGATGGAAGTCGTAAGTCGTAAGTCGTAAGTCGTAAGTCGTAAGTCATAAGTCATAAGTCGTAAGTCGTAAGTTGTAAGTTGTAAGTCGTAAGTTGTAAGATGGAAAATTTTAGGATTGGAAATTTGATAATTGATTATGGGGCTTGAAAGAAATTGAATAGGGGAGGACAGCTACGAAGTTGTTGTTTGCTGATATTAATTACAGGTTAGCTGAAATTAAATATTCGTGGGCAGGAAGGGGTAATGGTTCTTTTGGAATTGAATAGGGTTTGGCAGAAACGGAATGGAGGCTGACCGCAACGAGCTACACCCATGCGGAAATGAAATATACCCCGCCAGAAACCGAATATACGTCAGTTTTTGAGGGTTTTTCAGACCTGATTTTTCAAGGGAAAATATAAAACATTGATTATCAATACATTTCAGGATTTGTTAGTGTCTCAGTTTCAACTTTGCGTAACTCCATTTTTTTACCTCAGCGGTTCTCAGCGTTAAAAATTTTTACGCAAAGTTTCGCGGAGAAAAATAAAGAACCGCAGAGAAAACAAGATGAGTCATTATTGAAGATTTGAAAATTTGATAATTTGGTAATTTGTTAGTGTCTCAGTTTCAACTTTGCGTGACTCCATTTTTTTACCTCAGCGGTTCTCTGCGTTAAAAATTTTTACGCAAAGTTTCGCGGAGAAAAAATAAAGAACCGCAGAGAAAACAAGATTAGTCATTATTGAAGATTTGAAAATTTGATAATTTGGTAATTTGGTAATTGCTGGTGAGGTTTGATGTAGGGGGTTTGGGAAATGGATAGAGTCTATATATATTAAGGTGGGTTCGGTTTTTATAAACTTTATTGCCTGAGTAAAGAATCGTTTGTACACTTGCCTTTATTAAGGAGATCAGAGGTCGGGATAAATATATTTTAAATAATTTTTAAAAAACGGGAACCTTTATTAAAACCTTACGTTTAGTACCAATATAAACCGATCCTTCAAGCAAGGGTCATAAAAAAAAAGGTATGAAAAAAACTTCTTATGCGTGTTCTCAGCCATCTTTATATCAAATTTGCCTGCTGATTGCACTTAATTGCAAATCGAAGATCGCTGACTTCGTATTATTCAGCTCACAGTACTCACTGACGATGGTCGAAGCTGTTATAGCAGCCATTGCACAGGCGGAAGAATTGCCGGGAGAGGAGGCCCGTGCACTGGAACATGAACGGTTGCGGCAGGAGCTGATACCGATCAATAAGCAAAGCCTCAAGCTTTGGCAATACCTTAAACGTTATATCTCGAAACTGTACCCTGATAATCCTGAAATGCAACGTGCAGCCTGGAATGCAGCCGGGTGGAATCACTATGACAATAATAATGCGTGGGTTGAAACCAAAGCATTAATGAATATGGGAAGCCAGTATATACTAACTCACAAAACTGAATTGCTCGCCAATAATAATATGCCTGCAACTTTTGAAGCACTGTTTAATGAGCAGGCTTTATTGTTTACTACTACTTATACCGCTTTCGGGCTTGCCGAGGAAGCAGCAGTGGTTGGAACGGATGCGAAGATTGACGCTAATAATGGAATATATAACCAGGTTATTACTATATGCTTAGACGGACAGGCTATTTTTGAAGGTAATGATACACTGAAAGGTCAGTTTAGCTTTGAAAAGGTAAGCCAATTGGTTTCGCCACAAGGCGCTTCGGCTGTGAAATTTCATGTGGCCAATTCGGAGAATGGATTGCCGATGACAGGTGTGGAAATACAATTGGCAGGTTCGGATAAAAAAGTGACTACTAACGAAAGCGGAGATGCTGAGATGACACAGCTTGCGGCAGGCACTCCTGAGTTTATACTGAAAGCAGACGGATTTTCGGAAAAGCGCGTATCTATGGTGCTTACCGGAACTACTAAGAGAGAAGATGTGAGCATGGAGCCGTTATTTACCGGAGAAATGAATGTGGGAAGCGATGCTGCAAGTCCGCAGCAGGCGGTGGGCAGTCTTCAGCCGGCAGTAGGCAGTGCGCAGTAAACAACAGACAATAATAGCGTAAACAAAACCCATTCGCGCAAGCGGGTGGGTTTTTTTTGTTTTTCAGAACGTGAGTTCAATTTCTATGTTGATAAAAACCGGAACAGGTGATCTAAACATGTTATTGATTTTTAGGGAGATACTTAGCGCAAATAAACGCAACATTTTTTTATATAAAAAAGAGGATGGAATCTAAACAAAGGATTGATTATGTGGAAATTAATTAGCACTTTTGTTCGTTTATACAACTGTTATGCGATATAATTTGGCTACAGTGCTAACTCGAACTTTTATAATTCTAATCAGCTTTTGCAGCGCGTTAAGCGCCCAGACGGTTGATGACAATTACGCTCATTTTAAATTTGACAGCACACGACATGAAGCGAGACAAGTTAAAGCTGATTTAAAGAACTTCTCAACCGTAATTACAATTGTAAAAGACAAGTCTGTTAAGGAATCTGATGTTTGGTTTAAAGAGATATTTAGAAACGGAACGAGTAAAGAAAAGTATTTAGGACAAACCAACAGCGAATTTGGTTTTTATGTTCCAAGTACACAACCATTGGAAAACTGTTATTTACTTGCTGTTTGTAGTGAGAACAATTGTAACTTTATTTTTCTTAATGAGAATGGACAATGGTTTGAGTTTCCTGGATATTATTTTGCTGTGAGCAAAGACAAAAAATTCATTTATACGACTTCGGAAAGTGATGGTGATATTATGATTTCAAAATTCAACTTGACTAAGAATGTGGTCACTACTAAAAAGCGCATCAACGAACCAAACAAAGAAATATGGGAAGGAATTGCAAGTAAAGATTATTATCACCCACTTGACACAGATTGGCTTCGATGAGAGAGTATTACATCGCATAACATTAAGATCCTCTTTAATTAAAACATGAAGATTTGCAATGACACTAAAAATCAACAAATTAAAGAGGGTCTCAGTAAAGTTGGCTTTAGGAGGACTAAATGCAAATTTTTAAAAGAAGGGTTTTGATAGGTAAACCCCGTAGGATAAATATCCAACGGGGTAATCAAACAGTTGTGCATCTAACAAACATTGTGGGTTATCGGAGAGTTATGCTGCCATCGCCACAGTCTCGCTCAATAGTCCACTGGACTATTGCCGTCCCTTCTTTTAAAAACTTCA
>JBDSOU010000277.1:0-23404 GCA_039914625.1 Bacteroidia bacterium | reverse complement strand
TTAAGCTCCAGCGAGATTGCCAGTATATTGGCGAGCTTTGGTTTTGCATGTTCATCGCGGTTCATTCCGCCATAGGCTACGTTAGCTCCGTCTATAAAAATTTTATTGTCAAGTATGCGTTTCACTTCATAATATTCTCCTTCTTCATCATACGTTCCGTGATCGCGCAACTCATGATTATTGCGCAGCAGCATTTGAAAGTCATCATCCGTTTTCAGCTTTTGTGAATACCATGGGGGTAATGATTGTTCACCATTTTCCATTTGTACCATGTATTCTTCCTGCTGTGCCTGGAGCAATGCGCGCAGCTTATTTATAGATAGCTTTTTCCCATTCTCATACATTTTCAAGGCATTAACGAGGTGCGCCTCGTCAAAACTGAACCTGCCATGGGTGTTTCGTTTGAGAAAAATAAATTTGTCGTATTCTTTTTTATTTGCAATGTTATGATGCTTTGCTTCATGGTACTCTTTGGGCGAAGTAATTCCCATCCTTAAAGCTCCCTGGTATTCCTGTGCGGTAATAAACCCTTTTTTCCGCGCATCTTCGGCTTCGGGCTGATTGCTGAATCCCCTGAAAAAGGCAATTTCAAAATCTCCGAAATCCTTAAAGCCGTTTGCAGAAGCAAAGTCATATAATGCAAGTGCTGTAGTGAGGTTGACGGGATCAATGCCAGGTGGTATTTTTTCTTTTTCTTTTTGCGTCCGCTGGATGAATTTTTCAAAGTTGTCAATATAACCAAGCCTCATTGCTTTTGCATAGGCGCTTTTATCCTGGGTTCCCGCTCTGCGGCATTCATCATATTCTTTAAAATAAGTGAACCCGTTTTTGCGCGCATCATAATAGGAAACAGCATCGGGAAAATTATTTTTGATTGCCTCCGTATATTCTTCCAGTGTTTTATACCCGGCTGCATTGCATTTGTATAAAGTGCGGTCATCGAGGAATAAAAAAAAAGAAGGGGCTGAAGATTTTTCTTTTTCCCCGTCTGCCATAACAAATATGCAGGGCGATTCCAGCAGCTGCGCAAGCTTAATAAACCCCTGTACATCGGCAATCTCCATTTGCGGAAACGGCAACTCACCCGTAAGCGTTATATATTCAAAATGTTTCATGTTTATTAATTTACGTTAAATGTTTTTAAATTTTGATACGAAATTATAATAAAATGTTTAAACCTGAAAAGCAATCATTCGTCTTCAGCTTCTTCAGCGCGTTTTTTTGCTGCTACTTCTTTGCATGCTTTTACTTCGGGCGCTGTGCATACAGTATATAAAAATAATATGCACTTATCGCCCGTTATGGTGCTGCTGACAATTTCCAGTATCGCTGGAATTCTGTAAGGTTCAAAAATTCCCAGCTTTTCATACGCATCAAGGAATTTGCTTAAAGAAGTTATTCCTGCAAAAATCTGTACTTCCCCATCCTCAGGAAAGCTGTTTCGAAATTGCTGAATGTACAAATGGTTGTTTAACAATTTACTTATCGCAGCGCTGTCTTCATTTAATTTACCTGTTAATTGCCGCGTTAATTCGCTTAAATTTTCTTCGGTAAAAGAAATTTCTCTGAACTGTTCATTCAGCTCGGTGAGATGGGCGCAGAAAGATGCAGCAGCAGAACGAAGGTCTTTATAAAGAGCAAGGAGCTGGTCTTCGGTGATCCGCTTGAGGACCGGAAACGTCAAAAGCGGAAAAACAACAGCATCAGCCCGGACGGGCGCCTCGCCATTGTGTATGCGCTGCACATCCATTACCAGATCAAATTCGTCAGTAACGGCTGCGATCTGGTCCGTTTCGGTAAGCAATTGCTGGAAATAATCCACATATTCATCCCTCCCCAGCCGGTCGTTTTTTTTGTAATTATTCGGGAACAGCTTCAATTGGTTTTTTATAAATAAACCCAACGGAAGAAATCCATATTGCATGCAATAATGTTCGAGGTATCCTTCCACATTCTTTTTCATTCCGGCTATAAGTTTTTTTCCCTTCTCGAGCATGATAAGTTCAGGTTTCGAAAGCCCATTCCGATTCCGTAATTTCATATATGACTCAAGGAATGAATCATGATCCAAATTTTCAAAATTTTCTTTGTAAAATATTTTATGTGTTATAATTATCATTTTCTCCGACATAGGCTGCACCTTGAAATGTTCTTCTATGATAAAAGCAATATCAGCAACATAAGAAAGTTTATCGGCCAGCAGCAGCAGCGGTACAACCATATTCACTTCTGAAGCCATATCGAAAGCATTGTAACGTGAATAAATATTAAATTCCATAATTTTTTTTAGTTTCATGCAATAATAAAAATAATTCTGTACGAATTGTAAAAAAGGAAATCAAAGAGTATTTTTGGTTCATGGCCTTCGCAGTTCTGTCAGCTATCTAAAATAAGGCCCATGAATCAGTAGCAGCAATAATTTTAACATCTGAAAATGGAAAATAACTTAAATAAATTTATTGAAGCCCAGGAAAAAGATTACGAGGTTGCCTTAAAAGAAATTAAAAACGGAAAGAAACAAAGCCATTGGATGTGGTACATATTTCCGCAAATAGCCGGTTTGGGGGTCAGCAGCACTTCAAAATATTATGCAATAAAAAATATGGAAGAAGCAAAGGATTACTTTAACCATCCTATACTTGGAGCAAGGCTGATTGAAATATCAAATGAGTTTTTAAAGCTGGATAATAATAATGCAGAAGTTATTTTTGGAAGCCCGGATGATAAAAAGCTAAAATCTTCAATGACCTTGTTCTCGCAAATTGAAGATACCAATCCTGTATTCAAATTGGTTTTAGATAAATTCTTTAATGGCAATTCGGATAAAAAAACAATTCAAATACTAAATCATTTCCGCTTCTCAACATAAAAACTCATCAGAAGACTCATGAACACTTTCTTATCTTTCAATTGCTTCATACATCCGTCACCGTTTTACCGAACATGTTGCCTTACACGTGCATTAGCTTCTTTAACCGGCTGGCATTTCACAACCTTTGCAACTTCACCTGCGCCCGCATTCAAAAAGCAATAGTCCTATAGGTTACCAACTAATCCCCTTTAAGCATTTTCATAAATTTTTCGGTCAGCTCTCCTTCACTTCCTATCCAGCCATTTATTATTCCATGTTTTATTAGTGCAACAAGGTTTTCTGTTTTAGTAGCTGTGTGGAGCCCTGTACGGTGTTTATCGACAGTTTTTGGAGCAATAAAATGCCTTTCTGCTATCTCTTCAGTTGTAAGCCCATCCCAGATGCCCTTAAACATTTCCAGTCCTCGTTGTGTGATACGTTTGGTTTTCCCTTCAATAGTTTCTTTTTTACTTGTTACAATCCGGGTATCAATAACTTTATGCGGGTTTAATAAAATTTCCTTTAATATTTTACCGGTCTCCTTCGAAATTTTGCGGGGCAGTACAAAATCAGCCGCGACAGGTTTGCTGTTTTCCGCAGCATCCATAAATAAAATGACTTTTATATCAGCCGAAACTTTTTTAATTTCCTGCACCGTTGCTGGTGCATGAACAGGTTCTTCTTCAAGCAATGTTACCTCGAAATGTTTTTTTTTCAGGAGCTTGAGCACCTCTTTTTCTGATGTAGTGCTTAAATTAACTTCTTCGGGCAGTATTTTTTCAAGCAGTACTCCAACATGATACCTGAAATAAGTGCTCCCTGCAATTAATACACTGTTAATAGTATTCATAGATATATATAAGATTAAATAGGTAACAACGATACAGGCAAAACAAATCCGTCAAATGCGGAATTTTATCGTTGTTTTCTGCCGATGGGGGAACCAGCAGGGCTTATTTAAAAAATTCCGCTCTGAATAAGGGGTGAAAGGTAAATAATGTTTGCAAAAAATCAAACGGGTAGTACTACCCGTTTTCATATAACCTGCAAACCTTCTCAGTTTTAAAAAGTATATCACTCCATCAAATCGTTCTTCAGCTTTCCGGAAAAATAAGCTTAAAGTCAAAAAGCGGTTTGCGCAGAGTAAACAAAAATAATAAAATAGTATTCACAACTTAATTTTAAAAAAATGAAAATTAAAAAATTACTACACAAAAAAAAACAAACTATTCAATTAAACAATTTAACTATTAAACAAAACACAAAATGAAAAAAAGAGAAACATCCCTCCGCAACAAATATGCTTCTATTATTGAAGTATTATTAAGATTCGTATCCGTATTTTTAGGGTACGAGCCAATGGTTGAAGCAAAAAATGACCTGGTTTCAAAAGCCGGGGAAATAGATGATGCTGATGCCATTCAGAGAAAGCTGATAAAGAGCTATACTCTGGATAAGAAGAACAAAAAGCAAAAGCAGGCGGTTAAGGCAAAAGCCGTGGCAAGAAAAGTAAGCGCTTTCGCCTTTGATTCCGGGCTTACCAATTTATTTGACTCTATGCAAATATCCCTGAGTAAGCTCCTCTACAGCGGATCAAAAGCTGCAGAAACGTACGCCAGGACAATTTATGATGCTGCCTTTGCTATGACTGATGCAGATAAATTAAAATACGAAATCAGCGCTGCTGAATTACTTGATCTGAAGACAGCCCGCGATTTATATACAGCAGTAATTTCCGCACCCCGCGATCAGAGGGTAATTCGCAAAGCAGCCACAGAATCGCTTCCCGGTCTTTTTAAAGATGCCGAAGAAATTGTGGATGACCGTCTCACTAATCTTATAGTTAATTACCAGGTATCTGATCCTGAATTTTACGCCCAGTTTAATAATGCTCTGATACCGATTAATTTTAACCGCTATACAGCTATTGGAGGTGAAATCATAGATGCCGAAAGTGGCGAAGATCTCAGTAAGGTAAAAATTACAATTACTTCTTCTGAGAAAACGTATGAAGAAATGTCAAATCATCATGGTAATTACATAAAGCTGCAGTTGGATCCTAATATTGATTACGATATGAAATTTGAATTGCCCGGTTACGAAGTTTTAAATGAAAAGGTTAAAGACCTGAAGTTGGGAAAACACAAAGTAGTGAACGTGGAACTGAGAAAGAAAACAGTTTAAGAGTTCAAACAGCAACTTTAGCCTTCCGCCTTTAAGCGGAGGGCTTTTTTATGTTCAAATATCCTGAAGGAATCAAGTTTATTATTCAGCACATTTCCATACCCGTATGAGTTGAGTTGAGCAGAAGAATGATCGAATTCGATTCGGCAACTGTCTTATTCCGTTACAGAATTTACCCCAAAATGAAAAATCCACTGTAAATTTTTGATTTACAATAGATTTAATCATCCGTTTGTGATCCCGCTGGGATTCGAACCCAGGACCCCTACATTAAAAGTGTAATGCTCTACCGGCTGAGCTACGGAATCGGATACTTCTGTTTTTGGTTATTGTTATATGCCAAAAAACGGGGGTGCAAAAGTATGAAAAAGGTTTTATGGTTTAAAGTTAAATGGCTAAAGTTTTTTTTAAAACTGAATTAAGTAAGGATCGGATGGCGTTTAAACTCTTTGGTTCTGTCAAATAAGTACCGGTAAGTAATAAAAGTACGGTTCATCCAGGTGCCGAGGTCCTCACAAATTGCAATCATTTTAGGATTGAAATCCCCAATCCATTGCATTTCGAAGTCGTCATACAATTTTTCACTCTGTATTAATGAAGCTGCTTCAATAATTAAAAAACTATCCACTCCTTTTGCCTGGTGCTCAGGAACCACTCCAAAAACTATCCCGACAAACTTTTTAGTTTTTCCTGATTGGAGCATAAAATAAAATCTTATTTTTTCTAACCACCCGAACCTGCCGTTAAATTTTTTAAAATACTGATTAATGTCCGGTAAGCTGATCCACATAGCAACAGGCTCGTCTTTATAATACACATACCAGAGGACTTTTTCGTCCATCACCGGTTTCATTGTTTTAAATAATTGCTGCACCTGTTTGCTCTCCAGTTCTTTTCCTCCGCCATGTTTGGCCCATGCCTTATTATAAATAATTCGAAAATCTTCTGCGAATTTTTCAAGTTGATTTTTGCGAAGATAAACAGCTTTGTAGTCGGGGTTCTGTTTAATAATTTCATGCCGCCTGTAAAATTTTTCCTGCGGACGATCATTCACATACAGCGCATAATAAAATTGCTTAAAGTATGTTTGAAATCCATACAATTCAAAAAGTTCCTGGTAATAAGGGGGATTATAATTCATTTTATAACACGGGGAAAAAAAACCACTGATCATTAATCCCCACCAGCTGTCGCGTTCACCGAAATTTACAGGGCCATCCATTGCCTCCATACCTTTTTGCTGCAACCATAACTTACATGTTTCAAAAAGAAGGAAAGCAGCTTCTTTGTTATCAATACATTCAAAAAAACCCATTCCGCCTGTAGGCTGGTCATTTTTTGCAGCCAGCTTTTTATTTATAAAAGCTGCAACGCGGCCAATGGTTTTTCCTGAATCATCTTTTAAAATCCAGCGTGTACATTCTCCGAAACGGAAAAACTTATTCTTTTTCGGATCAAAAACTCCGTTAATATCATTATCAAGCGGGCGAATCCAATTGGGATCATTTTTATAGATTTCGAGGGGGAGAAGCAGAAAATCATCGCGGTCAATCGCGGTTTTTACTTCAATGATTTGCATAGCGTGCAAAAGTATCTATTTTTGTAAACCTTTAATTGAACCGGGATCACCGGATCCAAATTCAAAACCTCTTATACTTGAGAGAAAAAGTTGTTATCATAACAGGAGCTACATCAGGCATTGGAAAAGCTTGTGCAATGGCTTTTGCAAAGACAGCGTCCGGTGTAGTAATTACCGGAAGAGATGAAAAAAAATTGAAAGAATCGGAAGAGGAAATCAGGAAAATAAATACCAATGTTTTAGCAGTTATTTGCGATGTAAGCAAAGAAGAGGATTGCAAAAAATTAATTGACGAAACCGTAAAAAAATTCAGCCGTGTGGATGTCCTTATTAATAATGCAGGAATAAGCATGCGGGCATTGTTTGAAGAAGCCGATTTAACGGTATTGAAAAAGGTGATGGATACAAATTTTTGGGGAACTGTTTATTGTACAAAATATGCTTTGCCGCATTTGTTGAAAACAAAAGGCTCTGTTGCAGGAATTTCTTCCATTGCCGGAAAAAAAGGCTTGCCGGGACGCAGCGGATACTGTGCTTCAAAATTTGCAATGGAAGGGTTTCTTGAAACATTACGGATAGAAAACCTGAAGAAAAATTTACATGTCCTTGTTGCTTGTCCGGGTTTTACCACATCAAACATACGGAATACAGCATTGTCAAAAGATGGGACTGCACAGGGAGAATCACCGCGTGACGAGTTAAAAATGATGAGTGCCGAAGAAGTTGCTGATCGTATTTTACATGCAATAAATAATAGAGAACGTGATTTGATTTTAACACGGAATGGAAAGCTTACTGTATTGATAAATAAATTTTTTCCGGCAGTGATGGATAGAATGGTTTATAATCACATGGCAAAAGAAGAGGGATCACCGTTTAAGTGAATAGTGAAACCGGAGGCTGGAAGTTAGAAGTCGGAAATTGGAAAACAAAATCACTCACAGCAAATAAATATATTTGAAAAATAAAATAAATCATTATGAAGAAAATTCTTTGGATTGTAGTAATCACCGCAGCGCTTGCTTCCTGCAAATCAGAAAATAAAAAGTTAACTGAAAAGATCAGTCAAACTGAAAAAGACATGTTGAATGATTCATCGCAAACGGTGAACCGGAAGAAAGCACAGGAAATGATAAGTATGTACAAAGAATACGCTGCCAAATTCAGTGAGGATAGCATGGCAGCTGAATATTTATTCAGGGCGGGCGATATTTCCAATGGCATTGGCGAATACCGCGAAGCTATTGACTTTTACAAAAAATGCAGCGAGATAAATTCTTACCCCAAGCAGCCTGTTGCCTTTTTTCTGCAGGGATTTATCTATGAAACACAGTTGAATGATATGCAAAACGCAAAAAGGATTTACGAAGAATTTCTTCAGAAATATCCCAATCATAAGCTTGCAAGCGATGTAAATTTTTCGTTGGCTAATCTTGGAAAGAGCCCTGAAGATTTAGTAAAAATGTTTGAGCACAACGATTCATTGGGAGTGAAAAGCGATTCCGCTGCTGCAGTGAAATAAATTTATAGTTCAAATTTTCGTCATTCGTATTCGTACAAGATTATTAAATTGCTGAAATTATTTCATGCAGAAAAAAAAGCCTACACGCAAAGAGAAAGTTGATTTGCAAAAACCTTTGGTTGAGGTGAAGCAGGCACAGCAAAAAGTTTTGCAATCGCAGTCAAAGCTCAAGTGGATGCTTGGCATTTTTGTGGCGGCAGCAGGTTTTCTTCTTTATGTAAATACGATTCATTTTGATTTCACGCTGGATGATTATTCAGTAATAAAAGAAAACCGCCTCACACGGCAAGGGTGGCAGGCGATTCCGCAGATATTTAAAACTCCTTACCGTTACGGATATTATTTTACCCAAGATGAATTATACCGCCCCATTCCGAAAGCGATATTTGCAGCAGCATGGGCAATTGCTCCTGACAGTGCAACACCCGGCCATTTAATAAATGTGCTGCTGTATGCCGCTACAGGATTGCTTTTATTTTTTACGCTGAGCAAATACATTAAACAAAACCTGGTTATTCCCTTTGTTGCTTCCCTCCTTTTCATTGCACATCCTATCCACACAGAAGTGGTGTCAAGCATTAAAAGTGTTGATGAAATTCTGAGCCTGTTTTTTGTTTTGCTCACCATGAATTTTATTCACAGCTATCTTCAAAAAGAAAAGCCAATACACATCATTCTTGCACTGGTTTGTTTCCTGCTTTCATTGCTCTCTAAAGAATCGGGGATTACATTTTTTGCTGTAGTTCCGCTTGCCATTTATTTTTTCACTGATGCACCTGCAAAAAAAAATATACGAGTGACTGCCATGATGCTGATTCCGGTTGCCATTTTTTTATTACTCAGGCATAATATTCTTGACCAGGGTTTGAAAACAACTTTTGCTGTAGCAGATAATTTATTAATGGCTGCGCATAACGGAGCTGATCGTTTTGCAACAGCAGTTTTAATTTGTGGCATCTATCTGAAACTTCTTTTCTTTCCGCACCCGCTTATTTTTGACCGTTCTTTCAACCAAATTCCCATTGTTACTTTATCCGACTGGAAATTTATTGTTTCATTGCTTGCTTATATAGCTATGTTCGCTTTTGCTCTTTTTCGTTTTAAAAAGAAAGACGGGCTGTCGTTTTCAATTTTATATTACCTCGTTACCATTTCTATTTTTTCTAATATTGTTTTGATTATCGGAACATCTTTCGGAGAACGTCTGATGTATTTGCCATCACTGGGTTTCTGTCTCGCAATTGCTTTCTTAGCTTCAAAAATATTTTTCAACCCCGATGAAAATAAAAGTTATAACGTGAAGGATTTTGTTTTAAAGAATGTTAAAATATTTTCTATTGTCGGAATAGTTTTTATCTTATATGCATTCAAGACCGAAACCCGGAATGTGGTTTGGAAGGATAACTATACACTGTTTTCAAATGATGTAAAACTTGCTCCTAACAGTACGCGTACCCATTACTATTTCGGAAACCTTCTTGCAAAACCCGAAAATTTAGGAAGAAAAGATTCTTTGGTCCAACAGCTTACTCTTGATACTGCTATTGCTGAATTGAAAAAATCTGTGGAGATACATCCCGTATTTGCTGATCCTTACAATCAATTGGGTGTTTCATATTACCGTAAAAAAAATATTGATGAAGCTTTTACTTATTATTCAAAAGCGCTGCAATACAATCCCACTAATGCAACGTACCATAGCAATATGGGTACATTGTATTTTGAAAAGGGAGATATGCCTGGCGCATTAAATGCGTTTAAAAAAGCTGTTGAGCTTGATCCGAATTATACTGAAGGATTAGCCAATCTCGGCAGTGTATATGGCATGATGAAAGACTATGATAATGCAATAAAATATTTGCTTCAATGTATCAAAACCTCTCCTGATTATAAACAGGCTTATTATTTTCTCAGCATTACATACGGATTTAAAGGTGACAAGCAGAATGCCGATTTTTATATGAATAAGTATAAAAGCCTGGGAGGAAATTAACTTAGTTTTAGTTCGTTCAGCTTTAAACCTGTAAGCTTTTGGTTTTAAATTGTGGTTGATTTTAATGAATGATTAAAAGTGAAATAAGCATTGTATTATTAACCGGAGTTTATTTATTTTTTGAGCAAGTACTCAATAATAGAATGGAGCTGCATTCAATTTATAACTTTATTATTTTAATCTAATATGCTTTTTAAGGATTTCTTTTTTTTGCAACTTTACAAACACATTAGAGCACTACTTCAAATCGAAACAAAATTAATTAATTAAGTATAAGAAATTTAATTTTTAAATTAAGAAATCAGGCAATTAAAAAAAATTATCTTTAACATCTTAAATTAAATTTCTATGATTGATAGAAGAAGCGATCTTAGTTACGTGGATTTTGTGAACGAATACATTAGGTTAAACAAGCCTGTATTATTAACAAATGCTTCCAAGAATTGGAAAGCGCATGAGTATTTTACTCCTGAATTTTTCAAAAGAAATTTTCCTGATAAGGTGGCTGGTATAAAAGGAAAGCAATACAAGATGAAGGAGTATATTGACATGATGTTCGCCTCAACAGAACAGAATCCAGCTCCTTATCCTTGGAAATTAGATATTGAAAGAAAGTTTCCCGAGTTGTTACAGTATATTCAACCCGGATTCGAAATAATGAATAAAAATCGTTTGAAAAGCCCGTTATTCAGTGATCGTTTTATCCCCCAGTCAGCGACACTTGAAATATTTTTTGGAGGAACTTCGGGTTGGTTCCCTTATATTCATTATGATCTGTATGGTTTGTATGCAATCGTGACACAGGTATATGGAAAAAAAGAATTCATACTTTATGAACCGGGCAGTGAAAAATATTTATATCCCGATGCAAATGATCCGTGGAAGTCAACGATTAAAGATTATCATAATCCGGATTACGAAAAATATCCGCTTTTTAAAAATGCAAAAGGAACATCAGTAGTGGTAAATCGGGGTGAAACAGTTTATATTCCAAAAGGATGCTGGCATACTGCGCGTTCGATAGAGCCAAGTATTTCAATTGCACAAGATTTACTCATTTCGCAAAATTGGGATTTGTTTACACATGATGTAATTTATTATAAAAAGAAGGAAAGCAAGTTGAAGGGACTTATTTTCAGCTTTTATCTAAAAGCGCTTGAAAAATGCATGAGCTTGCATGAAAAGTTCATCTCTTCTTATTAGTTCGATGAAATGATGAAGTAAAATTGTTTTGTGATTTGTTAATGTTTCTCTACCAACTTAAATCTTCATCAGCATTTTGGGAAAAAGGCGGAAATTGAACTAATCACGTAAGTTCGATGAATCTATAATTTTATATTATTCAAGAATAATTTTCTTGATTGAATTTTCAACTTTAGTTTTCAACTCATTTCAACTCTTTCAATAAATATTTTTCCAGTTCTTCAGCCGATAAATTAGCAATTATTTTTCCATCATTCGCCACCGAGATTTGCCCGGTTTCTTCTGAAACAATTATTGTAATTGCATCACTCTGTTCGGTAATACCAATTGCAGCACGATGCCTCATGCCATAGTTTGCAGGCAGGTCGGAGTTATCGGTAACAGGCAGTACACACCTGGCAGCTTTTATTTTATTGTTCGAAATAATAATAGCTCCGTCATGAAGCGGGCTGTTCTTAAAAAAAATATTTTCTATCAGGCGTTTTGAAACTTCTGCATCCATTATGTCTCCGGTATCAGCATAAAATTTTAAATCGGTATTTCGTTCAAGAACTATAATGGCTCCGGTTTTTGCTTTCGACATGGATGCACTTGCTTTGACAATCGGAATAATTTCATTTGATGCTTTTCCCTGCGGCTGCCATTTGAAAAACTTTTGGGTGATGGGGTTTTTTGCAATAAAGGTATTTGAACCGAGCATGATTAAAAATCTTCTTAGTTCAGGCTGAAAAACGATGATCAGGGCAAGAACACCCACACCAATAAACTTCTCAAGCAATGTGCCGAGAAGTTTCATATCCAGGACTCTTGAACACAGCCACCATAAAGCATAAATGGCAACAATGCCAATAAAAATGCTCATGGCAGCGCTTCCTTTCAGCAGCTCATACACTTTGTAAAGCAAAAAAGCCACCACAAGCACATCAAGAACATCAAGCCACCTGATTTCGAGAAAACCTATGTGAAAGAGAAGCATGAAGGATGTATGATTTTAGATTTACGATTTATGATTTCAGTTCAGGATGCACGATCACAATTTTAGATCTATTGTGCATTGTCTATTGTTTACCGTTAATTGTCTTCAAGACAAACCGGTAAGGATAATGTGCTGCTTCTTTAGAATATTCAACACCTATTCTTTTGGTAATAAAAATCTCTGAAGCTGAAATTATTTTATTCCGGTCTTCAATCCATATTTTATTTCCGGAAAGTTTCATACCTGTATGTGCACGATTAATACCCAACGCTTGTCCAACGCTGCCGGGACCATTTGTTAACGTTTTACCAGCTGATTTTTTATTTCTCCTTTTCAGCATGATCTCCATTCCATGAGTCGGATGAATACCTCGTATTAAAACTGCATGCGGAATATCACTGGTATTGGTTACAACATTAAACAAAGAATGAATGCCATAACACAAATACACATATGCAGTACCGCCTTCCCAATACATAATTTCTGTGCGTTCAGTCCTTCTTCCTCCGAAAGCATGTGAAGCCCTGTCAATAATTCCGTTGTATGCTTCGGTTTCAGAAATAACTCCCCCTGTTAATTTTCCATCAAATTTTGTAAAAAGATATTTTCCCAGGAGTTCTTTTGCAATCTGCACAACATCCTCTCTTAAATAAAAATCCTTTTTTAGTTTGGGCACAATAACTTTTATTTTCCAATTTCTAACTTCCAACTTCCAGTTTCAATCCATCCACTTCAACTCCTCACCATTTACATAACGCAATTGATCATTATCCAGCATCCATTGAATTGCTTTAATCGCTTTATCATCATTCGGAATTTTTAAATCAGTAATAAGATTTTGCAGTGTGAGCGCGCGCTGTGTAGTAAGCACTTTAACTTTTTCACTGATACCGGAAAACTCTATTTCATTTAATTCTAATTTATTCCGTTCACGGCAATAATCACACGAGCCGCAACGCTGTTCTGTTTTTTCACCAAAATAATTCAGCAGCATCATGCTCCTGCACTTGTGCAGGGATTCAACATACCTCAGCACAGAATTTGCGCGTTCAACAAATCGTTTTTTCCTGTCGGCAAGATGTTCTTTGCTGATCATTACTTCATCGCTGCCCACCCGCGGTTGGGTAAATACCAATTGTGATTTATCAGTTTGGGGTTCGTAATTTAATAAGCCAAGCCTTTTTAAATAATTCAGATTTTTAATAACCTGCTCTATTTCAATCCCTGATCTGGTTGAAATTTCCTTCTCGTTGATTTTCACAAAATCATCAAATACTCCTTCATAAGAACGAAGAATTGTTTTTATAAAATAATCATAAGCCGGCTGCTGCACCTGGAATTTATATAACTCCATATTGTTAACAGTGAAATGCAAACGCGAAGGAAGATAGGCTGAATCACTCAGGGATATGTAATCTTCAAGCTCCAGAATTTTAATACAATTAAAAACACGCAGCGCATGCAATTTATAATGATTGCAAAAATCAGCCACATTAAAATTATAACTCACCCCTTGCCCTGTTCCTGTGGGAACCTGCAGGTAATTTGCAATCGCATGATACACGTTCTTGATTTGTTCTACAGAAGGAAAAGTTAAATCAACTCTTTTTTCCATTTCAATCCTGTCGGCTTCGGAATAAAAAATAACTGCATAAGCAGACTTTTCATCACGTCCTCCACGACCCGCTTCCTGGTAATATGCTTCGGGCGAATCAGGAAGATCAAGATGGATCACGGTGCGCACATCCGGCTTGTCAATTCCCATTCCGAACGCATTGGTTGCAACAATGACCCGTGTTTTATTATTTATCCATGCAAGCTGTTTTTCATTCCGGGTAGAAGTAGTAAGCCCGGCATGATAAAAATCAGCGCTGATTTTATTTTTGAGAAGCAGGTCGGCAATTTCCTTGGTTTTTTTCCGGTTGCGTACATATATAATTGCAGTTCCATTCACCTTATTCAGAATATTAATGGTCTTCTGAAACTTATCTTCATTATAAAGAACAATGTAAGAAATATTTTTCCGCTCAAAACTTTTGATAAAAATATTTTCCTTTTTAAAATGCAGCTTTTGCTGAATATCTTTTTGCACAGGCGGTGTAGCGGTGGCCGTCAGCGCCAGCACGGGGACCTGCGGATGTAATTCTCTTATTTCGGAAAGCCTCAGGTAAGGCGGACGGAAATCATAACCCCACTGCGAAATGCAATGCGCTTCATCAATGGCAAATAAATTCACATTCATTTTTTCAATACGCATCCGCACCATTTCAGAAGAAAGCCGTTCGGGCGAGAGGTAAAGAAATTTATAATCACCGAATATAGCATTGTCTAAAGCTATGTCCACTTCACGGGCACTCATTCCTGAAACTATTGACATTGCTTTGATCCCTTTTTTTTTCAAACTCTCTACCTGATCTTTCATCAGGGCAATTAGTGGGGAAACCACAATACAAATTCCGTTTTTTGCCAATGAAGGGATTTGAAAACAAACAGATTTCCCCCCTCCTGTCGGCAGCAAAGCCAATGTATCATTTCCGGCAAGAACGGAATTAATAATATCTTCCTGCAACGGACGAAAAGTAGTAAAGCCCCAGTATTTGGTAAGTAATTGCTGAATGGTCAAGTTAAAAAGAAATTAAAATGAACTTTAATATCTGTCAAAAATAAAAATCCTTTTCATCAATATGCCTTAACCGGATAAAAAAATAATTTGAAATCCTAAATATCTGCCACATAAGCTCCGTTATGGGGAACCGAAAAGTAATTTATGTGCTGCTCGCGGCATTTCTTGATGACTTTTTCCGCTCTCCACAATGAATTCGAAGAATCAATAATCAATAGCTTGAAGTCGAAATAATTAATAATATCCTCTAATTTTTGATAATTATTTCCGGAAAGAATAAGATAATCAAGTTTCAGCTTTTCTTTTACTGTTTTTTTATTTTGAACAATAAATTTATTTTTCAGAATCAAAACCTTCTTATTAAAAAACTGAACAAAATTATTTTTTACAATGTACTTATCATTTTTCAAACTGATTTTTGAAGAATCAATATTAGTTGTCTGATTCAAACCCAGCAGCCACCGATTATGTAAAATATTAAACATCATTCTGCTTTTATCATTAATTAAATCACGGGGAGCAATAAAAATATTTTCAGTTGAAGCAACTAATTCAATAGCCGTTTGTTTCGGAATATCATAAACAATAAATTTTTTCTGACTGTTAATTGAAATACTTTCCAACAATTGTCCCGTACATAAAACTATAACCAAACTTAATCCTGAAATGAGAAAAATCGGGCGCTTGTAAACAAGAAAAAAAATAAATAGTGCCATTAACAAATAAATAATCCATGTTTCAAAAACTGATATCGAAATATCGGGAACAATTGAAAATGGAATTTTTTCAACAAAAAGAACTGAGTTATTTAAAGCATACAGCAATCCAAAACATGTGACCGCCAGGTACGTAGAGAACACCGGGATCCATGAAGTAAATAAGAGCAGGATTGAAATGTAAATTATAACAGTTGAGAGCGGAATTACAACAATGTTGGAAATAAAAAATAAATTCGGGAATTGATGGAAATATAAAAGCCCGAGAGGAAAGGTCATCAATTGTGCACTTATAGAAACAGAGGTTATTTGCCAGATACTATATACCAACCAATTGGAAGGTTCAAACCATTTAGCAATCATTGGATGCAAATAACAAATTCCGAAAACAGCAAGATAGCTTAATTGAAATCCCACTTCTGTAATATAGTAAGGATTATAAAGGAGCAATGCAAAAACTGAAACAATGAGGGTATTGAAAATATTCGAACTACTCTTGCTCCAGCTGCCGATAATTACAACAGTAATCATCATTGCTGAACGGAGCACCGCGGGAGAAAACCCGGTGAGCATTGCATAGAACCAGATAAATAAAAGCAGGACAATAAATTTCAAATGCCGCAACCATTTGCTTTTATCCATCCAGCTTAGCATCCAGCTAAAAACAAGAAAAATAATTCCTACATGCATGCCGGACACAGACAAAACATGCAATGCCCCTGCGTTGGAATATGCATTGATGAGTTCTGCATCAATATTATCTTCATAACCTAATACTAATGCTGAAGCCACTCCATACTCTTGTTCGCGAATAATTCTTGTTTTGAAAATATCCACTAATCTATCGCGCAAATCAAAACTGAATTTACGCAACGCATTTCCTTCATTATAATTTAAACTTTTCCATTTATTTCCTGCAAGATAAACCTGGTGATATACATTATGAAAAGAAAGAAATCTTTTGTAATTAAATTGTTCCGGGTTTTTGGGCGGATCAACTTCCTTCGGTAATGCAGCAAACATAATTACATCTCCGTACTTCAATTTTGCAGAAGCGGTATCCATTGCAAGGTAAATCAAAACTTTTCCGGTTACATTTTTCCAATCACCGTCCTTAAGCCTGATGGATTTTAATTCTACAATAGTTTTATAAGAATTTTTCTTTTCATGCAATTGGTCAGCAAGTACACCGATATATTCCTTTGCAGGAAATGAATAAGAAAAATGGCTGCTTTCATTTTTTTCAGTATGCAGCCATGTCAGTAAAACTCCAAGAATAAATACGCAGAAATTCAGTGCAGCACCATATATCCATCGAATACTTACTTTCCTGTAAATTTTTTTTATAAATGTAAAAAGTGAAATAATGAATAAGAAAACGGGTAGTATCCAAAGAAGAATTTCAATCTGAAACGGGCAAAAAATTTCGATCAATATTCCTGTTATAAAAGGAATTAACAGACGAAATAAAGGCATCTGGTTCCAAATACGCATAGTTAAACTTTTAAGGGGTTAAAAATAAAAAATATTTATTGAAATTTTTTACCCGAAAAGTTTTTATCAATTTCTCTACCTTTGACGCAACTTTATTATCATGACTTTAGCTATCATCATTATTACCGTTATTACCTCGCTCATGGCATTTTCAAACCAGGCTTTGATGGGTAAACTGATTTTTAATCCTTATAAAGTTCTGCACAATAAGGAATGGTTCCGTTTTATAAGCAGCGGATTAATACACGCTGACTTCATGCACCTGTTTATAAATATGTTTGTATTCTACAGTTTCGGCAGCGCAGTTGAAATTTATTTCGGGCAGGTATTTGCTGAACATGCACAATTATATTATTTGATCCTTTATATAGGTGCGCTTATAATTTCTATTGTGCCCAGCTATGCCAGGCATAAAAATGATTTCAATTACAATGCTCTTGGCGCTTCGGGGGCTGTTGCTGCTGTGTTGTTTGCTTCGGTTATATTTAACCCTTTAGGAAGTGTGTATGTTTATTTCATTAAAATGCCTGCTATCATAATGGCTGTGCTGTACGTAGGTTATGAATATTATATGGGGAAAAAAGGCGGTGATAATATTAATCATGATGCACATTTATGGGGGGCTATTTTCGGAGTTGTATTCACCATTGGATTAAAACCATCTCTCGGACTTTATTTTCTGGATCAATTGATGAATTTCAGCTCTTCAAATAATTTATGAATAAAGCAGTATTTCTTGACAGGGATGGTGTGCTGAATAAAGATAATGCATCTTATACTTTTCGAATTGAAGATTTTGTTTTTACTGACGGAATTTTCGAAGCACTAAAAATTTTGCATGATAAAAACTATTTGTTGATCGTGATCAGCAACCAGGCCGGAATTGCCCGAAATGTTTATACCCATCAAGATGTGGAGCAAGTGCATAACTACATGCTGAAACAGTTCAGTTTAAAAGATATTCGGATTACAGAAATTTATTATTGCCCTCATTACACAGAAACCGGAAGGTGTATTTGCCGCAAACCGGATTCTTTATTGCTTGAAAAAGCCATTGCAAGATTTGATATTGATCCATTTCAATCTTATTTTATAGGAGACCGCGACCGTGATATTGAAGCCGGAGAAAAGGTACATGTGAAAGGAATTAAAGTGGAGTCCGATACGGACCTGAAAACCATTTTGCATTTGATTCAATAACCATGAGTTCCTTTACAAATTTTAACGAAAAAATAATTGCTGCCGATACTCCCCTTTTTAAAGTAACCAATCGTGCCTTTTGTTATGGCGATGCGTTATTCGAAACCATGAGATGGCATGATAAAAAAATTCTTTTTATTGAAGATCATCTTGACCGTTTGCTGAATGGGATGAGATTTTTGAAAATGAAAATTCCTGAAAAATTTTCCTCAACATATTTTCAAAAACAAATTTCTGATCTTGTTAAGAAAAATAAAGTTATCGGGGATGCCAGAATCCGGCTGCAGGTTTACAGGAATGAAGGAGGTTATTACACCCCGGAAAACAATTTACCCGGCTTTGTTATTGTTGCTGAAAAAATAAAGAAATATACTAACCGTTTAAGTAAAAAAGGGTTGTCTGTCGGTATTTATTCCGAAATCCAAAAGTCAAAGAGTCGTGTGTCCAATTTCAAAACATCAAACAGCCTTACGTATGTTCTTGCCGGAATTTTTGCAAATGAAAATAATTTTGATGATTGCCTTATTCTGAATACGGATGGAAATATTGCGGAGGCCGTCAGCTCGAATATTTTTATAATAAAAAACAAAATCATTATCACTCCTCCTGTCATTGAGTGCGGAGTGAATGGGGTTATGCGAAAAAATATTTTGAGAATCTGTGAAAAGAAAAAAACAGGTTACAGTGAGAAGCCGCTTCAAATGGCAGACATTTTCAACGCTGATGAAATTTTTTTAACCAATGTAATAGAAGGAATACGATGGGTGAAAAAATTCGGGGCGCAAAAATATGCGAACGATGCTACTGAAAAACTGTGGAAAATGGCTTTAACCGGATTTCAGTATTGAATACTTTTACTTCCCTTGTTATGCCCTTCCGGGGACATAAAACTCTAAACCCGAAACTCTTTTTCTATCTTTGTCCGCACACACTAATTTTCAATGGATCGTAATTCAATCATAGGGCTTTTATTGATGGGAGCGCTACTTATCGGCTTCAGCCTCTGGAACCAGCCAGGCAAAGAACAACTTGAAGCCATGCGCCAGCAGGATTCTATAGCATTGGTTGAAAAAACAAAAGATTCAATAAATTTATACCAGCTAAAACAACAACAGCAGCAACAGCAACAGCAGGTAGCTGCAGTTGCCGATACAGCCCTGCAAAATGATTCTGCAAAAGCTATTGCGATGGAACAGCAGTTAGGATCGTTTGCCCATGCTGCCTCAGGTACAAATGATTTTTATGTAATCGAAAATAATTTTATGCGGGTGAAAATAGCTTCTAAAGGAGGGCATATTACTTCGCTGCAGCTGAAACAATACAAATCATTTGAAGGACGGCCGCTCATTCTTTTTGAAGGCGATTCAACTGTCTTTGGATTAAATTTCTTTTCACAGAACAGAATTATTTCAACAAACAATCTTTTTTTTACTGCTGTCAATCCCGGTGCAAAAAAAGAACTGGTGCTGCGGCTCAATGCCGGAGAAAATAAGTACATTGAATATAATTACGCTCTTAGTGATGACAGTTATTTGCTGAAGTTTTCAATTAAGATGAATGGATTTAATGATCTTATTGCAGCGAACAACGCTTTTATTGACCTGGACTGGCACCAAACTTTGTTAAAGCAGGAGCGCACCATGGAAACCGAAAGACAATATGCCTCGATTTATTATAAATACCTGAATGATGCTGTAGAAAATATTTCGGAAGGAAGTGATGAACAAAAAGACCTGAACACAAAAATTAAATGGGTTGCATTCAAGCAGCAATTTTTTTCATCCATTCTTATTTCAAAAGATGGTTTTGAGAGTTCTAAAATTGCAACTCATACTGATGAACCTTCCACGGAATATGTAAAGGATTTCAAGGCAAGCTTCCGGTTACCGTTTTCTCATAAAACCGAAGAAACGTATGCAATGGATTTTTATTTTGGTCCAAACCATTTTCAGACATTAAAAAAAATGGACCTTGATCTTGAAAAAATAATTAAGCTGGGATTTTTCGGATTTGTAAACCGCTGGTTAGTAATTCCTGTTTTTAACTGGCTCAACAGCTTTAATATTAATTACGGAATTATCATTCTTATCCTCACCATTATGATCAGGATATTACTGTTGCCTCTCACTTACCGCTCCTTTCTTTCACAGGCAAAAATGAAAGTACTGCAGCCGGAAGTGACTGAACTGAACCTGAAATACCCTGATGATGCAATGAAAAAACAGCAGGAACTGATGGCCCTTTACAAACGTGCCGGTGTAAATCCGCTGGGAGGTTGTATCCCCGCTGTATTGCAAATTCCTATTCTTTTTGCCATGTTCAGTTTCTTTCCTGCTTCGATTGAATTGCGCCAGCAGCATTTTCTCTGGGCAAAGGATCTTTCTACTTATGATTCGATAGCCACCCTGCCTTTTACAATTCCGTGGTATGGAAACCATGTGAGCTTATTTACATTACTGATGACCGCTTCTACCCTGCTGTTTACTGCAATCAATATGCAAATGACCACTGCTGCAAATCCGCAAATGAAATGGATGATGTACCTTACACCGATTATATTCCTGGGAGCACTCAATAGTTATTCTGCCGCCTTGAGCTATTACTATTTCCTGAGCAATCTGTGCGGGTTAGGACAGCAATATCTTTTCAAAGCATTTGTTAACGAGGACGAAATCCACAAGAAAATACAGGAGAAAAAGAAACAGCCTTTTAAGAAATCGAAATTCCAGCAGCGGCTTGAAGATATGGCAAAGCAAAAGGGTTACCAATTGCCGAAAAAGTAAGTTTAAGGTTTAAAGTTTAAAGTTTTCGTTACACTCCGTTGTCATTCAGGAGGAAACTTTTTTGAGGATAGAACACAGTAAAATTTAGTTTTCAATTAACAATTAAATATGAATAAGCTCTTTAGTATTTTCTTTGTTTCAATAGTTATTTCCTTTTCCTGCAAAAGCAAAGAAAAAGTTTCTCAAACCGATTCTTCATCCGCTGCGGATACGATTTTACTTGCTTCTATTGAACGGACTCCCTGTTTCGGAAAATGTGCTACGTATAAAATCTCGATTTATCAAAGCGGGTATGTTGTTTATGAAGGAAAACAACATGTAAAAAATATTGGTTTGTTTTCTGCCCAGCTTGACAAATCAAAAGTGGAAGAAATTAAAAAGTTTATTTCTCAGAATAAAATTCTTGAAATGAATGATGACTATAGAAATCCTCATATTGCTGATTACCCCGGGGTGATTACGGAAGCGTTACTCAATGGAAAATATAAATACATTGCTGAAGCCGACCCACAGGCGCCAAAAGAAATAAAAGCATTTCAAAAATTTCTGGATTCATTTTTTAATGATGAAACCAGTTGGATTCCCCTGAAAGATGGGGTGAAATAACAGATAGTTATTTGGGGGCGGTGTCAAGGTTTTCAACTTTGCGGTCCTCATTTTTTTTACTCCTGGCGGTTCTCTGCGTTATAAATCTTTTACGCAAAGTTTCGCAGTGATAAAATAGAGAATCGCAGAGAAAAACAAACCGGAACGTTATTATTATTTGTCATAATTTTCCTGAACTGCTGCTTAAATTTCCATAATTTTGTATCATATTTTTAATTAAACATACTATGGAAACTATTACAGATGTTCAGAAAAAAAGCAACCCTGCAATTGCAGAAGACTTTCTTCCGCTTAACGGAACCGATCATGTTGAATTTTATGTGGGCAATGCAAAACAGTCGGCATATTATTACCAGTCGGCATGGGGATATGAATTAGTTGCATATTCAGGCCCTGAGACCGGGGTGCGCGAACGTGCTTCTTATGTGCTGCAGCAGCATAATATCCGGTTGGTTTTGACAACAGCCCTGCAGCCTGACAGTGAAATTGCAAAACATCAATTGAAACACGGTGACGGGGTGAAAGTGCTTGCGCTTTGGGTGGACGATGCTAAAAAATCTTTTGAAGAAACCGTTAAACGGGGAGCCACAGCCGTTATTGAACCCACTACCTTAAAGGATGAATTTGGTGAAGTGGTTATAGCTGCCATTAAGACGTATGGTGAAACGATTCACAAATTTGTGGAACGTAAAAATTATAAAGGCGCTTTTATGCCCGGTTTTAAAGCGTGGAAAAGCAAATTGCAAACTAAACCCGTGGGTTTAAAACATGTGGACCATTGCGTGGGAAATGTGGAATTGGGAAAGATGAATGAGTGGGTAAAATTTTATGAAGATGTAATGGGGTTTAAACTGCTGATCACTTTTGATGACAGCGATATTTCAACAGAATATTCTGCTTTGATGAGCAAGGTGGTTTCTAACGGCAGCGGATTTGTGAAATTTCCGATTAATGAACCGGCAGCCGGGAAAAGGAAATCGCAGATAGAAGAGTATCTTGATTTTTATCACGCTGCCGGGGTGCAGCATATAGCTATAGCAACTGATGATATAATTTCAACGGTAACGGAGCTTCGTTCACGGGGTGTTGAATTTCTATATGTGCCCGAAACGTATTATGATGATGTATGGAAACGTGTGGGAAAAATTAATGAAGATACCGAAGCCATAAAAAAATTAAATATCCTGATTGACCGCGATGAAGAAGGTTATTTGTTGCAGCTTTTTACCAAGCCTGTGCAAGACCGCCCTACTGTATTTTTTGAAATCATACAGCGCTGCGGAGCCAAGTCTTTTGGTAAAGGTAATTTTAAAGCGCTGTTTGAAGCGATTGAGCGAGAACAAGAGCTGAGAGGAAATTTATAGGTTTAAGGTTTTACGTTTAAGTTTTAAGGTTACCGGATAAAATTCCTATTTACTAATAACAATTTTCCCATTCATCCTCACTCCTGTTTTTCATCAAAAAGATTAATAAGAAGTATCTTAGTCAATGGTTCGGTAGTTTTTAAACATGAGAATCGAAACTGAATTTTTATTGCCAAAATGTCGTAGTCTATGCTTTGTGTAATTAAAATCCATTGCTTATCCTCATAAAATATGTTATCAATTTTAATATTTCAGCTTGATTATAATCACATTTCAAAAATAGTCTGAAACACTTGATAGCACTGCTTAG
>JBDSOU010000212.1:0-13317 GCA_039914625.1 Bacteroidia bacterium | reverse complement strand
TGAGCTTTTGGACGGCATGGATGCTCCTCAATGCAGCCCGGGGATCGGGTCGCGGAAGCTGGGGAGGTTTCAGCGGTGGCAGCGGATGGGGAGGCGGTGGTGGCGGAGGCGGCTTTGGCGGTTTCGGAGGCGGAAGCTTTGGCGGTGGCGGTGCGGGGGGAAGCTGGTAGAAATTTTATGTTTTGTATTTAGTGGAAACAATTAAAAAATAAATCATGGTTAGCTAATATTTTTTGAGATTAAATAAAATTTATTCATTTTCTTACACATGTCACACTTAGTAAAATCTCTCTTTAAAAAAATTTATTTATCAAAACCATTTTTAGCCTCCGCGTAAAGCAATTTAAGAGGAGTTTTTAATCTAATTTTTAAGTGCATTTATTTCATAATCTTTTAAACCGGTTGAAATAAAGAAGTGTTCAAATTCACAGAAATGAGATTATAGCCGATTTCTTTCAAATGAAAGAAAATAGATTTTCACGGTAATCAAATAGCCGCTTATAATGTAAAATGTCTTCTTTACGAAGTTTAATTTTTTACACTGAAATTTTAAAGTTAATGATAAAATTTTTATTCACTGCATTATTCTCGTTACTGATTTATTCACACAGCCTGATAGCTGCTAATAAATACAGCCGCGCTAATGGAAACTGGACTGCTACGGCAACCTGGTCCAATACCTCCGGTGGGGCATCGTGCGGATGCACACCCGGTGGATCTGATGATATCTATATCAGCCATAATGTAATCTTAAATAAAAACCTTACAAACTCAGATGGGATTTCAGGAAGTTTAACAATTAACAGCGGGGGAACCCTCAATGGCGGCAGTACGTATGATATAGAAATAAAAACAGGTGGCGTCCTCACTGTAAACGGTACACTCAAAGTATTCGATTTAACATTTTTTAACGGCAGTTTTGTAACTGTAAACTCCACCGCGTCAGTTACCGTTAATGGCACTTTGCATAATAAAAACAACAGCAACAATGTGGTTTTTAATGGTCCCGTCACCGTAGTGGGTCCGTTTATTAACGGAAATGGTGCTACCATCAGTGGTGCAGGTCCGCTTGTTATAACTAATGGTCCGGCATCCAACTCCGGAGGTTTATTTGGCTGCAATGGTACTATACCTTCAACATTTCCAATCAATTTTCCCGGTCCCTGTATTATTTCGCTTCCGGTCGAGCTCATTTCTTTTAAAGCTTCCGGCAACAACCCTGTCATTTTAGAATGGATCACCGCTTCCGAAACAAATAATAAATTTTTTTCACTTCAAAAATCTTATGATGCAGACCACTTCAGCCTGTTAGCGAATATTCCCGGGGCCGGCAACACCGTAACCACCATGCGATATACTTTTACAGATCATGCTCCCGGTGGTCGTGTCTATTATCGTTTAACCCAAAGCGATTTTAACGGTGATGAACATATTCTAAAAATTTTAAGCGTTCAACCAGACCCATCGGGGTGCATTGAAATCTCTTCCCGGAAAAATAAAAATATAACTATTCATTTCTCTTGTGATGAAAATAACAAGGGCGGCTTATTATTAATAAGTGACATGATGGGTAATAGTGTGAAAGAACAAAAAATTCAATCAATAAATTCAAGCTCCTTTCAGCAGCTATTTTATTCCCTTCCCGATGGAATTTATTTGCTCACTCTTATTTACGACTACCACGTGATTAAAAAAGTAATACGGATTTTTTGAAAGGATCATCAGGGAGTTTATATTATCTGTTTAATTTCAGTAAGAATTTTTTCATTAAACAATCTTACAACACTTTTCATTTTTTCATTGCCTCTCCACCTCCCCATTCACCTTCAGCTTCACCACCTCCACATTCTCCAACCCGTCATTAATTTCTGGTTCCCTTTCGAAAAAAAAATGATTAGCATGTTGTTTTGTAGCACCTTCTTTAATCCTGTTAATCACTTAATCCGTTTAATCACGGTTCAGACAACTTAACACCAAAAAAAAACCCGCTCTCGCGGGTTTTCTCGGATTAATAATCTAACCTGTTGTTTAAAAAAATATTTTAAGGAGTATGCTGTAACGGAAAATCACGTCCGCTCACCGTCCCCGGTTTAATTACGATAATTTCAGTTACTGTCTGAAAACCTGCTTTGGTAATAGTAACCGTATAAGTACCCGATTCAATTCCGGTCTTTTCATAATGTCCGTCCTCATCAGTAGCAGTAAGTATAGCTGGTTTTCCGGCTTGTTGCATTTTAACTTCCGCACCTTCAATTCCAACATTAGTGTTGGAGTCAATCACCTCACCTTTCATTCCTGCCTCATCCGGGCTTATCGAATCCAGAATCCGGTCAAAAATATAAAGTTCAGCCTTTGACGGGTTTTTTCTGAATACAATAACCGCATCATCCATCATTGCCCTGCCGGTAGTCATGCAGCCGTTATTAGCGGTAATTTTCGCATCAGTTTTCACTCCTGTTTCCGATGCAGTTTTAAATTGTCCGTAAAAAGTCTCAAAAGCAGTAATATTTGCCAGCACAGCTGCCGGAAAAGTTGCAGGCATATTTGTTCCTCCGTCTTCAAGCGCAGTAGCATTGGCTACCAGATAATTATTCATGGATGTTGCCATACCCGAAACACTTTCCCAGTCATCATTAGTTGCCTTCCGGTAATAGTTTTGTCCTGCAATCTGGTAAGTTGTTTTTCTGTCAGCTTCAGCAGTTATCCCGTTAATATATCCTTTAGTTTGCACAAAATTTCCGATAACTTTATCAGCCGCATCTTTTACCTTGTTTCTCAAAAGTTCGGCAGGTCCGCTTCGCGCCTGGTCATCCGGCAAATCTTTTGCAGCTTTAATAGCCACTTTTGCGGTAGTACCTTTCAGTACTGTATAGCCTGCCTTGTAAGCCATAAATTCCGCCTGGTCAATTAAATAATTATCCCAAATGGTGTTAAGCGCGCTGTACAAATCTTGTTGTGCGCAATTGTAATTTGGTTCCATATTTTTAGGTTTAAATGGTTTGTGGGGATAAAACTACCCATATTTATATACATTACCTTGCTTGTTCGTAACTTTTTTGTTAAATCACTGAATATTAATCATGTAGTTAGTTTCTTAACATGTATAATCCGTTCCGGAAAGTGCATAATTGATTCCGTAACGTGAATAATCGGTTCCGTAAAGCTAATAATTGGTTTCTTAAAACGTATAATCAGTTCCGTAAAGCTCATAATTCATAACTATACGGTAATAATCGGGTTTCTCTTTTAGGTAAATAAAATATGCTGTTGCATAATTCGTAACTGCTACTGCATAATTGACAACTGTTCAGGTATAATCAGCAACTGCTCTTGTATTAAAAGTTTGAGATATTTAGTGTGCTGCTTTGTGCAAATGGTTTTTTCTTTCTTAAATAGTATTGCCTGTCACTTAACTTAATTTTTTTAAAAATAACAAAGCTCAATTAAACTTTAAACTTTAAACCTTAAAAATCAAACTCATTTTATTTAGCTTTGAGAAAAAATATTTATGAAAATAATCTTTAATTTTTTTCTTAGTATAATATTCTTTACTGCATGTAATGCTCCTAAAGAAAACCCTTCTGGCAAAACAATTCCCGTCATCGGTTTTCTCGATTTTGTGGAAGACCCTACTCTTGCAAAAGCAAAGCAGGGTTTTTTTGATGCATTAGAAAAAAATGGTTATTCAGAAAAAGATTCTACCATTCAAATAATCTATAACAACGCACAGGGCGATATTCCAACTCTTGGCCAGGCATGTGATTTATTGATTTCAAAAAATGTGGATTTGATTGCAACCAACACAACGCTTTCCACCATCACTGCCGTGCAGCGCACCAAAACAATTCCTGTTTGCATGATGGTTGCCCCGCGCCCCGATCTTGCACACCTCACCGATTCACTCGGAAACAATCCTTCAAATCTTTTTGGTGTATATGAAACATTAGATTATATTGATACTGCCATCACCATAATTAAAACACTAAAGCCTTCAGCAAAAAAAATAGGAACCGTTTACAACCAATCCGAACCCCAATCGCGCGATGCCTTCAATAAGCTCGACAGCAAATGCAAAGATCTCGGACTAACACTTGTGAGTCTTCCGGTAAACAATTCTTCCGAAACGCAATTAGTAACCCAAAGCTTATTATCAAAAGGCATTGATGTTTTTTTTGCATTACCTGACAATGTCATTTTCGCATCATTTGAAACCATTGCAAAAAGCTGCAACGATAAAAACATTCCCATCTTCACCAGCGAAGCCGGTTTGGTGGATCGCGGAGCCGTTGCATCCTTCGGTGCCGATTTTTATTCATGGGGATACCAGGCAGGCGAACAGGCCGCAGAATTTTTAAAAACAAAATCTTTAAAAAACCTGAAACCCGAAATTGTAAATGTCAGAAGGAGGATTTATAAACCTGAAGTGGCAAAGAAATTCAATATTGTTCCCGATAGCAGTTTTGCTTCATATAAATAACCTTTCATCTTATTGCCTCAATCCGATCAAGATAAACATTGATGAGTTTAAATTGATTCGTCATGGGCTCTATATCCTTCCAGACTTTATTGATAAAATTGTTTAATTCCGAGAGTCTTAAATTGCCGACCCGGAAATGAATTATGTAAGGAGGAGGATTTTTGAGAAGAATACGAATTGAAAAATCTGCATCCTTTGTAATAATTATAAGGTTATTCATTAAAGCATAATTCCAAATTTCTTCATCAGAGAAAGAATCATTAATTGTGCTTATATGAATAAATTCATCATTATTCCAGGCATCAATTTTAATGGGCAAATTAGCGTCAATTAAAAATTTAGCCATCAGGCGACAGATTTAATAACATAATTATTATCCATCAAATGAGCGGCAAATTGCAAACAAGCGGTGATGTCTTCAGGTTCTAAAGTTGGAAATTGGTTAAGGATTTCTTCGTTTGAATCACCTGCGCTGAGATATTCCAAAATTGATTGCACGGTAATACGCTTGCCGCGAATAGTTGGTTTTCCATTGCAAAGATTTTCATCTATGGTAATGCGATCAATCAGACTTTTCATAATTAAGATATTTTTTCAAATTTAATAAATCAATTACATTATGGAATGAAATGAATCATAATTTTGTCCTGAAAAAGTTTTCTCCAAATTCCGGTTTTTTATTTTAAACTAAATCATTTTGGATTTTTATACTACTGCAATCTTACAAGGCTTAGGTTTCACCGCACTCGGGTTAGGAATTTTCCTCACGCTGAAAATTTTTAACATTCCCGATATTACAACTGATGGCAGCTACACGTTAGGCGGAGCTGTCACAGCCATAATGCTTGTCAATGGTTTTAATCCATACATCACCTTATTAGTTGCAGTATGCAGCGGAATGATTGCAGGATTCACAACAGGAATCATTCACACCAAATTAAAAGTAAATGCCCTGTTAGCCGGAATACTTGTAATGACAGCATTGTACTCCATCAACCTCAGCATCATGGGACGAAGCAATATTCCATTAACTCAAACACCCACTATTTTTTCTGCAATAACATTTACAAGCAATGAATTTAATAATAAAGCTGTCCTCTTTGCTCTTTTCTCAGCGTTATTATTTCTATTCATCAACTGGCTTTTAAAAACAGATTTCGGAATCGCCATGCGTGCAACCGGAAACAGTGAAAGTATGGTACGCTCTCTCGGTGTGGATACACAACGCATGAAAATAATCGGGCTTGCATTGGCAAACGGATTAACAGCATTAAGCGGATTCCTCATCACCCAATACCAGGGCTTTGCCGACATCAACATGGGAATAGGAATTGTGATTTCCGGATTAGGCGCTGTAATAATCGGAGATTCGCTGGTGAAATTGTTAAGAAATAATAAATTGTTTGTCCAGATTCTCGGAGTAATTGCAGGAACTATACTGTTTCGTTTAATTCTTGCCTTTGCTCTTGACTCAGGGTTAAATCCGAATTATCTGAAATTAATTACTGCTGCAATTGTTTTGCTTGTAGTAAGCGTTACACGTTTTACAAAAGAAGAAAGCAGATGATTGAATTGCGAAACGTATATAAAATTTTTAATGACGGAACTGCAAATGCGGTTCATGCATTGAAAGATATTAATTTGAAAATTGAAAAGGGTGAATTTCTCGTATTACTCGGAAGCAACGGTTCAGGTAAATCTACTTTGATAAATGTAATTGCTGGTAATGCAACAGTTAGTTCAGGTGATGTATTAATTGAAGGAAAAAAAGTAAATCATTTAAAAGATTTTGAACGCAGCAAATGGATTGCACGCATTTTTCAAAACCCTTTGCAGGGAACTGCACCTGACCTTAGCATTATTGACAACTTCCGTTTAGCTGCTTTACGAACCAAACCAAAAAAATTTGTGATGGGAATCACAAAAAAATTTCGCACAGAAGTTCAGGAAAAAATCCGGTTATTGAATATGGGGTTGGAAAACAAGCTGGATTCACCCGTTGGTTCATTGTCAGGAGGGCAACGACAGGCATTAACGTTAAGTATGGCTGTAATGGATAAAGCAAAAATTTTATTGATGGATGAGCCAACTGCTGCACTTGATCCGAAAACTTCTGAATTACTAATGAGCAATGCTGTGAAGTTTATTTCTTTATTTGGCTTTACAACAATTTTTATCACGCATCATTTGAAGGATGCCCATCGTTTGGGCAATCGTATTATTCAAATGCACGATGGTAAAATTTTTCGCGATATACAGAAAGCAGAAAAAGAAAAATTGCAACTGAATGAATTGTTTATATGGTTTGAATAAATGATTTTTTTCGCGAATCCTTCATTCCATTTTAAATTACACAGATGCTTAAACTAATCCTTGTGAAAGCATGGCATCAGCCACTTTAACAAAACCGCCAATGTTAGCGCCTTTCACATAATTAGTAAATCCTTTTTCACCGCCATAGGTCAAACAAGTCTGGTGAATGCTTTTCATGATTTCATGAAGACGTGCATCCACTTCTTCGCGTGTCCATGAAAGGCGCATCGAATTTTGTGACATTTCCAAACCGCTCACTGCCACACCGCCTGCATTGCTTGCTTTGCCCGGAGCGAAATGAATTTTTGCATTGATAAATACCATAACTGCTTCAGGAGTGCAGGGCATGTTAGCTCCTTCAGCAACAGCTTTGCATCCGTTATTCACTAATACCTTTGCATCAGCCTCGTTCAATTCATTTTGTGTGGCACAGGGTAATGCCACATCACATTTAATTCCCCATGGTGTTTTTCCCTGGTGAAACTCTCCGTTAAATTTCTTTTTATACTCGCTGATGCGCCCGCGCTGTTCGTTTTTTAGATCCATGATCCATGCAAGCTTTTCACCATTGATGCCGTTTTTGTCATAGATAAATCCATCGCTGTCGCTCATGGTAACTACCTTTCCGCCAAGTTGAATCACTTTCTCAGCAGCATACTGCGCCACATTTCCAGAACCCGAAATAACAACAGTTTTGTTTTTTATTCCGTCTCTTTTCGCAGCAAGCATTTCCTGTGTAAAATATACACAGCCGTAACCTGTAGCTTCAGGACGTATTAAGCTTCCGCCATAATTGGTTCCTTTGCCGGTAAGAATGCCTGTAAAGCGGTTGGCAATTCTTTTATACTGCCCGAATAAAAAACCGATTTCGCGTCCGCCAACTCCGATATCACCTGCCGGAACATCAGCATACGCATCAATGTGCCTGAACAATTCAGTCATAAAACTCTGGCAGAAACGCATCACCTCATTATCAGATTTTCCTTTCGGATCAAAATCACTTCCGCCTTTGCCGCCACCCATTGGCAAAGTAGTAAGGCTATTTTTAAAAACCTGTTCAAAAGCCAGGAATTTCAAAATGCCAATATATACTGAAGGATGAAAACGCAATCCGCCTTTATAAGGACCCAGTGCGCTGTTCATTTGAATGCGAAAACCCCGGTTGATCTGGAATTGTTTGCGGTCATCAATCCACGGTACGCGAAAAATAATTACACGCTCCGGCTCGGCAATGCGCTCAAGTATTTTCGCTTCTTTGTATTTCGGATGTTCTTCCATAAAAGGAATTACCACTTCAGCCACTTCATGAACAGCCTGGTGGAATTCCGTTTCTCCGCGGTTCTTTGCAATAATTCTCTGCATGAAATCATTAATTGATCGTTCAACCGGATTTGCTTTTGCCATAAAATTTTTTTGAGTTTAATGTATAAAGTTTAGTTATGATAGTTTGGTTTTTAGTTCTTTTGCCAATTACAATTGATTACTGATTACTGATTACTGATTACTGATTACTGATTACTGATTACTGATTACTGATTACTGATTACTGATTACTGATTACTGATTACTGATTATAGATTACAGATTACAGATTACAGATTACAGATTACTGATTATTGGTCATTTGCATACTGCTGACTGGCGACACCATTAAAAGGTTGTCAAAAATAGAAATATTTTTTAATCCCTCATAGTACTTATGAAACTTAGGTTTTACCCGTTCGATTTAAAATTCAGGCACCCTTTTGCAATAGCAGCGGGGAAAAGAGATTTTACTCCTGTAGTGTATGTTGAACTTCAATATGAAAACCTTATTGGATATGGCGAAGCTGCGCTGCCGCCTTATTTAACTGAAACACAACAATCGGTAATAAATTTTTTATCGAAATTGGATTTGCAGCAATTCTCATCTCCCATTGAAAAAGAAAAAATCCTTCATTATGTTTTCTCAATTGATAAAAATAACAACGCGGCTAAAGCAGCTGTTGATATTGCATTGCACGATCTTACAGGAAAGATTTTAGAAAAACCCTGTCATCAAATGTTCGGATTAGAAAAAGAAAATACACCGTACACCACTTTTACCATCGGCATGGACACTCCGAAAATCATTTTGCAAAAATTGCAGGAAGCAAAAGATTTTAATTTGCTGAAAATAAAATTAGGCGGACCGTTCGATAAACTGATTATTGAAACTATCCGGAATGAAACCGATAAACCCATTTGCGTGGATGCAAACCAGGGTTGGAATGAAAAAGAATTTGCTTTGGATATGATTTATTATTTGAAAGAGCAGGGAGCCATTTTTATTGAACAGCCTCTTGAAAAAAATAAAATTGAGGATGCTCAATGGTTGAAAGAAAAAAGTCCGTTGCCTGTTATCACTGATGAAGCTGTGCAGATTTTTGATGACATTGAAAAAATAAAAGACGCTTATCACGGTATCAATATCAAGCTGATGAAATGCGGGGGTATGCATGAAGCGTTGAAAATGATCAAAAGAGCAAAAGAACTTGATATGAAAATCCTCATCGGCTGCATGAGTGAAAGCAGTTGCGGAGTTTCAGCTGCAGCCCAGCTTTCACCGCTAACAGACTGGGCTGACCTGGACGGACCGCTTTTAATTTCAAACGATCCGTTTAAAGGAATTGCTTATGAAGAAGGAAAAATTATTTTGAATGACAACTCAGGGATAGGAGTTGAAAAGATTTCATAAGTTCTTTGTTTTTAAAAGGTGTATGTTGCTACAGCACAACTTTCTTACTCGTCACTCACTTTCATCTTTTTATTTGAATATTTTTGAAAAGTGAAAAAAGGAATATTGGAATCTTCGGATAATGGAATGAGTAAGCTCGCGTATTTCATTACCTGTATGTGCCTGACGTTATTTTTTCATTCTGCAAAAAGCCAGATATTGGATACTATATCCGCAAGCTTTCACACTAAACCAAAAGTTTTTTTCCAATTGGATGCTTACAACTCTTTTGTTTCCAGTAAAGGCGCCAATACCTTTGGCTATAAAGCCGGGCTGGAATTTAATAACCGGGTTAAGATAGGTATCGGGTATTATGTACTAACTTCTGATATTGTGAAACCAAAAAAGCTTCATTACAATAATAAGGATACCACACAGAACGCTAAGCTTGAAATGAGTTTTATTCCTCTTTCATTTGAATACATCTTTTACCATGAAGATCCCTGGCAGTTAAGTGTTCCTGTTAATTTAGGGTGGGGAAAATCATATTTCTATTATTATACAAATATGGCCGGTGATCGCGGACAGACAGATAAAGAAGCAATTGCATTGATGACTATGAATGTGGATGCTCAATATAAAGTTATTAAATGGGCGGGAGTGGGGGCCGGACTCGGGTTCAGGCTGATGTTAAAAGACAACAGCAATATACACGAAAATTTTAATTCTCTAATTTACAGCATACAGTTGAAAATATATGTAGCTGAAATTTTCCATTCGCTTTTTCCAAAAACAAAGGATTGATTGGTATCATGACTTTGTGAATTTGATTAACCCGGAAGCATTGAAACCGGCTTTCAAAGATTTATCAATTTATGAAACTCGCATTGATGCTTTTGCTAAAGTGGCTGACGTCATGATAAAATATGAAGCTGGACTAAGCTTCCACATAATTCAGAACGGATTGAAAAATTCCAATTCCATCAGTGTTACCCAGAAGGTTATCGGCAGCTCTTTCGGGATGTGGCATCATGCCAAAAACATTTCGTGTCCTGTTGCATATTCCCGCAATGCTTTCAGCAGCACCGTTTGGATTGTGATCATCAATAAAGTTTCCCTTCTCATCGCAATAGCGGAAAAGCACCTGGTTCTTTTCGTTTAATTCACGCAGCGTATTTTCATCAGCATAAAAACGTCCTTCTGCGTGAGCAACAGGAATTTTTAAAACTTTGCCCATGCTGAGCTTTGAAGTAATAAGACTTTCATCAGTTTCTGCTTTTATGAAAACATTTTTGCAGATAAATTTGTGATGAAGGTTGTGCAGCAATGTACCCGGTAGTAAATGCGATTCGCATAAAATCTGGAAGCCATTGCACACGCCAAAAACATATCCGCCTTTATCAGCAAATTGAGTTATTTCCTGCATGATGGGTGAAAACCGGGCTATAGCTCCAGAACGCAAATAATCTCCAAAAGAAAACCCGCCCGGCAGTACAATCATGTCGCAGTTTTTCAGATCATGATCTTTGTGCCACAGCACTTCTACTTTTTGCTTCATGATATTTTGAAGCACATGAATCATGTCCCTGTCACAGTTAGAGCCGGGAAAAATTACAACACCAAATTTCATTGCTTTTAAAATTTTACAGGTTTACAACACTGCAAACTTACAATTTACAAATGAACCAATAATGCGAACCGGGAGTTGAATTTCAAAACAAGTATTTGATGTTTTGAAATTCAACTCCCGGCTCAAATCATTAACTAATTTCCGGCCTTCTGAATTTTTTACTGAACCACTATTCTCAGCCTTTCTGCACCACTGTTTCTTTCAACAGAAAGTATATACACTCCTTTGGCTATATGAGCGAGGTTTATTTCAAAAGCTGACATTCCGTTAAGGAATTCAGCCTGCTGTGAATAAATCAGCTTGCCGGTCAGGTCGTTGATCCTAATAAGGGCCTGTTCATTACTGCTGCTATTTAGTTCAACAGTAATCTTATCGTGTGCAGGATTCGGGTAAACAGATAACTCACCCGAAGTGATCAGGGCTTTTTCTTCCCTGCAAACTGATGTAGCATTCAGTGTACGGTAACTGCTTGCTCCGCATGAATTGACAGATCTCACTTTTACAATTCCTGCTCCTGCTCCCCAGGTCACATCAATGTTATTGCTGTTTTGTCCCGCATCAATTGATCCGTTTGTAACAACCCACTGGTAAACCGGCAGCGGGGAAACAGGGGTAACACTGAAGTTGATAAATCCGAAATCGCACCATGCCGGTGGGTTCGGTGAAATAGCGGAGGGGAGAGATGGTGCTCCGTATATAGTGATAGTCCTTGGTGAACTTGTGCCGGGCGTACAGGCTATTGTATTAGCAACAACACTTACCACTCCGCTTGTGAAGGGAGCCGGGGGCACTGTAAACTGAATGGATGTAGAGCCCTGTCCTAAGAAATTGGTTGAGCCTGCAGGTATAGTCCATGTATAACTTGATGCTGATGCAACGTTAGCAATAGAGTATTGAACAGTAGAGTTGCAAACTCCGTTAACCGGTCCGGTCATAGCTCCGGGTTGACCGGGAATGTTGGAACCCACAGCCTTGCAATTTGATACGCTTGATGCACAGGCGCTCAATGCGGATACACAAACAGGAGGCGCTCCCGTGTAGGGATTTGGAAAGCTTACTGCAATGGAAGGAGTATTGGCTCCGCCAGTAATAGTTGCTCCGGCAGGTACCGTCCAGTTATACCCTGATGCTCCGGAAATAGGAGTTATAGAGAACGATATTCCCGTTGCTCCGGGACAGACTTTTGCAGGCCCGGTGACTGTTCCCGGTGCAAGAGGCGTATTTGAAACGGTCATGCATTTTGCCGCACTTGTTGAAGAACCGCCACATGCTAACGCTGCTGTTACACATAATTGTCCAGAAGTGAATGCAGGAAATGTTACCTGCACGCTGGGCGTACCATTATTAGTAATTACAGCTCCGGGGATATTGAATGACCAAGTGTATAGCGAGGCTCCTCCAGAGAGGCTACAGCTATAATTTTTTAAATCTCCCGGACAGGCAACATTGGGTCCGGTAATGGTTGACGGAACACTTACCTTTCCTCTCACGAATGTACATTTGTTATTCGTGCTGCCGCATCCGTTTACACCCTGCACACATATATCATAACCCGATGTGGTTACAGCCCCGAATTGGGCATACACTGAATTTACTGAGGTTAAGAAAGGACCGCTGACAAAAGGCCCTCCAACGTTGTCGCTGAATTTAACTACAGACGAGGTGGTACCTGTATTCCATGAATAGTTAATGTTCTGACCTCCCACACCGTTAGAAGTAATTAAGGAGACATCTCCACTGCATGCCTGGAGCGGGGCTGTAATGGTTCCCACAGAGTTGGAAGGAGGAGCTGAACTTACAGTTACTACAGACGCTCCTGATCCGCTGCCGCTGCAGTTAGCGTCAGCTAATACAGTTACGGAATAATTATGCACTCCGATTGAAGGCGGGGTTATGTTAATATCAACCGGGCTTGTTGCAGCAGAACCCGATACTATTTGCGAGCCATCTGAAACGGTATAGTTCCAGGGACCTGTTCCGGTAAATATTAAATGAACGGCAGCAGGCTGACCAAGACATATAGATGAGTTATTGCTTATAACCGCAGTAGGGTTTTCAATTACAGTTATTGTAAAGCTGCACGTTGCTGTATTACCATTGCCATCATCGGCTGTATAAGTTACATTGGTAGTTCCTAACGGGAAAGTCGCTCCCGGGTTATGCGTGCTGCTCAGGGATGCTGTTCCGCAATTATCAGATGCT
>JBDSOU010000060.1:0-14600 GCA_039914625.1 Bacteroidia bacterium | reverse complement strand
GAAATGCCGGGTATGATGGCTATGATGATGGAAATGCCGCCCGGTCCTGAAACACCTCCGGGCTGGTCATACAATCCATCATCGTGGTTGCAGCGAACACCAATTATCGTATTGGCATTTGTAGGTTTTTTCGCATCGCGTTATCTTGCCGCATTTCAATTAGGATATATTGACCATGTTTGGGACCCGTTTTTTGGCGGGGGCACTGAAAAAGTATTGACATCTACAGTCTCTAAATCCTTTCCTATTTCTGATGGCGGACTTGGAAACCTCGCATATACTATTGAAGCGTTAATGGGATACATGGGCATGTCAAATCGTTGGCGCACCATGCCCTGGATGGTTGCCTTCTTTGGTATATTAGTTATACCTCTGGGTGTTGTCAGTATTGTACTCATTATTTTACAACCTGTATCCGTAGGCTTTTGGTGTTCGGTTTGTTTGCTTACCGCTATTGCAATGGTTGTTATGATTCCGCTTACGCTTGACGAAGTGGTAGCCATGATTCAGTTTATAGTGCGAAGAACAAAAGAAGGAAAACCTTTCTGGAGAACTTTCTGGATGGGAGATACTATCGAAGGCGGAAGTAATGATACGCGGACACCAAGCTATATTGGTCCGTTAAACAAAACAATTCCTTCCATGATGTGGGGAGTTAATATTCCGTGGAACTTGCTTGTATCAACTGCTATCGGTTTATGGTTAATGTTCACGCCTTTTTTATTTTCAATACAAAAACCAATAGCAAATCACCTGACCACAATCGGAGCCTTGATAGTAACCTTTACAGTAATTGCTATGGCTGAAGTTGGTCGTACGTTAAGGTTTTTAAATATTGCATTTGCGGTCTGGCTCATTGCAGCAAGCATTATATTGAAGGACCCATCCGGCAATGCGCTATGGATAGCAATAGCTTCCGGTGTGCTGCTGATTGGTTTAAGTTTTCGTAAAGGTAAAATCTCGGAGAGCTATGGAACTTTTGACCGCTACATAATATAAAGCAAACAAGAATGAATACAAGTATAAGTCAGCAAGAAAAAACATTCAATTGGAATTCAGATGCCAAAAGAGCGAACGCTGAATTAATGGAGTGGCAATGTGGTCCATTTCTAAACCATAGATATAAGCAATGAAAAAATTAATTGTTTTTGACCTTGATGGCACCCTTGCAGAAAGCAAATCTTCGATTGATTCGGAAATGTTGTCGTTGCTGAAGGAACTGCTCGCTACCGTGAAGGTGGCCGTTATTTCCGGTGGTGATTGGCCGCAGTTTGAAAAACAACTATTAGCCAAGCTCTCCAGTGGTGCATACTTAACAAATCTATCCATCCTTCCGACATGCGGCACTAAGTATTACAGGTACACCAACGGTGCATGGGAAAAGCTCTACTCGGAAGACCTATCGGCCGGAGAAAAAAAGAAAATAATTCATGCGTTCAATAAAGTATTGACCGATTTAGGCTTGAACAACAAAAAGGTTTGGGGAGAAGTAATCGAAGACAGGGGAAGCCAGATAACATTTTCGGCATTGGGTCAACAAGCTCCATTGAAAGAAAAAAAGAAATGGGATCCTGATTTTGCAAAGCGCCAAAAAATAAAAGCATCACTTGAAGCCCTTATCCCTGAATTTTCTGTACGTCTGGGTGGCACTACCTCTGTAGATGTTACCAAACCCGGCATAGACAAAGCCTACGGCATCAGAAAACTGCGGGATACCCTTGATATCGCCCTGCATGAAATGATTTTCATCGGGGATGCGCTGTTCCCGGGAGGAAACGATTACCCGGCAAAAGAAACAGGGGTTACGTCCATCCAGGTAAAGAACCCGGAAGAAACCAAACGGGTTATTGAAGCAATTAATGCATGCCTGGGAAAAAGCGATGAAAAAGCAGAGCATAAACATTTAAAAAATATTAATAACTAACATATAGTAAAATGAAAAAATATAAAGAAGAAAGACCTTGGGGAAATTTCGAACGCTTTACACATAATGAGATAAGTACTGTAAAAATACTAACGGTAAACCCAAATGAAGAACTAAGCCTCCAGTTTCACCACAACAGGGAAGAATTCTGGCGAGTACTGAGCGGAACAGGAAGTTTTGTAATTGGAGATAAAACAAAAGTTGGTCAGAAAGGGGACGAATTTTTTATCCCAAAAGAAACCGTACATCAAATAAGAACTTCCGATGCTTCGGTGATTATCCTTGAAATAGCTTTTGGCAATTTTGATGAAAATGACATTGTTAGGTTAAAAGACAAATATGATAGGATTGATCCTAAATAAATTTTAAAAAAATGAACGAACAAAAGAATAGTGTCATAGCGGTAGAAAAACAAGGAATCCTGCTTAGCCCTACCGGAAATGATTTTGAAAACAACGGGGTAATAAATCCCGGTATCTATCAGGAAGGTAACACAGTGCATATTTTTTACCGGGCTGTAGAGGACGGGAATTTTTCTACCATCGGTTATGCAAAAACCGAAGGTCCCTTACAGATAACCGAACGAAAGGCGGAGCCTTTGATTTTCCGTGATTTTGATTACGAAAAGCATGGTATGGAAGATTCCAGGATCGTGAAAATTGAAGGTACTTATTACCTCACTTACACAGCTTACGATGGTGTGAATGCCATGGGTGCCCTGGCGGTGTCAAAAGATCTGATAAATTTTGAAAAGAAAGGGATCATCACCCCAAAGGTAAATTACCAGGAATACAAATCCCACCTGGAACATTGCATACGTGAAAAACTAAACCCCAAATACTACAACTACTACAACCTGTCTGTAAAAATCGGCCTGGTGGAAGAAAAACACCGCCTTCTGAGTGACAAGGACCTTGTCCTTTTTCCGCGAAAGGTGAATGGAAAATTTGTAATGCTGCACCGTATAAAGCCGGGCATACAAATAGTACAATTTGAAAAATGGGAAGACCTTACGAAGGAATTCTGGGAAGAGTATATAAAAAACCTGACTAAGCACATTCTCATGGACCCTGTTTATGATTTTGAGGTCAATTATATAGGTGGGGGCTGTCCTCCCATTGAAACAGAAGAAGGATGGCTATTGATTTACCACGGGGTATGTGAAACCAACATCGGGCAAACCTATCATGCCGCTGCAGCTCTTTTGGATTTAGAAAACCCCTCTAAAGTGATTGGCCGCCTGCCCTATCCACTTTTCAGCCCATCGAAAAAATGGGAAGAGGAAGGTGTGGTAAGCCACGTGGTATTCCCCACCGGTAGCGCACAGTTTGGTGATGACCTCTACATTTACTATGGTGCGGCAGATACGCATATCGCAGTGGCAAAGGTCAGTATGACGGAACTTTTAGGTGAACTGAAAATAACATATCAACCATCAAACATCGCAAAATAGTAATGATTACAAATACAATTGAACAAACTGCTATCAACACAGTAAGAATATTAGCTGTTGATGCAGTGCAAAAAGCAAATTCGGGTCATCCCGGAATGCCGATGGGAGCTGCTCCAATGGGTCATGTGCTGTGGACTGAAGCAATGAATTACAATCCGCAAAATACGGAGTGGGCAAACCGCGACAGGTTTATTTTATCAGCAGGTCATGGATGCATGCTTCAATATAGTTTTCTATATCTTACAGGATACGATCTTTCGCTGGATGATTTAAAAAACTTCCGTCAGTTGCACAGTAAAACAGCAGGACACCCTGAATATAGTTTGTGTCCGGGGATTGAAGTCACTACAGGTCCGTTAGGTCAGGGTTTCGCAAACGGAGTCGGATTTGCTATTGCGCAAAAGCACCTGGCAGCACGTTACAACAAACCTGGTTTTGATATTTTCGACTATAGCATTTATGCTATTTGCAGTGATGGCGATATGATGGAGGGCGTTACATCAGAAGCTGCATCACTTGCAGGTCATCTGCAATTAGGCAACCTGATTTATTTGTATGACGATAATCACATCTCTATTGAGGGTAATACAGCATTGGCTTTCACCGAAGATGTTGCCAAACGTTTTGAAGCATATAGATGGCATGTTCAGATTGTAGAAGATGGTAATGACATAGAAGCATTATCTGAAGCAATTAAAAAAGCAAAAGAAGAAACGAAAAAACCTTCGCTCATTAAAGTTCGCACCCATATTGCTTATGGCAGCCCGAATAAAGTTGATACAGCAGGCGCACACGGTTCACCGCTTGGCGAAGCTGAAGTAAAATTGGTGAAAAAGTTTTTTGATTTTGATCCTGAAAAATCGTTTGAAGTTCCTCATGAAGTATTGCAATTTTATAGAGAAGCCGGAAAGAAAGGAATAGAAAAAGAAAATGAATGGAATGAGTTGTATGCAAACTATAAAGAAAAATACCTGGAGCTTGCTGCTGAATACGAATTATTAAGCGAAGGAAATTTACCGGATGGATGGAAAGACCATTTACCTGTTTTTAAAGCAGGAGATGAAAAAGTTGCTACAAGAAAGGCATCAGGAAAAGTGTTGAATGCTATTGCTGATTACTTGCCAAATTTAATTGGCGGCTCAGCAGATTTAGCACCATCAACAGATACAGAACTAACAAAATATAAATCGTTTACAGCATCTGATCGTGACGGTCGTAATTTTCATTTCGGAATAAGGGAACATGCGATGGGTTCCATTTTAAACGGAATGGCGCTTACAAAAGGAATCATTCCTTTTGGTGCTACCTTTCTTATTTTTTCAGAGTATATGCGTCCGCCAATCCGTCTTGCTGCAATTATGAAAATCCGTCCCATTATAATTTATACACACGACAGCATTGGATTGGGTGAGGATGGAACCACACATCAGCCCATTGAACAATTAATTTCTATGAGGTCTATTCCAAACATTACTGTTATCCGTCCGGCTGATGCAAATGAAACAGTTCAGGCGTGGCGTGTTGCACTCGAACACCGTGATGGTCCGGTAGCATTGGTACTAACGCGGCAGGGACTTAATGTAATTGATCAGGATAAATACACTAAGGCAAGTGAACTGGAGAGAGGAGCTTATATATTATCTGATTCAGAAAAAGAAGCACAGGTAATTTTAATCGGAACGGGTTCTGAAGTTTCGCTGTTGATTAAGGCACAGGAAAAATTAAAAGAAGAAAAAATATTTGTTAGGGTTGTTAGTATGCCTTCTTGGGAGTTATTTGAAAAACAAGATAGAGATTATAAAGAAAAAGTTTTTCCGGCAAAGCAAAAAAAACGTCTTGCTGTGGAAGCAGGTTCAACATTGGGCTGGCACAAATATGTAACAGATGAAGGAGAAGTTTTAGGCATTAACGTATTCGGACATTCCGCACCTGCCGAAGACTTGTTTAAATTATTCGGATTTACAGTTGACAATATAATGGAGAAAACAAAGAAGCTGATTGATAAAAAATATTGAGATGAAAATTGGTATTGCAGCAGACCATGGCGGGTACGCATTAAAAAAAATTATTCATGAGTTTCTTCACAAACAGGAATTTGAGATAATAGATTTTGGCGCAGATGCCTTCGATGACACCGATGATTATCCTGACTTTGTAATTCCGCTTGCAAGAGCAGTGGCGGCAAAGGAGGTTGAACGCGGGATTGCAATTTGCGGCAGCGGAGTGGGCGCTGCAATTGCAGCCAATAAAGTTGCTGGCGTGAGAGCAGCTTTGATTAATGATTATTTCTCTGCTCACCAGGGTGTGGAAGATGATGATATGAATTTAATCTGTCTTGGAGGACGTGTTACAGCTTTTGCAACAGCGCAGGAGTTTATTACAGCATTTTTAAATGCAAAATTCACTGGTGAAGAAAGGCATTTGCGAAGATTGGTAAAAGTTAAAGCAGTAGAAGGTTTAAAATGATGTGGACAATGATTAAAGTTAAAAGAATATGAATTTCACCTTGAAAATTTGGAGAAGAAAAACAAAGAGGACAAAGGTGGATTTGTCACCTATCGAGTTGATGGTGTTTCAACTGAAATGTCCTTCCTCGAAATGTTTGATTTCAGGGAAAATTATAAAAAAACATTGCAGAAAGTCGGAAGAATAATAGTTCTCTTATTTGGTCCTACAAATATTAAAGTTGAACCATACAAATGAATAAGCAACTATTAAAAGATACCATAATGCAACTCTTTACTAACAACAAAGGACTGCTTGCTATGGATGAAAGCACCGGCACCTGCAACAAACGTTTCGCGGCAGCAGGCATTCCGCAAACAGTTGAAATGAGACGAAGTTATCGCGAGTTAATCATTACAACACCGGGCTTGAATGAAAGCATTGGTGGAGCAATTTTATATGATGAAACAATTCGCCAGCAAACAAAAGAGGGAATTCCTTTTGCTGATAAATTAATCCAAGCAGGAATCATCCCGGGAATAAAAGTTGACACAGGTGCTAAACCAATGGCAGGTTTTCCCAATGAAAAAGTTACGGAAGGTTTGGATGGTTTGCGCGAACGCTTATCAGAATATAAAACAATGGGTGCCCGTTTTGCTAAGTGGCGTGCTGTAATTACAATAGGTGATGGCATTCCAACGAAAGCCTACATCGAAGCCAATGTTCATGCGTTAGCAAGGTATGCTGCCTTATGCCAGGAAGCAGATATTGTACCTATTGTTGAACCTGAAGTATTGATGGAAGGAAATCACTCGATTCAACATTGTTATGAAGTTACAGAGCAAGTGTTGAAAATACTTTTTTATCAATTATATATTTATAAAATTGATCTGGAAGGAATGATTTTAAAACCGAACATGATTATTGCAGGAACAAATGCTGTTAAAAAAAATAGTGTTGATGAAGTAGCTGAGGCAACAGTAAATTGTTTGCTTGCATCCGTTCCTGCTGCTATGCCTGTCATTGCATTTTTATCCGGTGGCCAATCTCCTGAAGAAGCGGCTGCACACCTGAATGCCATCAATAAAAATTTTAAGAATCGGTTGCCTTGGATCGTTAGTTTTTCATTCGCAAGAGCCATTCAGCAACCTGCCTTGGAACTATGGAAAGGCAAGGAAGACAATATAGAAGAAGCACAAAAATTATTATATAACCGCGCTAAGCTTGGTGCTGCCGCACGTGCGGGAATTGTAGATGGAGAATTGACCTATGAAGAAAATAAAATAAAGAGCGAGTCATCATTAACTGGTATCAAAGCGCAATGAATTTACCATTAATAAATAAAGTATCAGGAAAAAGTCAAAATGCTGAACGGGCAAGGTCCAACTACTTTCTCAATTCGCTTATACCAGAATCAGCAGACACTTAGCAGAAACATATTTTAACAAGTGCAGAAAGAAATTTATAAAAATAAAATAAATTTTAAAATGGAAAAAAATAAAGTAAAACAAATTCACGATTTCGGGCAAAGCATCTGGCTCGATTTCTTTGACAGGAAGATTATGAATAACGGTGATTTAAAGAAGCTGATTGATGATGATGGTATAAGAGGTGTTACTTCCAATCCTGCAATTTTTGAGAAAGCAATCAGCAGCAGCTCCGATTACAATGAAGATATAAGCCAACTTTCGCAGCAAGAAAACTCCAACGATGAAATCTTTTACGGACTTGCTGTAAAAGATATTCAGCGTGCCGCTGATTTTTTTAAAGCGGTGTATGATGTGAGCAATGGCGAAGATGGTTTTGTGAGTCTTGAAGTTTCTCCTCACCTCGCCCGCGATACCGAAGGCACTATAAAACAAGCAATGGAATTATGGAAAGCTGTTGACCGGAAAAATATAATGATTAAAATTCCGGGAACTGCTGAAGGACTGCCTGCCATTCGCAAATGCATAAGTGAAGGAATAAATATTAATGTAACCCTGTTGTTTGGCTTACCGCGTTATAGGGAAGTTACAGAAGCCTTTATCTCCGGTCTTGAAGACCGCCTGAAATCAAATCGTCCTGTGAATGTTGTGGCATCAGTTGCGAGCTTTTTTTTAAGCCGTATTGATGTCATGATTGATCCGATGTTAGATGAAAAAGGATTGGGAAATCTGAAGGGTGAAGTGGCGATTGCTTCCGCAAAAAAAGCATATCAAATATATAAAGAAATTTTTTACAGCGAGCGGTTTAAAATGCTGGTAGAGAAAGGAGCAAAACGTCAGAAGGTACTATGGGCAAGTACGAGCAGTAAAAATCCTGCCTTTAGCGATACTAAATATGTAGAAGCATTGATTGGACCGGAAACTATAAATACGGTTCCGCTCGAAACTATAGATGCTTTTCGTGATCATGGCAAGGCGGCAAATCTCCTCGAAGAAGACTTGGATAAAGCAACTAATGTTCTGGTTCAATTAAAAGAAAAAGGAATAAATATTGACACCATTACTCAAAAGCTGGAAGACGAAGGCATAGAAAAATTCAACAAGCCTTATGATATGCTTTTAAAAGTTATTGATAAGCAAAAAACAATGATAATCTCATAAAAAGAAGAGCATGGAAACATCACAGATCAAGGTGATTTTTTTTGATATTGGTGGCGTGCTGCTCAGCAATGGCTGGGGGCATCTATCTCGCCAAAAAGCTGCGAAAGTTTTCGGGCTGAACTATGATGAAATGAACGTTTTACACAACTTCATTTACAATGTGTTCGAAATCGACTCCATTACCCTGGATGATTATCTGGATACAGTGGTATTCAATCACCCAAGAGAATTTACAAAAGAAGATTTCAAGAAATTTATGTTTGACCAGTCCGTTGCGTTGCCAAAACTAATGCCCTGGTTAAAAGAGTGGAAAAGAAATTGTGGCTTCCGTATTTTTTCCCTTAACAATGAAAGCAGAGAACTCAATGATTACCGCATCAATAAGTTTAAACTGCATCAATATTTTGATGGTTTTATTTCATCCTGTCATGTAGGGATACGAAAGCCTGATCCAGGCATTTACCGTTTGGCTATGGGTATTGTACAGGCAAAGCCGGAGGAGTGTGTTTATTTTGACGACCGGCTCATGCTTGCACAGACTGCACAAAAGCTGGGTATCCGCAGCTTTCATCACCAGGATTTTGAAACCACTAAAGAAACGCTCGAAAATTTTAAAAATAATATATATGCAAAAAGAAAATAAAAATGTATTTGGCATTTATGGGATGGGTACCATGGGAAGAAATTTATTGTTGAACATGGCTGATCACGGGTTTGCCGTAGCGGGCTTCAACAGGCATGATGATAAAGTAGCTTTACTGATGAAGGAAAGTAACGGCAAGGATGTTCATGGCTTTTCTGATTTGAAGGATTTTATCAATAGCCTTAAAACTCCAAGAGCTATCATGCTTTTGGTTACTGCGGGCAAAGCAGTGGATGAGGTTACGGCAGAAATACTTCCATTATTAAATAAAGGCGATATCATTATTGACGGAGGCAATTCTCATTATACCGATACAGAACGCAGATGCAAAGACCTTGAAGAAAAAGGTTTTCGTTTTATTGGAATGGGTGTTTCGGGAGGAGAAGAAGGCGCGCGCAAAGGTCCGAGCATGATGCCCGGAGGCAATGAAGAAGCGTACAAACATTTGCAGCCCCTGTTTGAAGCGATTGCCGCAAAGGTGAATGATGAACCCTGTGTAACTTATTTCGGGCCAGGTGCAGCAGGGCATTTTGTGAAAATGGTGCATAACGGTATTGAATACGCATTGATGCAACTGATAGCAGAAACGTACGACCTCTTAAAAAATGGATTGCATCTTGACAACAATGCCATTCATGAAATTTTTAAACAATGGAATGAAGGAAGGCTGCAATCATTCCTGCTCGAAATTACAACTGACATATTTGCTTTTAAACAAAATGGCGATGCCGGATTTTTGTTAGATGAAATAAAAGACGAAGCGAAAGCAAAAGGCACGGGCAAGTGGACTTCGCAAATCGCAATGGATTTACAGGTTCCTATTCCTACAATTGATACTGCTGTTGCGATGCGGGATTTATCGAAATATAAATCATTAAGAAAACAAATTGCTTCAATGTTTGATGAGGCAAGTCAAATACCAATCACTCAAAATAAAAATGAATATTTAGTCAATCTTGAAAAAGCATTTTACTTCAGCATGGTTATAACTTATTCGCAGGGAATGCATCTGTTGTATAAGGCTTCGCATGAATTTAAATATAATATAGAACTTGACAAGGTTGCAAAAATTTGGCGGGGAGGATGTATCATCCGTTCATCATTTCTCGAAAATATTTATCAGGCTTTTCAAAATAACTCTGACCTCGAACATATACTATCCGATAAAGCTATATGCGAACAAATTAAAAATAGCTTACCTGGCATTCGTACAATTGTTTCCAATGCTGCAATTAACGGAATTGGGATACCGGCTTATGCTTCCACATTAAACTATTTTGATTATTTAAAAAGTGAAAAAATGCCTTCCAATTTAATTCAGGCGCAGCGTGATTATTTTGGTGCGCACACTTATGAGCTTATTGATAAAGAAGGAATATTTCATACGGATTGGATGGATGCTGCTAAAAAAATTATTTCATTATGATACCTGCTATAAAATCGCAACCAACAATCTTCTTTATATTCGGAGGAACAGGCGACCTTAACTGGCGCAAAATCACTCCTGCATTTTACAATTTATTTCTCGCTGACTATCTGCCTGAAAAATTTATAATTATCGGCACCGGGCGTTCTGAATTAACAGACGCTGCTTTCCGAAAAAAATTATTGGATGGTATTAATCAGTTCTCACGAAAAGGAAAAGCAAAAAAAAGTAAATGGGATGAATTTTCGTCACACATTTTTTATCATCGTTCAGACTTGAATGAATTAAAGGGCTACAAAGATTTTGGGAGCATCATCAAAAAAAATGAAGACGAATGGAAACAGAAACCAATTGTTATTTATTACCTCGCTGTGTCGCCAAATTTCTTTCCGGTTATTGCAGGGCATCTTAAAAAAAATAAATTAACTGATGACCGCGACAATACGCGCATCATTATTGAAAAGCCATTTGGACGCGACCTCGAATCAGCAAAATCATTAAATAATTTACTTGGAAATATATTTGATGAGAAACAGATTTACCGCATTGACCATTATCTCGGAAAAGAAACTGTTCAAAATATTTTAGCTTTTCGTTTTGCAAATACCATTCTCGAACCTATCTGGAACCGGAATTATATTGACCATGTGCAGATTACGCAAACAGAGCAGATGGGCGTTCAGGAGCGGGGCGATTATTATGAAACAGCCGGTGCGCTCCGCGACATGATACAAAATCATCTTTTGCAATTACTATGTCTTATTGCAATGGAAACTCCAATCAATTTCAGCGCGGATGAAGTGCGCAATCGAAAAGTGGATGTGTTACGTGCCATGCGGAGATTTAAACCGGAAGAAATCAGAACTGTTGCCGTACGCGGACAATATGGCGAGGGATGGAATGAAGGAAAAAAAGTGCCCGGTTACCGCGAAGAAAAAAATGTGGACCCTGATTCAAACACTGAAACTTTTGCAGCCGTAAAATTTTTTGTTGACAACTGGCGATGGCATGATGTACCATTTTACCTAAGAACCGGCAAACGAATGCACCAATCTGCATCCACAATATCAATTCAGTTTCGTGATGTTCCTCATTTTGTTTTTCCAACTGAAGCAACCGATAACTGGCAGCAAAACAGACTTATCATCAGCATACAACCGGAGATGAGCATACGCCTGCAGTTACAGGCAAAACGCCCAGGATTGGATATGGTGCTGAACACGGTTGACATGTTATTTAATTATAATGATGCTTCCACTGCGGAAACACCAGAGGCGTATGAAACGCTGCTGCTTGATATTATGACAGGCGACCAGACTTTGTTTATGCGTGCCGACCAGGTAGAAGCAGCATGGGATTTATTGATGCCATTGTTGAACTCATGGCAATCTAAAAAAAGTGTGAATTTTCCAAACTATGCAGCCGATTCTGCCGGACCCGAAACTGCGGAAGCTTTAATTGCAAGAGATGGATTTCATTGGTTTACGCTACCCGTTAAAAATAAAATATAACAGAAAATGAAAATCAATATTAATAAAACGGAGGATGATTTATTAAGCGCTTTTGCTGAATATTTTATTGAAACAGCGAAAAGTTCCATTGCTGAACGCGGAGCATTTAATGTTGTTTTAGCCGGAGGCAACTCTCCAAATAAATTGTATGAATTGCTCACATCTCCATCATATAATAAAAAGATTGACTGGACAAAATTATTTTATTTCTTTGGTGATGAGCGATGCGTACCGGAAAATGATATTCAAAATAATGCGGGGATGGTGCAACAAACACTGTTCACTCCATTACAAATTTCACCGGATAAAATTTTCAAAATTGATACGTCTCTCTCTCCCAACGAAGCAGCAGCAAAATATAGGGAGGTTATAAAAAATCATTTCAAAGGAAGCACACCACATTTTGATTTGATTATTCTGGGGCTTGGTGAAAATGCGCATACTGCATCTTTGTTTCCATACCATTCAGTGCTGAAGGAAACAACTGCAACTGTAAAAGAAGTTTTCTTGCATGAAGAAAATCGTTATCGCGTAACCATGACTGCACCGTTGATTAACGAGGCGCATCATATTGCATTCTTAGTATATGGAAAAAATAAAGCCGAAGCAGTTCGTCATGTGTTGAAAGATAAAACAGATATTCAAAATTATCCTGCACAGCTTATTCAGCCTGTGCATGGCGATTTGCAATGGTTCCTTGATGAAGCATCAGCGCCTCACTAACAAAATTATTTTAAAAAAACTTAATAACAATAGTAAAAAATAAATACAATGCTTCCGAAAATAAATCATCTGCAAACAGCCTCTTGGAAAAAACTTACTACTCATTATGCAGAAATGCGAAATGCGCAAATGAAAAATATTTTCCATGATGATAAGCAAAGGTTTGAAAAAATGTCGTTGCAACTGGGAGATATTCTTTTCGATTTTTCAAAAAATATAATCACTCATGAAACGCGTAAATATCTTTTAGAACTTGCTGAAGAATGTAATTTAAAAATAGCGATGGAAGCGATGTTTAACGGAGAGAAAATAAATGAAACTGAAAATCGCGCGGTGCTGCATACTGCATTGCGTAATTTTTCCGCATCTCCTGTAATGACAGATGGCAAAGATGTAATGCCGGATGTAAAAAAGGTTATGAATCAAATGAAAACTTTTTGTGAAAAGATTCATAGTGGAGAATGGAAAGGCTATTCAGGAAAAAAAATTAAACATGTAGTTAATATTGGTATAGGCGGCAGCGACCTCGGACCTGTTATGGTAACAGAAGCACTAAGACCTTATTGGATTAATGGTATGGAGGCGCATTTTGTTTCTAATATTGACGGAACCCACATTGCCGAAAGATTAAAAAACTTAAATGCTGAAGAAACTATTTTTCTTATTGCATCAAAAACATTTACCACGCAGGAAACAATGACCAATGCAAATACTGCACGCGATTGGTTTTTAAAATCAGCGGATGATGAAAAGTATATCGCACAACATTTTATTGCATTGTCAACCAATGAAAAAGAGGTTGTGAAATTTGGCATTGCACCTGAAAACATGTTTGTATTCTGGGATTGGGTAGGAGGACGATACAGCTTATGGAGTGCTATCGGTTTGTCAATCGCCCTCACCATCGGCTATGATAATTTTGAAGAATTATTAAAAGGTGCGCACGCAACTGATTTGCATTTCAGGCACACTGAATTTGAAAAAAATATTCCTGTTACGATGGCTTTAATTGGTATTTGGTACACTGGTTTTTTCGGTGCAACCACAGAAGCTATTTTACCTTACGACCAATACATGCACCGCTTCGCTGCTTACTTTCAGCAAGGCAATATGGAAAGCAATGGGAAGCACACCGACAGAAGTGGAAATGATGTTACATACAATACCGGACCCATCGTATGGGGCGAACCCGGAACGAATGGACAACATGCTTTTTATCAACTCATCCATCAGGGCACTCATGTTATCCCGTGCGATTTTATCGCACCTGCAATTTCACACAATCCGATAGGCGAGCATCATAATTTTTTACTTTCTAATTTTTTTGCGCAAACAGAAGCGCTCATGAACGGTAAAACAAAACAGGAAGCAGAAAGCGAATTGAAGGAAGTTAAAAATGCAGTATGGCTTGCAAATTTTAAAACATTTAAAGGCAACCGCCCGACCAATTCTTTTCTTATAAAAAAAATTACACCATTTACTTTAGGTTCGTTGATTGCATTATATGAGCATAAAATATTTGTGCAGGGAATTATCTGGAACATTTTCAGTTTCGACCAATATGGTGTAGAACTTGGAAAACAATTAGCCAATAAAATTCAGCCTGAACTGAAAGATGATATTGCAGTTACATCTCATGATAGCTCTACTAACGGTTTGATTAATGTATACAAAAAATGGCGCACGAATAAGAAGATAAACTCTGGCAAAAATAAAAAAGACACTTCTGAAATTTTCAACTAAGAAATAGATATCACCTTAATAGTAGTAATTCTTCACAATAAAATAAAGAAAAATGAAAAAAATTAAAAGTGCCAAAAGCAGTAAGAAACCTCACACCATGTTAGACCAAGAGATTGGAAGTATGGAAGACATAAGGACACATGA
>JBDSOU010000142.1:0-8551 GCA_039914625.1 Bacteroidia bacterium | reverse complement strand
AAGTGCCTTTTGAATATGCATGGCTAATTTTTTTACAGCCACAAAATTCCTTCCTTCTTCTTTTGCTTATCATCGTTTTAAAACTATTCTTTAACTGCTTATTGTTAATTTCGCAACAACTCTATTGACTAATTCCGATCAAAGCACTCTTCAGCGAATTATTTCTCCCTGGAGCGAACATTCAACCAATTGGAATAATCAACCGACTACGACTTCGCAAAATGAAATGGTTTTACCTCAAAGCACTAATGGTTTTCAGGATTATACCAATATGGATGTTACAGGATTGGTGCAGGATATGATCAGCAATAAACCGGAAGCTTATGGTTTTGCTTTGCACCTTTCAACTGAACAATATTATGCTCGACTCATTTTAGCTACGGGAGATTATGCTGATCCTTCAAAACACCCGACCTTGCAGATCACGTACAGTTATCCAAATCCCTGCATCAATTTACAATTAGCTTCACCGGATGAAGATGCAACAATTGATACCTACACTCCTAATAATAATTATCCAGGCGAGATCGAATATTGCGCAGGATCATGGACTATATTCGGCACTCCTGTTTCATGGAGAAGCTTGTTGAAATTTGATTTGTCAGCGATTCCCGCAAACTCTACAATTCAAAGCGCCAATCTTTCTTTATACTTCGCCCCAAATAATGCTTTTTTGGATCAACAATCCTCGCTGACGAGTTCAAATCAAAGTAAAATTCAAAGAATAACTTCTGCATGGTCAGAAAATTCTGTGACATGGAATACTCAACCTTCCGCAACCATGCAAAATGAAGCTACACTTGCTCAAAGTGTTGTGAGCACACAAGATTATACCTACACCGAAGTAACAGGAATGGTGCAGGATATGATTACTAATGCAAACTATGGTTTTTTAATAAAGCAGGATGTTGAACAATATTATGGCCGGATGTTATTTGGCTCCTCTGATAATCCGAATCCCTACTGGCAACCGCGACTTGATATTTGTTATACCGAAGCTACAGGAATTTCAATTCTGAGTAATTCTGATAACGGAGTTTTTGTTTTTCCAAACCCTTCAAATGGAATTTTTGTTATTAATTTGAATGAAAATTCTTTCAGCAAAATTTCCGTTTATGATGAAACCGGAAGAATTGTTTTTAACGAACAACTTGCAATTGGTATGAAGTACAAAGCAATTAATCTTTCGGAAGTTGCTTCGGGAATTTATGTATTGAAACTTTCAGGAGAAAAAAATTCTTTTGTTCAGCGAGTTGCGAAAAATTAATTCGTTGCAACTTTTCCAAAGGGTCAAACTTTTGGAAAACTTCAGGTCACCCTTGTTCAGCCACTACTTCCGTTACTTCAGGAACCATTTTTTTCAAAAGATTTTCAATTCCTGATTTCAACGTTAATGTGGAAGAAGGGCAGCCGCTGCATGAGCCTTTTAAGATTAATGTTACTACCCCGTTGTCGAATGATTTGAAATGAATTGCTCCGCCATCCTGCTCCACTGCCGGACGCACATATTCATCAAGCATTTGTTTGATCTGTTCTTCCAATGGCACATTACTGATTTCATTTTGTGATAACTGGAGCTCATTGGGTGTTGATTCTTTGCTTTCAACTTCATTCGCTTTCTCAAGTGGATTTTTGAAAAACAATTTCTCGTCACCCATGAAAAATCCTTTGATGAATTCACGCAAAATGGCAAGAATATCATACCAGTCAATATCATTCGTTTTTGTGATAGTGATGAAATTTGAAGTAATGAAAACTGCTTTCACCCCCGTAAAATCAAAAAGTTGAAAAGCTAACGGGCAATCAACAGCATCTTCTTTTTTGAAATATTCTACCACTCCATCACTCAATAAAATTTTATTTATTACAAATTTCATTGCAGCAGGGTTGGGTGTTGACTCTGCATAAACTTCAATATATTTTTTTGCGGTTTCCAATATTACTTGTATTTATTATTTGTGCCCTCACTCAATTGCTTTTCCTGCTCTGTAATTTTCTTTTTGTGCGATTTGATTGCAGAATTATTCCTGTAAATATTCGGAAACAAAATTAACATACCTGATGCCATTCCGATTACTAAAGTTATCAGCATTATCAGAGCCATAGAACCGCTCACATTCCAGAAGTATAGTTTCACCATTACCATTTGAGAGTTTTGCAATGCAAAGATTACGGCAAGCAATGCAATAAGGACAGCGATGATTGTAAATTTCATGAGGTATGTATTAATTACTTTTGCATTACAAAATTAATCAAAAAAGGTGAGCAGTAAAACAGATTTTTTAGTTATCGGTTCCGGTATAGCCGGATTGAGCTATGCTTTAAAGGCTGCGGAATACGGTTCAGTAGTGATCATTACCAAAGCAAATGAAGATGAGTCAAACACAAAATATGCCCAGGGCGGAATTGCATCTGTAACTTATGCACCTGATTCGTATGATAAACATATTCAGGATACATTGGAATGTGGTGACGGTTTGTGCAATGAAAAAATCGTGCATACCGTAATTACTGAAAGCAGCGAACGGATCAAAGAATTGATACAATGGGGGGCAAGTTTTGATAAAACAGCAAGTGGTAATTATGATCTTGCTATCGAAGGAGGGCACAGCGAACATCGTGTGTTGCATCACAAAGATGAAACCGGTTTGGAAATTGAGCGAAAGCTTTTAGAGCAGATTCATACTCATAAAAATATAAAACTATTCACGCATTATTTTGCTGTTGACATTATTACACAACACCATCTCGGCATTGAAGTGAAACGATCCACTCCGGGTATTGAATGTTATGGAGCTTACGTGTTGAATACAAAGTCGGGAAATGTGGAAACAATTTTATCACGGGCTGTTTTAATGGCGACCGGAGGGGCAGGACAGGTATATAGAACTACTACCAATCCTGTGATTGCAACCGGAGATGGAATTGTAATGGCTTACCGTGCAATGGCAAAAGTGGAGAATATGGAATTTGTGCAATTCCATCCTACGGCATTATATCGTCCCGGTGAAAATCCTTCTTTTCTTATTTCAGAAGCAGTGCGCGGATTTGGAGCTGTTCTGAAAACGCAAAACGAAAAAGAATTTATGCAGAACTATGATCCGAGGGGTTCGCTTGCTCCAAGAGATATTGTTGCACGGGCTATGGACAGCGAAATGAAAAAATCAGGTGATGATTATGTTTTGCTGGATTGCCGTGATATAGATCTGAAAAAATTCAAAGAACACTTTCCGAATATTTACAAAAAATGTTTTGACGTTGGGATTGATATTTCTAAGGATTGCATTCCGGTTGTACCTGCTGCGCATTATATGTGCGGAGGAATAAAAACAGATGAAAGCGGTTGTTCATCAATAAAAAACCTTTATGCCATCGGAGAATGTTCCTGCACGGGATTGCATGGTGCAAATCGTCTTGCTTCAAATTCATTGCTTGAGGCATTGGTATTTTCACATCGTGCATTTCTTCACAGCAAAGAAAATTTTAAGAAGAATTCTTATAAAGAAAATATTCCTGAATGGAGTTCTCCCCGACCGAAAGAACCTGCTGAAATGGTTTTGATTACACAAAGCCGTAAAGAAGTTCAGGAAATCATGAGCAGCTATGTTGGAATTTTCCGTTCCGATATGCGGTTGAAAAGGGCATTGGACAGGTTGAAATTACTTTATATTGAAACAGACGACTTGTATGATCGCTGGACACTGTCGCCAAAAATTTGTGAATTGCGGAACCTGATAAATACCGGTTATCTTATTGCAAAAGCTGCAATGGAAAGAAGCGAAAACAGGGGACTGCATTTTAATGTTGATAATTGAAATGAGTCCCAAGTACCAAGAACCAAGTATCAAGACTGCTGCCGAAATATTCGATAATGATTTGGATTTTGAAAAAACTGCTTTGGAAGTTTTTCAGTTGCAGGCAAAAGAAAATTCTGTTTACAAGAAGTATGTTAAACAACTAAAAATTATTCCTGAAAAAATAAAATCCATTGATCAAATTCCATTTTTCCCAATTCAATTTTTCAAAACTCATCAGGTAGTTACTCTACCTCAAACATCAAACACCAAACCTCAAACTATCTTCTCAAGCAGCGGAACGACAGGAGCCGAAACCAGTAAACATTACATATCCGATCCGAAAATATATGAACAGTCTTTTCTAAAATGTTTTAAATTATTTTATGGAAACATAGAGGATTATTGCCTCCTTGCTTTATTACCATCGTATCTGGAAAGAAAAGACTCTTCTCTGATTTACATGGCTGATGTGCTTATAAAAAAAAGCAGGCACCCCAAAAGCGGATTTTATTTAAAAAATATTGATGAATTGTATTTAACACTTCAGGAACTTGAAAAACAGAAACAAAAAACCATTCTTCTCGGAGTAACTTATGCATTACTTGATTTTGCTGAAAAGTTTCCAATGTATTTGCAAAATACTTTTATAATGGAAACCGGGGGAATGAAAGGAAATAGGAAAGAAATGCTGCGTGAAGAAGTTCATAAAATTTTATGCGATTCATTTAGCGTTCAGTCAATTCATTCAGAATATGGAATGACTGAACTTTTATCACAGGCATATTCAAATTGGAATGGAATATTTTTATCACCACCGTGGATGAAAATTTTAATTCGTGATATAAATGATCCGATGGTGTTAATTGAAAATGGAAAATCGGGAGGAATTAATGTTATTGATCTTTCTAATATTTATTCGTGTTCATTTATTGCAACGCAAGACCTTGGAAAAAAATATGGTGACGGAAGTTTTGAAGTATTGGGAAGATTTGATGACAGCGATATAAGAGGATGCAATCTTTTAATTGATCGCTGATGCTGATTATTGATTACTGAAACCTAACTTTGAACCATGAATTAATTTTTTCATGACCAATAAAAGAAGATATATGCTCACAGCCTTTTCCTTAGCTCTTGGAATGGTTGCTTCTGTTTTTATATTTTACGTCAGAAAAGGAAAATTTGACAACGAAACCTGGCTGTTTTTCGGAACGGTAATGGGATATTCCGTTTTAATTGTAGCAGGAATAGGATGGTATCTTCAGAGGAAAAGCAATAAAAAAAATCAGTGAGTTTTTATTAAGAAATAATTTTTCTTTCCTTTTTGCACAAGCAGGTATTTACTATTCAGCAGATCATTTGAATTTATGGTTGTATTGATGTCGCCTGTTTTTATTTTATTGACACTCACCCCGCCAGCATGAATCATTTTACGTGCTTCTCCCTTTGATGAAAAAATAGTTGTTTTCTCCGCAAGCAATTCAATAAGATTCACACCGTCTGCAAAAATATTTTTGTCAACTTCAAATTGCGGCACACCTTCCATTACATCAAGAAGCATTTCTTCTGAAAGTGTTTTTAATTTTTCAGTTGCTGAATTTCCAAATAAAATTTCTGAAGCTTCAACAGCCGCTTCATAATCTTTTTCAGAATGCACTCTTATGGTAACATCTTTTGCCAATGCTTTTTGCAATGCCCTTAAATGTGGTTCAATTGAATGTGTTGCCTCTAACATTGCAATTTCTTCTTTATCCATCACAGTAAAAATTCGAATGTAATTTGCTGCGTCTGAATCAGAGGCATTCAGCCAGAACTGGTAAAATTTATATGGAGAAGTTTTATTAGGATCAAGCCAGATGTTACCACTTTCAGTCTTTCCGAACTTAGTACCGTCAGTTTTGGCAATGAGTTTTGTGGTCAATGCATAAGCTTCACCTCCGTCCTTTCGCCTGATTAATTCTGTGCCGGTCACAATATTTCCCCACTGATCAGAACCTCCCATCTGGAGCCTTACATTTTTATTTTTCCATAAAAAATAAAAATCAAATCCCTGAACAAGCTGGTATGTAAATTCGGTAAATGAGATTCCTGACTCAAGACGGTTTTGAACAGAATCTTTCGCCATCATATAACTGATGGTAATATGCTTTCCAACATCACGTATAAATTCAAGAAATTTAAAATCCTTGAACCAATCATAATTATTAACGATTTCCGCTGAACGATCCCCGCAATTGAAATCAAGAAATTTCTCCAATTGTTTTTTCTGACAATCAAGATTGTGCTGTAGTATTTCTTCCGATAACAAATTTCTTTCCTGTGATTTTCCTGATGGATCCCCTACCATTCCGGTTGCTCCGCCAACCAATGCTACGGGCTTATGCCCCGCTCTTTGAAAATGCAGCAATGACATTACCTGTACAAGGTTTCCAACTCCCAATGAATCCGAAGTCGGATCAAAACCAATATAACCCGAAACAGTTTCTTTTTTTAACAGTTCTTCAGTTCCCGGCATAATATCGTGCAACATGCCGCGCCATTTCAATTCTTCAACAAAATTCATAATAAATATTTTGAACAAAGATATACAGCAAAAGCGTTTAACAAAATTCGGTTTAAATTTACGCCATGATACTTGTAACAGGCGGCACGGGATTAGTTGGCTCTCATCTTATTTTTGATCTTGTTTTGAAAGGAGAAAAAGTAAGAGCATTGAAAAGAAAAAATTCTGATATTTCTTTTGTTAAGCATCTTTTTTCATCACATTCTGATCTTTTTAATAAAATTGAATGGGTGGACGGAGATCTGCTGGATACTTTTTTACTTCAGGAAGCCATAAATGGAATTTCGAAGGTGTATCACTGTGCAGCAATGGTCTCATTCGTCCCAGATGAAGCAGAAGAGATGATGAAAATAAATATTAATGGTACAGCAAATATTGTGAATCTTTGCCTTGAACATAATATCGCGAAACTTTGTTATGTGAGCTCAGTAGCTGCAATTAATCGTATCAATGAAGACGAAACCATTGACGAAAACTCACAATGGAAAATTTCGAAGCAGAATTCAAACTATTCAATAAGCAAATACGGAGCAGAGCGGGAAGTATGGAGAGCAATTGCTGAAGGTTTGAATGCTGTGATTGTAAATCCCACTATTATATTCGGAGCCGGAAACTGGAAAACCGGTAGCACAGCTTTGTTTCCTCAAATCTGGAAAGGGTTGAAATTTTATACAGATGGAACAACAGGTTTTGTGGATGTGCGTGATGTTTCAAAAGCAATGATTCTTTTAATGGAAAGTGAAATTCATTCCGAACGATTTATTATCAGTGCAGAAAATCTGAATTACAAAAAAATATTTGATTGGATTGCGGAAGGGCTTGGCAAACCCAAACCCTTTATTTATGCTTATGGATGGATGCGCTCCGTTGCATGGAGAACAGAAGCATTGAAGAAATTTTTATTTAAAACAAAACCGTTTATCACAAAAGAAACTGCTTTTGCTGCGCATAAAAAAGTTCATTTTTCAAATGAAAAGATAAAAAAAGCAATAGGCCTGAAATTTATTCCGATTCAAAAATCTGTGAAAGATTCTTGTGAGATTTTTTTGAAACAACAAACTTTGAAATAGACCTTTAGAATAATTCAGTTATTCTCGCCATCTGGTAATTTTGAAGTGTAAAATTTTTCTTCATATTTTTTTTGTGTGGTATTAATTGGCGGGAATAGGTGTAAAAAAAGTCCTGTGAAAAAATACACAGGACCTTTCAATGTTCCATTAGATTATTTGTAAATTTATTCGTCAATCTTCTTCTCCGGGACGGTTTGAACTTTGCGTTTGTGCAAAAGGAACCGTTTGTGGAATAAAATCCTCCGCTGCTCCCGGTTTTCCGTAATCATAAGGCCAGCGGTAAACCACTGGAATGGGTCCTGCCCAATTACCATGCAGCTGTTTATCAATGGGGGAGGTCCATTCAATTGTATTTGATCCCCATGGATTTTGCGGAGATTTTTTTCCTTTGAAAATAGAATAGAAAAAGTTGAATGCAAAAATCAATTGTCCGAGTCCTCCTATTAATGCCATAACGGTTACTAAGACATTTATGTTTACTAAACCATCGAAACCTTCATATGCGGTGTTTGCGTAATATCTGCGTGGCACACCGGCAAGTCCGATGAAATGTAACGGAAAAAACACACCATATACAGCAATAATTGTGATCCAAAAGTGTGCATACCCAAGTTTTTTATTCAACAGCCGTCCGAACATACGTGGAAACCAATGATATACTCCTGCTAACATCCCAAAGATGGCAGAAGCTCCCATTACAATATGAAAATGTGCAACAACGAAATAGGTATCATGTAAATTAATGTCAAGAGCAGAATCACCAAGAATTATTCCGGTGAGTCCGCCTGATATAAAGAATGAAACCAAACCAATGGCAAACAACATGGCAGGTGTGATCTGTATGTTAGCCCTCCATAATGTAGCGATATAGTTAAATACTTTCACCGCTGAAGGAATAGCCACCAACAATGTAGTAAACACGAATACTGAGCCAAGAAATGGATTCATTCCTGTAATAAACATGTGATGTCCCCATACAATGAAGGAAAGAAATGCAATCACAAGCATGGAACCGATCATTGCTTTATAGCCAAAGATAGGCTTACGTGAGTTGACCGAAATTATTTCAGATGCCAGACCTAATGCAGGAAGCAATACAATATATACTTCAGGATGACCAA
>JBDSOU010000114.1:0-5165 GCA_039914625.1 Bacteroidia bacterium | reverse complement strand
GAAATAATTTAACTTTGCTGAACAAATTAAATGAAAGTAAATAATCGTAACAATGAAAGTATTACTTGATATTAAAGACAGCAAAGCTTTTTATTTATTAGAAGTATTAAAAAGTCTGCCTTATGTAAAAGCAAAAACACTTACTCCTTATAAAGCTGAAGTACTGGAAGGAATTAAAGAAGCTGTTGAGGAAATGAAACTAATTAAATCAGGTAAATTAAAACCACGCAACGCTGAAGATTTATTTAATGAGCTATAAAGTAAAAACCATTCCCCGGTTTGAAAAGGAATTAAAGCGTTTAGTAAAAAAATATCCTTCGTTAAAGAAAGAATACATCAACCTTGTAATGAACCTGAAAGAACAGCCCGTGCATGGAACTGCTCTTGGGAATAACTGTTACAAGATACGCCTGGCAATTGCTTCTAAAGGCAAAGGGAAATCAGCAGGCGGAAGAGTTATAACATATCTTCAGGTTTTGAAAACAGAAGTTTATTTGCTTTCTATTTTTGAAAAGTCAGAGCAGGAAAGTATAAAAGATAAAGATTTGAATGAATTGCTGAAAGATATTCCTTAATGAACTTACATTTTAACAAACTTCTTCTGCACCATTTCATCTCCCGTTTTTATTCTTAATAAATACATTCCTTTTGCAAGGGCTTCGGTATTTTCATTCTCTGTGTCTTTGCGTCTCCGCGTTCAGTATCTTTTTAAACGCAGAGACGCAAAGATGCAGGGGTGGGCAACAAAAAAAACGCTCCTGATTGATCAGAAGCGTTTTTAGAAAAGAAGGAGATGCTTTGAATTTTTTTTAAGCGTTAACTGGCACCGGAGCGGGTTCGGGAATGAGCAAGATGTCGAAATGGGTGACTTTGCCTTTTTTTACAACTACCACATATTCTGCGGGGGTATATCCCAATGCACGAATTCTGAGAGTTGCTGAAGTGATATCTATATGCTTATAAGCATAATTACCGTTGCTGTTAGTGTTTCTGAAAGTGCTTTCGCCCGGTGAAGGATAGTTTACCAATTCGATAAGGACGTTACGTACATGCTTGCCGTTAGTATCGGTGGCAAATCCGCGAAGAATGGTTTCGTGCTGATTATAGTTGTAAACTTTGCTGTTAGCAATAAAAGCCTGTTCGAAATCGCTTCCGGCAAAGAGTGATTTTACCTGGTACTTTATGGTGGTTCTTAAAAAAGTGAACATTGTTTTTACAGCAGCATTCAAATTTTTGGTGAATACTTTGACTTGTCCGCGCAATGCTTTAGGTTTTTTGATGATGCTATCGAAGGCACCCAAATCAAGAGCCATGTCCGATAAAATCTGAGTGCTGATTCCCAACGGAATTAATGCCTGTGCATTTTGATCGGCCACTTCTTTTACCTTATTGGAACTTGCCAGAAACGTGGGGTCGGACATAGAGGAGAGACTTTTCCGAAATTGTACACTGGATGCAAGTTGGGGATCATTATTGAGTACGGCAAGTGCGAAAATACCCGCTCTAACGCGTTCATCCGCTGCAGTTATGATTAAACGCATGAGATTTTTGCTCTGCACCAAACCGCGCATTTCCAGCGCCTGCATTTGTTTGTTTTCCCAGAAAGAAATATTTTGCATATTGTTTTTATGCTGTTGGACAGATGCTGAGAAAATAGGAGATGACTGCCATATACTATTGTACTGGTCGAAGGTTTCTGTTTCAGAATTTCCCATTGTCTGTTTGTTCTTGTCTAGAATAGTCATACGCTTTTTTGTTTTAAATTTTTTTGTTTTTATTTTTAATTATCTGAATAATTTGATTAAATAGTTGTACAATACTGCTTAAATTAAAAATCGTTACAAGTATTTTTTAATTGCCTGAAGATTAATGAGAATAATTTTAAAATTAATGTTTGTGGAGATGATAAATATCTTGTGGAGCATGTTTGAAGTCTCGTGGAGATGATAAATATCTTGTGGAGCACGTGTGAAGTGTTGTGGAGACGATAAATATCTTGTGGAGCATGTGTGAAGTGTCGTGGAGACGATAAATATTTTGTGGAGCATGTTTGAAGTCGAGTGGATCACATTGTAATGATGTGGAGTACACTATAGATTTAATGGGATGCGAATTTCTAACATGGAATTTGGTTGTTATAATAATAAGGTGTACTTTCGGGAAGACAAAAATTAAAAACCATGAAAACCATTTGCAAAAATTCTGGCATAATAAAAATATTACTTTTTACTATTTTATTTTTAAGCAAGGGTATCACCGCCAAGGCATCACATATTTTAGGAGGAGAAATAACCTGGAATTGCTTAGGCAGCGGGGCGTTTCAGTTTCAGATAAAAATTTTCCGCGATTGCGGTGGCATTGCATTGGATTCGATCAATGCAATAAAAGTGTGGGGACATCCCACCCTATGCAAAATAGATATTGACCATACACTTACTCAACGAATTAATTTAAGTCCTGCCGGCTGCCTTTACGATTGCTACAGCACCGGAACCAGCGCCAGTGGTTTTTTTGCCGAAGAATGGATATTCACTTCTTTCCCTGTCATATTGGATGGCGTGCCCCCTGCCGGGGGTTGGACTTTTTCATGGAATGATTGCTGCAGAGCTTATCCGTTATATAATCTTGACTCTGACGGCTATACAGTACGCTCTGTAATGTATGCTTACAACGGTCAAAATACGAATCCGTGTTATGATAACGCTCCCTATTTTGCCGAAGTTCCCTGCAAAGCAGCCTGTTCCTCAACGGTTCAGTACTTTAATCCCTTTGGCAGGGATAATGAAAAAGATTCGCTCACCTATCGCTGGGCGGTGCCGCTAAACGGATTTTATGACACAATTTCCCCCTGCCCTGCTCCCGCTGGAAATGCAGTATTTGCGCCCGATACCAGCATATTTAACTCTCCGTATTCTTACACTTATCCCTTTCCGGGCATGATTGCTCAGCTTGATTCTTCAACAGGACAATTTATCCGCTATGGCGGTTTTGATGTTTCAGAAGCCTGCGTCAGCGTTAGTGAGTTCAGGTGCGGGCAGAAAATCGGAGAAATATTTCGTGATATAGGGTTTATGGGTTTTGGCGGCTGCCAGGTGATCGGAAGTATTTCGGGTAATCATCCGCCATTAGTGAATCCGCCTTTTCCAAATTCAACTTATAATGATACGGTGTGTGCAGGTGACACAGTTCGTTTTACATTACAAAGTTATGATTTTGATATAAATATGGATACTACGTTCCAAAGCATAACTATTACTGCGGCAGGTGATGAATTCGGAACCAATTTTACTGATACCGTTTCAGGCTGCCCGTATCCTCCATGTGCGGTGCTGAATAAAACGCTGCCAAGCACAGATTTCACTGCCAACAATATTCAGTTTTACTGGGTAACTTCTTTAAATCATTTGAATAATATTGTCAATTGTTCCAACCCATCCACGTATTGTTTTCTTTTTAAATTTACTGATAGCTATTGCTATTGGAATGCATCCAATTTAAAAGAAGTTTGCATTACCATTTTACCGTGCATCACCGGACAGAATGAAATAAATGAATTGCCTGGCTTGAGCATAACTCCGAATCCTTCTTCCGGAATTTTTACAATTACCTGGAATTCGGAGCTAAATATCAATTGTACGCTCCTTATAAAAAACCTGCCCGGGCAGGAATTAAAATCCTTTGCAGTAAACGGCAATCATAACAAAATTGACTTGTCATCCTTTGCTAAAGGTGTTTATATTGTTGAACTGAAAAGCAAAACAAATTTATTATTTGCAAAAAAAATAATCATAAATTAACCTGCATACGGAATTGAAAAAGTTTTCGAACAAACTCTAACGGCAGCTGATATATGAAATAATTTAATTTGAATGTTTCATTTCTTGCAAAGGGCATTTATGTGGTGAGGGTGGGTGATGGAGTGAGGTGGGAGAATAAAAAGCTGGTGGTGGAGTAAACTTTAAACTTTAAACTTTAAACTTCTAATCCGAAACCCTAAACTTCCATCTCTTTTTATATTTTTGTAAAAAAAATATCTCATGATGAAAAAACTACTCGCTCTGTTCGCACTTTCACTTTCGCTGTCGCTTTCAGTCAAAGCCGATTACTGGACACAAAAAGCCAATTTTCCGGGATTTAAAAGAAACCTGCCTATATCATTTTCCATAGGCAGCTGGGGATATGTAGGCTGGGGCACCGACACGCAGAACATTTCTGTAAAAGACTTTTGGGGATACAATTCGCTCACCAATTCGTGGACACAAAAGGCGACTTTCCAAGGCCAGGCCCGTTCGGGCGCTGCCTGTTATGCTGACCCTGTTAATGGAAAAGGATATGCAGGATTGGGTCAAAACACTATAGGAACCTTTTACCAGGATTGGTATCAATATGACCCGGCAACTAATGCATGGACTCCAAAAGCCACTTTTACCGGAGGCTTGCGCACTTTAGCCTGCGGAGTTTTTGTGGGAGCTTACGGATATGTGGGCATGGGCGTAAATTCTTCTAATGTTGATGCTAACGATTTATGGCAATATGATGCTGTGGGAAATCAATGGATTTCAAAAAATCCGTTACCCTCTTATGGGCGACATGAGCTGGTTACGTTTGCGGTAGCTGGCAAAGCCTATTTTGCTCTGGGCTATAATAATGCGCTGAGTTCAAGCCTGCTCGATATTTGGGAATATGATCCTGCTGTTGCAGGTGGTGGATTATGGACTGCTAAAAATTCGTTTTATGGCGATGCCCGTTATGGCGCTGCTGCGTTTACAGTGTATAACCAGGGCTATGTGGGAATCGGCAAAACCATAAACCAGGTGTATGCAGTAGATTTCTGGCGTTACAATCCTTTTAATGACAATTGGTATCAGAAAGCAGATTTTGGCGGACCGGGGCGTTTAGAGGCCGCCTGGTTTGCTATTAATGATACAGGTTATATTGGCCTTGGCGGGTCGCCCGGCACTTTTTACAGGGACCTCTGGAAATATTCACCCGATACCCTTACGGGGATCAATGAGCTGGAGGCTTCGGCACTCAACTTTGATGTGTATCCTAACCCGGCTTCGGAATTCATAGTCTGCAACCTGCAGTCTTCAGTCAACAAAAACAGTACTGTTACCATCACGGATATTTCAGGACGAAAAGTTTATGAACAACACCAGCAGGCT
>JBDSOU010000052.1:0-7789 GCA_039914625.1 Bacteroidia bacterium | reverse complement strand
GAAAGGTTTATTTTATCTTTTTCTACCTCCACATCCTTTTTAGCAAACCCTTCAAACGTATCAAAGCAATAAAGTGTGGAAGCGGGATTTTTATATTTAAAAATAAATTTTGAAAAAGTTCCTTTATATGTCCCAAGTTCCGCGTATTCTCCTTCAGGTAAATTTTTAACCATATCAAGCAAATATTTGCTATTTATGATTCTGTTACCATCTCTTTTATAAACCTGTTGCTTTTTATTGTAAATCTGTTGATCTTTCTTAAAATCAGGGTAACTTGTTTTAGCAAAATCCGGAATGTTTTGAATAAAATAATTTTTGTGTAAAATAGCTTCAATTAATTTAAGATAACCGTTAAAAAAGAAAATGAAACACGAAAAGAAGATGTTGTAAAATTTTAATCCCAAACGATATAAAAACGGGGAAGACTTTAAGATACTTCCGATTTCTTTAACTAAAGACATACAGATTTTTTATAAATTAAACCGGGTCAAAGTTATACATTTGAAGGCTGAATTTTTTTAATAATGAACAGTAAAATAAAAATGAAATTAGCACCGGAGAGTAAGTATTTATTTGAATTCGGATAAATGAAAAGATGTAAATTTGCTTGATTATAAAAAATTAACATGGAATCCATCAGAATAGACATAAAAAACAAAGAAGCATCTGCCATAATAAGGCAGTTGGAAAAACTTAATCTTATAGAAATTCACAAGGACAACAATGAGAAATTGCGTAAACTCCTGAAAAAGCTGCGTTCAAAAGCAAAAACGGCTCCTTCAATGAAAGAGATTACCAAAGAAGTGGAATTGGTAAGAAAAAAACGTTATGAACGATAATATAATCCGGGTTGTAATTGATACAAACGTATGGATTAGCTTTCTTATCACCAAAAATCAATCGGCACTAGATAATTTTTTATTTAATAATAATTTAAGAATATTATTTAGTGAAGAGCTTTTTGATGAATTTCTTTTAGTTGCAGGAAAAAGAAAGTTCGAGAAAAATTTTCCACGGGAAACCGTAACCAGCATTGCAAAGGTATTTAAAATTTATACGGAATTTGTTCAGGTTAAAACCAAAATTGAAATCTGCCGGGATCATACAGATAATTTTTTACTTGCACTTTCAATAGATGGTCATGCTGATTTTCTGATCACAGGTGACAAAGATCTGCTTGCATTACAAAAGATACACCAGACTATGATTATTACTTACAGACAATTCATAGACGCGAATTAATTTATGAAAAAAGCTATTATCACCGGAGGCTGCGGCTTTATCGGAAGCCACTTAACAGATCGCCTGCTTGCAGAAGGATATGAAGTGATTGTAATTGACAATATGTCCACAGGGAGAAGAAAAAATCTTTTTCACGTTGAAGATGACAAGCATCTGACCATTGTGGAAGCAGATATTAATGATTCTGAAAAAATCACACCTTATTTTGAAAACGTTGATAAAGTTTTTCACATTGCTGCGTTAGCCGATATTGTCCCTTCTATTGAAAAGCCGCTTGATTATTATAACAGCAATGTAAACGGCACCATGAGTGTTATGGAAGCTTGCCGTAAGCATGGTATAAAAAGAATAATTTATGCTGCATCTTCATCTTGTTACGGTATTCCGGACAATTATCCGACACCTGAATCCGCGGCTATTCGTCCGCAATATCCTTATGCATTGACAAAATATTTAGGGGAGGAAATTTGCATGCATTGGGCGCAGGTTTACAAGATGAATATTACTTCCATGCGCTTTTTTAATGTGTATGGACCCCGCTCACGTACTTCGGGAACTTATGGTGCCGTGTTCGGTGTTTTTCTTGCCCAGAAAATAAATGGAAAGCCATTTACCCTTGTGGGAGACGGAACTCAAACAAGGGATTTTACTTTTGTGACGGATGTGGCGGATGCCTGTTTTACGGCTTCGGAGCGAAACGATATTTCCGGAGAAATTTTTAATGTGGGAAGCGGAAATACTTATAGTGTAAACAGGCTGGTTGAATTGCTTGGAGGCGATAAAGTTCATATTCCAAAGCGTCCCGGAGAACCTGATTGTACTTTCGCTGATATTTCGAAAATTAAAACAAAGCTTGGCTGGAGACCCAAAATTTCTTTTGAAGATGGGGTAGTAGAGATGCTTCAGAATATTGACTACTGGCGGGAAGCGCCTGTGTGGGAAGCTGAATCAATTAAGAAAGCAACGGAAGGGTGGTTTAAATATTTAGGCAAATAAAGATAACCACAAAGAACGCAAAGTAGAAAACACAAAGAACACAGAAATATTCTTTGTATCCTTTGTGAATTTCTTAGTGTACTTTGTGGTTAAAAAATAACATGACCGAAAACGAGCTATCTTATAAAATTATCGGTATTGCTATTGAAGTGCATAAAGTGCTTGGTCCAGGATTGCTTGAAAGCGCTTACAAAGAATGCATGTTTTATAAATGCAACAAAGCAAACATTCATATTGAAAAAGAAAAATCGGTTCCTCTTATTTTTGAGGAAGTGAAATTAGAATGTGGCTATCGGTTAGATTTACTTGCAGAAAATAAATTGGTAATCGAAATCAAGTGTGTCGAAGCTTTGAACGACATTCACCTTGCACAAACATTAACTTATATGAAACTTGGAAACTATAAATTAGGTCTATTGATTAATTTTAATGTTGTTCATCTAAAGGAAGGAATAAAACGAGTGATCAATGGTACTTTGTAACCTTTGTGAATACCTTTACGCCCTTTATGGTTAATCTTATTTATGTTAATATCTAAAATAAAATCCTTAAAGGAACTTTCTGAAATTGTTTCGTCTCTCAAAAAGCAGGGAAAAAAAATAGCGAATTGTCACGGCTGCTTTGACCTGCTGCACATAGGACATATCAAGCATTTTGAATCTGCAAAAAAAATTGCTGACGTATTAATTGTTACACTCACTCCGGATCGTTTTGTAAATAAAGGTCCCGGTCGTCCTGCATTTCCTGAAAATTTAAGATTGGAAACCATTGCAGCATTGGAAGCAGTGGATTATGTTGCGTTGAATGAATGGCCAACTGCCATTGAAACGATTAATCTTCTCAAACCGGATTATTATGTTAAAGGTCCTGATTATAAAAGACGGGAAGATGATATCACCAATAATATTGTACTGGAAGAGGATGCTGTAAAAGCTGTGGGAGGTGAAATGTACATTACTGAAGACATCCAGTTTTCTTCTTCCAAGCTCATAAGCGCCCACATGAGCAAGTTGGATGAATCAGTGCAATCATACATCAGCAATCTTAAAAAAGAATTTCCGGGTGACGAAGTGGTCAGGGAAATTGATCGTGCGCAAAACCTGAAAACACTTATTTTAGGAGATACCATTGTTGACGAATACCATCATTGCACACCGTTGGGAAAGTCAAGCAAGTCACCTACTATTTCTACAATTTATAAGTATGGCGATTCGTATGCCGGAGGTGCTTTAGCAATCGCCAATCACATTAGTCAATATTGTGATACTGTGGAATTAATAACCTGTCTCGGAAAAGAAAATTCACAACAGGATTTGATCGAATCGAAACTTGATAAAAAAATAAAAAGCAAGTTCTTTTTTCGGACTGACGGACCTACTCCTACTAAAAGAAGATATCTTGATACGTATCTTGACAATAAATTATTTGAAGTCACTTTTATGAATGATAAAAGAATTTCTTCAGAGCTTGAAGAAGAAATTATTTTATATTTAAAAAAGAATATTTCCCATTACGATTTAGTTCTTGTGGCAGATTTCGGTCATGGATTATTAACACCGGAAATTATTAAATTCCTGGAACAATCCGGTAAATTTATTTCTTTAAATGCACAAACCAACAGCAATAACTACGGATTTAATTATGTAACAAAATACAATAAAGCAGATTACATTTCCATTGATGAAAAAGAATTGCGTTTGCCTTTCGGTGATAATTATGGTTCGCTGGAAGACCTTATTAAAAAGCTGAATGAAATTACACACTGTAAAAAAATTCAGATAACGTTAGGTCAGTCGGGAAGTGTGTATTTTGAAAATGGAAATTTCTATCGCGCTCCAGCTTTTGCTACACTTGTTAAAGATTCAGTGGGTGCCGGTGATGCTGTTCTTTCGGTTACTACTTTGCTTGCATTCCAAAATACTCCTGCAAAGCTGATTCCTTTCATTGGAAATTGCGTTGGTGCGATGGCGGTCGAAATTATAGGAAATGAACATCCTGTGTATAAAGACAAATTGAAAAAATACATTTCTTACTTCCTGAAATAATAAAATTAAACCACAAAGAACTCAAAATAAAAACCACAAAGAACACAGAGTGCACACTTAGTAATTTTTGTGAATTTCTTAATGTCCTCTGTGGTTAAAAAAAACAAATACTATGGATGTATCAATTAATAATTTTACTGAAAAATATTTTTCGACATTTAACAATTCTTTAGGGAAAATTGTTGTTTCTGATCAAAGCAATAATAAAATTGATTATTCAAAAGCAGTTGAAGCAGTTGTTGAACTTTTGAAAACCGTTCAGCAGAAAAATAAAAAAGTGATGATGGTTGGCAATGGAGGCAGCGCAGGAATTTGCAGTCACCAGGTTGTTGATTACTGGAAAAACGGAAATATAAAATCAACCGCTTTCAATGACCCGTCCTTGCTCACCTGCATCAGCAATGATTACAGCTATGCAGAGGTTTTTTCAAAGCCAATTGAAATGTTCGGTGAAGAAGGTGATGTGGTTTATTGTATCAGCAGTTCAGGTAAATCAATAAATATTCTGAATGCTGCTAAGAGTGCAAAAGAAAAAAAATGTACCGTCATTACTTTTTCCGGATTTGAAGAAAACAATCCGTTGCTCAAAGAAGGGCTCTTTAATTTTTATGTTCCAAGTAATTCGTATGGCTTTGTTGAAATTTTGCATTTGTTTATTATCCATTCTATTCTTGATGCAAAAATGTATTGTGATGACAGGATTGATATTTTTGAAAAGAATTTGCCTTTAAAATAACTTAAAAATAAATCTGCGGCTAAACCGGCTTAATTTCACTCATTGCTGATTCAGATGAGTTGTTTTTAAAAATCAACAGAAAACGGCAATATTTATTTTTAGACTTTATGGTAAATTGAGTTGACCGGATTCCATTATAAACAATCCATTTGGCGCCATTCACTTCCTGTGGTGTATTTCCTGTTTTATAGAAAATCACAAAATTATCCACATTTTTTTTCTCGGTTTTGAACTTTGTCTCTGCTTCTGACAGGGCATAATCATTGGTTATGTAATGCGTGAGATTCGTAATGTATCTCGCTGAAGCAGTTAAAAGATTTATTTCTGAAAAAACAACAGGATTTTTTACAGGCATTAAATTAAAATCAATTCTGAAATGTGCGCAATTAATTTCTTTAAATGTGAAAATATATTTTTTGTCAGTAATGTCAATAGATTTTATTTTAATTTCTTTCCAAACATCCGTTTCTTTTTCTTTTGCATAGAATTTATACCCTGAATAATCAAGTGAATCCTTTGCAGGCTTAATGGATAATGCATTCGTTTTAACAGCAGATTTTAATTCAAATTCTAAGTAAGGCGGCTGTTCAATTGAATCGTTATTTTTAAAAGCAAAAGAAGTTTGTTCATTGCCATCGAAAAGATTTTTAATTCCGCTGCTGTTCATTTTTCTTTCCACGCATAAGTTTAAAACACTGTCGCTTTTTAAAAGTTGCCTGGAGTTGTAACCCGCTTCAATCCATCCTTTTTTGCTTAAAACTGCAGGAGATGAAAAATTTGTATCAGTAAGCAAGCACCCGATCATTGTCGGAACAGGCTTGTTATAGGCATACGTTGACCATAGCATTTCAATATTTTTATAAAATGTATCGCCAAATAATTCAAACATTTGTTTCATCTGGATAACCTGCCATTTGCTGTACCATGCACCCACAACTTGCTTTTCTCCGAGGTCATAATAAATTCCATTGCCGAGATCATACTTATAAAAAAGCGTTTTGTGTGAAAACAAACACTTATCAAGTATTTTTTTTGTTTCGGTGTCACCCGGAAACAAATAACAATATTCTCTTAACCCAATAATGGCTGTTACAAATCCATTTATCACCTGAGCTTTGGATTTTGAGGTAGCATACTCTTCAATCCAAACAGTGCTGTCGGAAAGATTATTTAATGTGCCACCGCAATCTACTGTAGTGAGCATAAATTTTTTAACACGCTGAATATATTCCAAAGCTTTTTCATCTTTTGTCAAATAGTAATACCGGATAAGATATATGATGCCTTCAGCCTGTGCCAGGCCTGAAAACCAGGGAGGTTTTAAATCGCGCCAGCCTACTTTATAAGGAAATGCAATGGAGCCATCTTCTTTTAAAACACATTTTGAAGTATCGGTAAAATATTTAAACTGGTTCAGGCATTTTTGTTTGTATGCTTCATTACTTGTTTTACGATATACATCAAAACATGATATTCCATAATGAAATATATTTACCGGGTGATATTTGCCATCTGCCATATATATTCCTGATGAATCAAATGTTCTTCCTTTTGTTTTTTCAAGGTAGTCAATTGAAAAACATTCAGAGATCTCTTTGAAATCTTTAAGCCAGTCAAATTTTTTGGAAGGAGTGAAATAATCTATGTCTTTATCCTGTACATGAAAGGATGTACAGAAGAAAAAACAACTTAATATGCAAACCACGGTTTTTATTTTTTTTAAAACCATTTTAGTTCAATTCATATTTTTTATCCAATAATTTAAAACGGCAATTCTCCAGACGAGTACTGCTTTGCTGTTATCCCCGTTTTTATAATCAGATAGCAATTGATTCACTTTATTTTTTTTAAGAAAATCAAGTTTGCTGAAATCAGTTTCAATAAGAAACTTTAAAGGACCGCGGAGCCATTTATTTTCCCCCGGTGTTACAAATCCTTTTTTGTCTTTCCGGTTTTCAATTGCTTCCGGCAATATTCCATGCAACGATTTTCGTAAGATATATTTTGTTTCCGTACTATTCACCTTGTCATTTGTTTTTAACTGAAATCCAAATTCAACCAAACGATGATCTAAAAACGGAACTCGCGATTCAATGGAAAAAGCCATGCTGTTACGGTCTTCGTAATGCAGCAGAGATGGCAGGCTGGTGTTAAACATTAATTGATATAAAAAATTATCTGTTGCATTTCCATTTTGTTTTTTCAGGTTAAAAGGAATTTGTTTTGATGAAATATCTGACAGGAATGGATAATAATTTTTGTATTCCAAAGAATATAAAGACTGTTCATTATTGAAAGCTGCAAGAAGGCTTTTACCAAAGTGTCCAACAGTTTTTGAAAAAGATGAATGCAGTTTTTTATTTATTTGTGATGTCAGATGAGCCGCAGCGGATATATTTCCGGCTTTCAAAAGGTCAGCAATAATACGATAAAATGTGTGCATGTAGCCTCCGAGATATTCATCGCTTCCCTGCCCGTCAAGCACCACTTTTATTTTATGCTGACCAATCAGCTTCATTAAAAAGTATTGTGAAATAAATGATGAACCGGTACACGGAACATCAGCATGAAATAATGCATGATGAAAACTTTCTTCCACATCTTTATCAGTCGGGGAAAAGTAATTCGGATCAATACCGGGATATTTTTTAATCACTTCATAAATGAAAGGCCGTTCATCTACATCATTTTTTCCTTCGTAATACACAGAAAATGATTTGTATTTTTTCCCCGGATTCAATTCCTGCACCATGCTTACAATAGCAGAACT
>JBDSOU010000290.1:0-18617 GCA_039914625.1 Bacteroidia bacterium | reverse complement strand
TGATTTTTCTACTCTGCCGATTACCTGAGCATCCACATTAAATGATTTTGAAATTTTAATTATTTCATCAGCATGTTCCGGTGAAATATAAATTTCCATCCGGTGTCCCATATTAAACACACGGTACATTTCTTTCCAATCTGTTTTTGATTCTTGTTGAATTAAATTAAATAAAGAGGGGAGAGGAAAGAGATTGTCTTTTATTATATGAAGTTTATCAACGAAATGTAAAATTTTTGTTTGACCGCCACCACTGCAATGAACCATACCATGAATGTGCTTGCGATGCTTTTCAAAAATCTTTTTTATAATTGGTGCATACGTTCTTGTAGGTGAAAGAACCATTTTTCCAACCTCCAATTTCCAACTTCCAACTTCCATCTTTTCATCCAGCTTCTTAGAGCCTGAATAAACTAATTCTTTCGGAATAGATGGATCGAAAGTCTCCGGATATTTTTTTGCAAGTTGTTTTGAAAATATATCGTGTCTTGCTGAAGTTAATCCGTTACTACCGATTCCGCTGTTGTATTCCGTCTCATATTTTGCTTTTCCATACGAAGCAAGTCCGACAATCATATCGCCAGCCTGAATATTACTGTTATCAATTACATCAAAACGTTTCATTCTACAGGTAACAGTTGAATCAACAATAATTGTTCTTACCAAATCTCCCACATCAGCAGTTTCGCCTCCTGTTGTGTGAATATTGATTCCATATTTTTTTAATTGAGCAACCAATTCTTCAGTTCCGTTTATTATTGCAGCAATGACTTCACCCGGAATTAAATTTTTATTTCTTCCTATTGTTGATGAAAGTAAAATAGTATCAATGGCTCCCACGCAAAGCAGGTCATCAAGATTCATTACCAATGCGTCTTGCGCAATTCCTTTCCACACCGAAATATCTCCGGTTTCTTTCCAGTATGCGTAAGCCAAAGATGATTTTGTTCCTGCACCATCTGCATGCATGATGTTGCAGTAGAGAGGATCACCTCCTAAAAAATCGGGAACTATTTTGCAAAATGCTTTAGGGAAAATTCCCTTGTCAATTTTTTTTATGGCAGCATGAACGTCTTCTTTTTGTGAAGAAACACCTCTTGCTGCGTATTTTGATTTCATAATCTTCAAACCTATTGCTCAATTTTAAATTCTATAAGCAGAAAACAAAAACTCCCTCCCGATTCATCGGGAAGGAGTTTTGATTTACTTTAATACCTGTTATTGTTTCGGAACATAATCAGTTCTCAACACTTCAAACTCCGTTCTACGGTTGTACTGATGTGCTTTCTCTTTATCAGCTTTTGCCTTCAGGCCATTGATGAATTCCTCAGTAAGTTTATCACCGGTTTTGAATGGTTTATATTCCTCATCATTTTCAACTTCTTTGGGGGATTTTTCACCGCGACCTTCAGAACTTAATCTTTCCTTATCAACTCCATGAGTTGCAAGGTAATCAGAAACTGATTTTGCACGTCTGTCAGACAACGATAAGTTATAATCATCACTTGCACGGAAGTCAGTGTTAGCTATAATCTTTACAGTGATAGTTGGATTTTCGTTAAGAGTTAAAATTAAACCGTCCAATGCTTTTTTAGATTCAGCACGCAATGTTGCTTTGTCAAGGTCATAGTAAATTTCAGGAAGTGTAATTGGTTTTGCAGTGCTTTTAAGTGGGAAATCAAAGTTAGCTTCAAAATCTTTTGACTCATCAATTCCGACAGTAGAAACTTCAGCAAACTTGGTGAGGTATCCTGTGTAAGAAGCAGAAACTTTATACTTCACCCCCGGTTTCAACATGTATTTATATGTACCGTTTGCTTCTGTTTTAACACTCAGTGAAGTTCCATCGCTTCCGAACAATTCTACAGTGGCTCCCGAAATGTTTTCTTTTGTATCGGTATCATACACACGACCACCAACGGAGAAATTTGGAGGAGGCATAATAAATGAATAAATATCGTCACTGCCTAATCCGCCTTCGCGGTTGGAAGAAAAGAATCCTGTAGTTGGTGAATTAAACATAACTCCAAAATCATCTCCCGGTGAATTGATCGGGGATTTTAAATTCGTAACATTTCCCCACGCTCCACCATCACTGGTAGTAGAAAAAATATCCCAACCTCCCATGCCGGGTAATCCATTTGAAGAAAAATAAAGTTTTCCGTTATCATTAATATATGGAAACATTTCATCGCCAGATGTATTAATGCTTGTACCCAAATTTACAGGTGACCCCCATGCATTTGTTGCAGCATCCCATTTACTCATGTAAATATCTTTTCCGCCCTGGCCACTTGACATGTCGGATGAAAAATAAAGTGTAGATCCATCAGCAGAAATGCTGGGCTGCCCCGTGTTGTATTCATCAGAGTTAAATGGCAGCGCTTCCGGAGCCCCCCAAGTGCTTCCTCCTAAAGTGGATTTAAAAATTTTGCAGAAACCATTCTTTTTGTCCACTGACTGGCATCGGGTAAAGTACATGGTAGTTCCTTTGCTGTCAAGAGTTGCAGCCCCATCACTTGCGTCAGAGTTTACAGGTGCCGGAACAGGAACAGGAATGCTCCATTTTCCATTATTATCTCTTGAAGCAGTGAAAAGATCATAAAATTTTTGACCATACCAGGCATCATTGTTTGTTCCGCCTGATTCTTCGCGTGAAGAAGTTAAAAATAGTTTGTTTGTATCATTCGGGTATTTTGAGGTTGCAAAATCAAAATACTTTGTGTTAAGAGCACCTACATTTTCAACAGTAAAACGAGTGGGCTTGTCTTTCCATTCCTGTGCCATCTGGCTGGAAGTTACTCCCTGGTCACCTCGTGGATCATCGGGCTTTGCTGTTTTGTATTCATTGTATTTGGCAATAGCTTCTGCATATTTACCTGTCATTTTTAAAGCATCAGCCCAATGCAGCAATAACTCAGGATCCTTGTTACCTGCTTTTCCGGCCTTATCATACCAATCGGCAGCATTTTTGGGGTCGCTCATCATGCGGTAACATTCACCGATCTTGTAAGCTGCAATGCCTTTATCGGCATTACTGCTCAGTTTAACATATTTTTTCTTATACTGTTCCATAGCAGAACTGTATTGAACCCTGTTAAAAAGCTCATCCGCCTTTTGGGTTTTGCTTTTCTTGGATTTTGCTTCTTTTTCCTGTGAAAATGCTGGTTGAATAGAGCTTGCTAACATTGAAAATGAAAGAAAGCAGACAAATAGGTACTTAATCTTGTTCATAGGTGTGGTTTATGATTAATTATAATTGGCAGCAAATATAATATAACTTAGCGATTGGCAAAGGAAAAAAATATTTTCTATTTAACAAAGAGATTTACAAATTAATGAAATATTTTAAATTTTTCTTTTTTTACGGTATTTTGGGAAAGTTCGCGTCTTTATTTTTTAGCAACGGAAATTTCTCCTCTTTCAATCGCTTGAACAATTGACTCTATTACTTTATCTTGCCCTTCAGGATCATAAATTTCCTTAAGGCTGGAGCCGAAAAAACGTGCGGTAGTTTGCCAGAGAAATGCTTCGAACACACCGCGGTATGATTTTACCAGTTCATATGAAGTACTTCCTGTTTCCCGGTCAATAAGTTTTATCAAAATTTTTCCCTGGTTAATAGTAAGTTTTTTTAACTCGTCTTCAAACTTAATTTTCATTTCCGCTTCGGTTGATTTGATATATTTTTTCCGCGCGCGCTTTGAAGTAATATTTGATAAGCTGTCGTTAATAGTTTTAAGCATAGCTGATGAAAGCTTAGCATACGGGTATGCCCTGATGATATCACGCCTCAACTTGTAATATTTCTGCATATTATCAACTGTGGTCGGATCAAGCGCACCATATACATACACATCCGGAAGATTGTAAAGCCTGATCGAATCGCCATTATAAATTGCAGTGGATTTTTTTGGCAAAGAATCACGAATCTGAGCATAAGAAAAATTGCAAATCATTAAAAAGATGAAAGATAAAATTATTTTGGTTTTTGATTTCATTGCAAATGACCTATTCAATTTAAACGCCAGAGGAAAATTATTTAATGAATAGAAAGTGAACTCACTTCAAACGAAAAATTATTCCCAACGGTTACTTTTCCATTTAGAACGATTGTTCTGATGAATATTGTTCAAACTGATTTCCTTTTTATTCAAATTTAATAAAACAGTTGAAACAAGCGCTGCTATTTTTTCTTCGTCTTCAGTTTGAGAACGCAGTTTATCAGGAGAAAAATATTTTTTCACAAAGTGTGTATCAAAATTTCCTGAAACAAATGCTTCATGCTGCAATGTGAATTTACAAAAAGACAAAGTGGTTTTTGGTCCTGTTATTTTGTAATCATCAATGGCTCGCAGCATACGTGTAATAGCTTCCTGACGGTCTTTTCCGAACGTAATTAATTTTGAAATCATCGGATCATAATATATAGGAATGTCCATTCCTTCTTCATAACCATCATCTACTCTTACTCCTAATCCTTGCGGAATTTTATAAGTGGCGAGTTTACCAATGTCAGGTAAAAAATTATTTTCAGGGTCTTCTGCATACACACGAATCTCTATTGCATGACCGTTTATTTTTAAATCTTCTTGTTTGAAACTTAATTTTTCTCCTCTCGCAATTTTAATTTGTTCTTTTACCAAGTCCAATCCCGTTATTTGCTCCGTTACCGGATGCTCTACCTGCAAACGAGTGTTCATTTCAAGGAAATAAAAATTTTTGTTTTCATCCAATAAAAATTCTACTGTTCCGGCACCAACATAATTACAAGCCTTTGCAACTAACACTGCGCATCTGCCCATTTCTTTCCTGATTTCAGGAGTGAGAACAGATGACGGAGCTTCTTCAATTACTTTCTGATGTCTTCGCTGAACGGAGCATTCACGTTCAAACAGGTGAACAATGTTTCCATGCGTATCACCCAGCACTTGTATTTCAATATGACGTGGTGAGGCTACATACTTCTCAATGAAAACAGAACCATCACCGAAAGCAGAAGTTGCTTCGCTCGCTGCCATTTTCATCATCTCTTCAAATTGATTGGAATTTTCCACAATGCGCATTCCTTTTCCGCCTCCGCCCGCTGATGCTTTTATTAAAATTGGGAACCCAACTTTTTCAGCAATTTTTTTTGCGGCAGGAATATCAGAAATGGCATGATCTGTTCCCGGAACCATTGGGATGCCATATTTTTTCACAGCAGCTTTTGCTCCCAACTTACTTCCCATTATTTCCATTGCTTCGGGAGTAGGACCGATAAAAATTAATCCTGCTTTTTTTACTTCTCTTGCGAAAGCGGCATTTTCAGAAAGAAATCCGTAGCCGGGATGAATCGCATCTGAACCGGTTGTTTTTCCAGCATTAATTATTTTTTCAAAAGAAAGATACGATTGAGAAGCCGCTGGTGAGCCAATTAAAATTGCTTCATCAGCATAACGGACATGTGGTGAGTTCCTGTCGGCTTCTGAAAAAACTGCAACGGTTTTAATTCCCATTTCACGCGCTGAACGCATCACACGCAATGCAATCTCTCCGCGGTTAGCTACAAGAATTTTTTTCATAATTCAATTTCGCCACAGATTCACAGATTGATTTTTTAAAATTTTTTAATCAGTGAATCAGTGGCAACTTTTATTAAGATTCTTTTGAAGATATAAAACCTATCAGGCGGTACACCAATTTCGCCATATTATATTCAGAAAGTATATCTCCTTTTCGAGGGGCGATTTCAACAATATCAAAACCCACTACATTTTTTTCGTAGATCACTTGCTTTAGAAATTCCATAGTTTCTCTCCAATACAAACCTCCCGGCTCGGCAGTTCCGACAGCTGGAACTATGGAAGGATCAAAACCATCAGCATCAATGGTTATGTAAATATTTTCAGTCAGAGCTGAAATTGCTTCGCTCATCCATTCGTGATTTTTGCGAATTTGATGTGCATAAAAAGTAAAAATATTAGGAGATGCTTTTATCAGATCAGCTTCCTGCTTACACTGAGCGCGAATTCCAACCTGGCAAAGATTAATTCCGAGATCATGAACACGCGCCATTACGGAAGCATGTGAATAAGGGTTGCCGTGATATGATTCGCGCAAATCGGAATGCGCATCAATTTGCAATACAGTTAAATTATCATAACGTTTTGCAAACGCTTTTACAAAACCTAATGTGACGGTATGTTCCGCGCCAAGCGAAACAACAAACTTTTCATCACTGATTAATTGTTCTGTTGATTTTTCAATAAGATCAATAGCTTCTGCATCCACTTTATTTCCGAAATCAATTGGAGCTAAAGTAGCTATCCCGCATTCTTTATACGTTTCTATTTCGAGTTCCTCATCATAGAACTCAACAAAATGAGATGCTTCTAAAATTGCAGCAGGACCTTTTGATGATCCTTCCAAATAAGAAGATGTATGTTCATAAGGTGCCGACTGGATTACGAATCGTGCCTTTTCATAAGAACACAATTCAGGTTCTTCGATACCAAGAAAGTTTTCTTCTTTGCCTAATACTTTTTGAGTTGATTTTTTTTCTTTAACTGATTCCATCGAATTACGAATTGAAAACGAATATACGAATTACCATTTTTTTGTCTTGGTTACTTTATACTTAATACTTGATACTCCTTTATTTATTTCTTCTTCAAAACTTCAGTTACCAGATCAGCGGCTTCTTTTAATTGAATTGCTGAAAACACTTTTAATCCTGATTCATCAATTATTTTTTTTCCTTCTTCGGCATTGGTTCCCTGTAAGCGAACGATGATGGGGACAGGAATTGCTCCGATGTTTTTATAAGCATCCACAATTCCCTGTGCCACACGATCGCAACGAACGATGCCTCCAAAGATATTTACTAAGATTGCTTTTACGTTGGGATCCTTTAAAATGATTCGGAAGGCTTGTTCAACACGCGCGGCATTTGCAGTTCCTCCAACATCAAGAAAATTTGCAGGCTCTCCTCCGGCTAATTTGATAATGTCCATGGTCGCCATTGCAAGTCCGGCACCGTTTACCATGCAGCCCACATTTCCATCAAGCTTTACATAATTCAAATTGTGTTCGCCTGCTTCCACTTCTGTGGGATCTTCTTCCTCTAGATCGCGCAAAGCAGCGAGATCAGGATGACGGTACAGCGCATTTTCATCCAAACCAACTTTTGAATCAACGGCAATTATTTTGTCATCAGAAGTTTTGAGCAGCGGATTTATTTCAAACATCGAAGCATCAATGTTATCATAAGCTTTATATAATGCAGCAACAAATTTTGTCATTCCTTTAAAAGCATCACCGCTCAAACCAAGATTGAATGCAATCTTTCGCGACTGAAATTGCTGCAAACCAACTTTGGGATCAATCTCTTCTTTGAAAATAAGATGCGGAGTCTTTTCTGCAACTTCCTCAATATTCATTCCGCCCTCGGTTGAATACATGATGATGTTACGACCTGTTGAACGGTTGAGCAAAACGCTCATGTAATATTCCTTTGGCTCTGATTTTCCGGGATAATAAACATCCTGTGCGATCAACACCTTATTGACTTTTTTTCCGTGTTCGCCTGTCTGAATAGTAACGAGCACATTGCCCAAAATATTTTTTGAAATTGTTTTTACAGCATCAAGCGACTTGGCAAGTTCAACACCTTTTTGATCGGTGCCTTTAATTCTTCCTTTGCCGCGCCCGCCTGCATGTATCTGAGATTTCACCACCCACCATCCGGTGCCGGTTTGCTCTGTTAATTTTTTTGCTGCATCAACTGCCTGCTCGGGAGTTTCGGCAACGATTCCTTCCTGAATGGCAACTCCGAAAGATTTTAAAATTCGTTTTCCCTGGTATTCGTGGAGGTTCATATTAGTCTGGAGTAATTAGTTCGGAGATCTGAGTAATAAATTAATGTTGGCAAAAATATGTTTTTTCCTGTCAGGTAGGAATTCCTGTCGGAGGTGTTTAAAAAAAATCTTTCTTAAAGTGTTTAATTAATTTTATAAAATCATTTTTTCAAAAACTCAATTAAGTTTGAAATAACTTTATTGTAAGTTGTTTTGCTGATATTACCAATTGACCCTTCAATTTTAAATTTAGGAACAGAAGTAATAAAACCCAACCTGATTATGCTTGGAACTTTTAAGGATGAGATTTTAAAATCGGGATGGTTTAATGAAATAAGAACATCAAAATTTTTTACTTCCTTTTTCACTTGCGAACTTATTCCGCACAAAAGCCAGTCGCCAAATGGAGGAAGTCGTTTAAGTAAAAGCGCAGGGCGCATTTTCACATTGCCATCTGATTGAAGAAGTTTAATTTTTACTATGTCGCCTTCCCGCATCTTTTTTGTATTTTCTCTTTGGCTCTTTCACTTGCACATCAGTATAGTCAGGCTCATCATTTGAATAAGCAAATGAGAGGGATTGCAAACCAAATTCAGTTAAACTTTGCCTGTCAATATCCGAATAAGATTTTTTTTTCTTAACTCTTTTCTTTGAAACAGAAACCTTCAGCAGGTTTTTATCCGCCTTCAGTTTTTTATAAATTTTATCAGCGTATTCTTTATTTGTATGAATGGTGATGGTAGTCATAGGTATTTTATTTTTGTTGTTGTTCCAATGAAGCAAAAGTAAGAAAAGAGGTTTTAGCTGCAAACTCTATTTTATAAAATTGAAACTATCAAGGTGTTTCAAAAATAAATTATATTTTTGATACCTATGAAAACAAAGTTTCTTTTTATCGCTGTTATTCTGATAATTTTTATTTCTGAAATTGCTGAAGCGCAAATTACATTTCAGAAAACGTATGGAAGAACAACTAGTGATATTAGTACATTCGTTCGACAAACTACAGATGGTGGATATATTTTCGTGGGAAATACAATAGCTTTTGGTGGAGGTAATTATGATATTTACTTTATTAAGACAGATGTGAATGGTGATACGCTTTGGACAAAGATTTTTGGAGGAGTTGATAATGATATGGGAAATTGCCTTCAGCAAACTTCAGACGGAGGATATATTATTACCGGAATGTCATATAGTTTCGGTGCAGGCAACGGAGATATTTATTTAATCAAGACCGATGCAAACGGAGATATTCTTTGGGCAAAAACCTATGGTGGAATTAACAATGATGAAGGAAATTCCGTTCAGCAAACTATAGATGGAGGGTATATTATAACCGGGAATTCCGCAAGTTCCGGAGCGGGTAGTCCCGATGTTTACCTAATCAAGACTGATACAAACGGAGATACCCTTTGGATAAAAACCTTTAGTGGAACTGGGGCAAATAATGAATATGGACGGTCTGTCTGTCAAACTACGGATGGTGGATATTTTATTGTGGGATATACTACGAGCTTCGGTGCCGGTGCAGAAGATGTTTATTTAATCAAGACTGATGCAAACGGAGACACACTTTGGACAAAAACCTTAGGCGGAACCAACACAGATATCGCACTATCCGGCTGTCAGACTAATGATGGCGGATATATTGTTACCGGATATACAAATAGTTTTGGTGCTGGTAGTTTTGATATTTATTTAATTAAAACCGATGTAAACGGAGATACTCTATGGACAAAATGTTATGGAGGGTCCGGAGACGATTATGTTAATTCTGTTCAGCAAACTAATGATGGAGGATATATTATTGCTGGGAGGACAACAAGTTTCGGAGGTAATATTGAAGGCTATTTAATCAAGACTAACGGAAATGGGGATACCTTATGGACAAAAAGTTTTGGATATCTCGGGGGAAATGATTATGTTAGATGTGTGCAGCAAACTAATGATGGTGGATATATCATTGCTGGATATACTGCGAGTTTTGGTTCTGGTTATGTTGATGTTTATTTAATCAAAACCGATTCACTTGGAAACAGCGGATGCAATGAGAGCAGCACAGCAACCATTGTTTCCACAACCGCAACTCAAGTAACAACTCCAACAACAATTGTTACTTCTCTTCCAACAATTGTAACAACTCCAGCAACCCTTGTCGGCAGCGGAGGCACCTTCACCACTCTATGCACTTCAGTTGGCATTGCTCCAAATTCCAACTTCCAGCTTCCAATTTCTTTCAGCCCCAATCCTTTTCATTCTTCAACAACCTTAACTCTTAATGATGCTTTTTCTTTTAAAGATTTAACTCTTTCAATTTTCAGCATGGAAGGAAGAATGATCCGTACCTTTCCTGTAAGCGCCAATGAAACCGTAATCGAAAGAAACGAGCTTGCAGCAGGAATTTACTTTTATAAATTAACCAATAAGGAAGCAGTAAAAGGCATCGGTAAGCTGGTGATACAATAAAAACGACTATTTTCTGATTTTTTTACTGCCAACTGTCCAAACAATGCGCTCAACCTGCTGGATAACGTAACTAACTGATTATCTGAAGCCGGCAACCGGTTAGCGGCCTTAGCTGAACGGTTAGCGACCTCAGCGGGACGGTTGTCAGCTATAGCTATTCGGTTGTCAGCCTTCACTATTCGGTTGTCAGCTATAGCTATTCGGTTGTCAGCCTTAGCTATTCGGTTGTCAGCTTTAACTATTCGGTTGTCAGCCTTAACTATTCGGTACGCAGACTTAACTATTCGGTAAGTTGCATCAGATAGTCGGTTGGTGCCAATAACTATTCAGTTGTCAGCATTTCTCAGATGTTCCTTAGCCTGAATCAGACTATTTATTGGTAGAAATTGCCAATCGCTTGTCAATTTCTAAGGTAAATTAAACTGGAATATATGAGAGTCTGCAATAAAAACAGCAGGATTTCAGCCTGCATGAAATGAATAAGGATACCCTAAAATAGAAATTATTGCAGAAACAGCAAAAGAGGGGAACCTCAAATGCGATTCCTTTATTTCTTCTTATAATATTTCATAGCCGAAGGCATATAAGCATTAATATCGTTAATGCGGGTTTGATCGCTGGGGTGGGTGCTTAAAATTTCGGGAGGCTTTCCAGAGCCTGCTGTTGCTTTCGACATGCGCTGCCACAATCCAACTGCCACATGCGGATCATAACCGGCCATTGCCATAAAGATCATTCCTAATTTATCGGCTTCACTTTCGTGCAAACGTGAAAATGGAAGCATGGCGCCATAGGTTGCACCAAGTCCGTAAGCAGTCTCAAACATGGTACGTGTCTCGGCACTTTTATTCTGAAGTGCAACATCCAAAGCCATACCACCGGTTTGGGCAACCATCTGCTGGCTCATGCGCTCGTTTCCATGACGTGCCACAGCATGACCAATTTCATGCCCCATCACAAAAGCAAGACTCGCTTCATCCTGAGTTATCGGCAGCAGCCCGGTATAAACAACAATTTTTCCTCCCGGCATGCACCAGGCGTTAGCTTCTTTATTATTCACCGCATGGAATTCCCATTTATATCCGGCCACACGGTCGGTCATTTTATTCTGCTTCGCAAACTGCATCACTGCTGAGGATATTTTTTGCCCCACTTTCTGTACCAGCTGCTGGTCAGGATCAGAAGCGGGCTCGGGAGGATTTTTAGTTAAAAATTCATGATATTGCGTTAAACTCATTGCAATCATCTGACTTTCGGGAAGCAGGTTCATCTGCTTCCGGTTGGTGATTGGCACTTTAGAGCACGATAAAAATAAAATGCTGATTGCTGTTGTTAATAAAATATTTTTTTTCATAATTATTAGTTTCTGGTTTTAGATATAAGGCAACTCCAATGCCGTCATTTTATTTTTCAAAAATACCTAACCTTAATTTCATGTTTCATTTAATTGACGAAAACCTTAAACTTTTTTTGCTGGTAAAGAAAATTTCCTCATATTTGCGCCCCCAAAGTTGGAGACTTCGGGAATACAATTTAAATTTAATACTAAAAAAATGCCAGTAAAAATCAGATTACAGAGATTCGGCAAAAAAGCGAATCCTTATTACCACATTGTGGTGGCTGACGGTCGTGCTCCGAGGGATGGTAAATTCATTGAACAAATCGGGTCTTATAATCCGAAAACCAATCCTGCAAGCATCGAACTCAATGTTGACAAAGCCTTAGATTGGCTTAACAAAGGCGCGCAGCCCACAGACACAACACGCGCCATACTATCATACAGGGGTGTAATGTACCGGTTGCATCTTAATAAAGGTGTAAAAAAAGGCGCTTTCACACAGGAACAGGCCGATGAAAAATATACTTCATGGCTGGAGCAAAAAAATCTCAAGATTTCGCAGAAGGTTCAGGATGTGATGAATAAAAAGAAAGATGATGTAAAAATCCGTCTTACTGAGGAAGAAAAGCTGAAGCAAAAAATTGCCGAAAAGGTGGCCGCTAAAAGAATTGCTGCTATGGAAGCAGAGGCTGCTGCCAAAGCTGCTGCTATTCCGGCTCCGGTTGAAACGACTGCGACTGCGGAAGGCGAAGTTCCTGCTGCCGAAAGCTCAGAAAGCACTGAAACTGCTTCATAGTTTTTCTTTGAAGTATAAATTACAAGTGCCGGTTGCGTTCTGAACGTGACGGCACTTTTTAATTTTTTTGCAGGATGAAAAAAGAAGATTGTTTTTATTTGGGAAAAATTATCCGCACTCACGGAGTGAAAGGGGATGTGATGATTTTTCTGGATGTGGACGACCCCGTGCGCTATAAGAAAATTAAATCAATTTTGCTGGATGTGGATGAACAGTTGACTTCTTTTACTATCAGCGAAGTTTCAATTCGTGATAACATAGCAAAGGTCCATTTGGAAGGAGTGGACGATATGACAAAGGCCGAAGGATTTTTGAAATGTGATACCTATTTGCCTTTATCAAAACTTCCAAAACTTGACGAAAACCATTTTTATTTTCATGAAATCATAAACTTTAAAGTGATTGATAAAACAGAAGGCGAAATAGGAATTTTTGAAAAAGTACTTGATATGCCTCAGCAAACTATCGGTCAGATAAAAAATGGTGATAAGGAAGTTCTTATCCCGATGATTCCTGAATTCATTGAAAGGGTTGATCGTAATGAAAAAATTCTTTATTTGAATTTACCCGAAGGATTGACGGATCTTTACCTGAACATATAGAATATACGGGGTAAGGTTTATAATTACTATACTTGCGTTACCATTGGTATTTTTATGCAGGATGATTTTTTTCATTTCAAACAATTTACAATAAACCAGGACAAGTGTGCAATGAAAGTCGGCACCGATGGGGTGTTGCTTGGAGCCTGGGTTAAAATAAACGGAGCAAAAAGAATTCTTGACATCGGAACCGGGACGGGGCTGATTGCATTAATGCTTGCTCAAAAATCAGATGCGGTTATTGACGCCATTGACATTGATAAAGATGCTTTTGAACAGGCAAAAGAAAATGCCGGCAATTCACCATGGTATGGCCGGGTGTCTGTTTTTCATTCTTCGCTACAGGATTTTTCTGAATCATCAGAAAATAAATACGATTTAATTGTAAGCAATCCTCCTTTTTTTGAAGGAACTTATAAAGCCGGCACCGAAGCAAGAAACATTGCACGCCACACAGATGAAAAGCTCAGTTTTGATGATTTAATAAAAGGAGTAAAAAATTTACTGAAGCCCGAAGCAAAGTTTTGTGTAATACTTCCGTTTAAGGAAGGAACTTATTTTATAGAAAAATCAGAATCAAATAATTTATACGTGCAAAAGCTTACACGTGTAAAAACAAAAAGCGACAGGCAGGAAAAAAGACTGATGATTGAATTCGGATTTCAAAAAGCAAACCAGGTTGAAGATGATATTGTATTACAGGAAGAAGATTTAAGCTTTACAAAAGAATATATCGAACTCACAAAAGATTACTATCCGGGGTTAAAAAATCCATCCTGATCATTTTTGTTTTTCGCTGAAAGTAATTCCGAAAGATTTTAATTCATCCAACACCGGTTCGTAAATTTCTTTCATTACAGGGATTTTTACTCCTGTTAGTTTTATTTTTCCATTCAGTATTAATCGTGCTGCAATTCCCATCGGCAATCCAACTGTTTTTGCCATTGCCGTAAAGTGAGCATCATCTCCTTTTACTATTAAGGAAGAAATAATTTTTTTATTTTGACTTACTGATTCAGGCTTCTGATCCCTGCAAATAAATTCATGCTGCATCACAATCATATCCTTATCTCCTTCTTTCAAAATCCATTTTCTTTGAAGCAAGTGTTGCAGAATTTGCGCAGGTGTTGCATTGTCAAGATCTATTTTCACTTCATCAAAAATGCCCGTCCATTCAATCTTCTTTATCGCCTCACCCTCGGGGTCAATTCCGCATAAAGCAGCAACTTTTGATTTTAAATCTTTTCCGTTAATACGTAAAGGAATGAATGCTTCAATAAAATGAGCATAAGTTAACTCCGAAGATTTTTCAATTGTAAAACTGTCGTCCGTCAAACCCAACTGAACAAAAACATCCCACGCTGCGCAAAAACCATGATTGCGCAAAGTGCCTCTTATAAGTGACGGGATATTTTCAATTTCATAATGATGACGATAAGCAAGCGAATCACGGTTAGCATACCCATCAAATATTCCCAAGCCCTCCACTTCTATAGTTTCAATTAGGTGGAACAATCTTGAGTATGGAATGTACCTGTAAGTATTATCCTGGATAAATTTTGCGGTTCCTTGTCCCGCAAGAATTACATTTCGCGGATTCCAGGTAAATTTATACCCCCATGGATTATCGTTATATTCAGGTGCAACTAATCCGCCTGTATAAGATTTAAAGCTCAATAGCTCCGCGTTTTCTGATTTCAATTGATGAATAATCTGCATAGCGCTCATGTGATCAATTCCCGGATCCAGCCCCATTTCATTCAATAATAATATTCCGGAAGTGGCTGCATCACTTTCTAATTTTTTTATCTGATCTGAAACGTAAGATGCTGTGATTAAATTTTTTTTGAAACGAATACAATCAACAGCTGCAAGATAATGCAAGCCCGGAGGTAAAAGAGAAATAACGATATTCGCCTTTTTTATTTCTTCGGCTCTTTGGCTTTCATTTTTAATGTCAAAAGCAATAGCTCTTGCATGCGTATGATTTTTTGTTTTTGATTTCGCAGTGTCCAAAGAAAAATCTGCAACCGTAACGTTCCAGTTTTCATTTTGAGAATGATCGAGTAAATATTTTATTAAAGCCGAAGAAGAAAGACCTGCCCCAAGAACCAAAACACTCCGCATTATTATATCAGATTTTAAAAATTTCGTGCGAAGTTATAGTTTTCAACAACACTTTGTTTTTAAAATTCCTCATTGCTTAAAGTTCGCTATTCATTCTTATTATTTTTGTAACGGTTCATTTTAAATTCAGTATAAAATTTTTCTTTGGTATAACAAGTTTCATCAAAATCTTTTGAGGATACAAAACTTACAGCCAATAAAAGAAATGATGAAGCTGTTTGATTTTGAAGCGACCCGTTTCACGTATGCAAAATTTGCTTATCGCCATACTTGTAATATAGGCAATTATATAAGGTGAATGACGCTTTTGATTTTGAAAGTTTGATAGATGACCTGAATAAATATGTCAGCTTACAGAGATAAATTTCAGACTTCCAATTTGATTTGTAGAATTGCGGATTAATTATTTTTTATAATCCAACACTCCCATTTTTCCGTTGTTGCCTGCCAAGAAAACTCTGTTTCCTTTTTTGGCTTTACGAGCAACATTAAACCCGGCCGCAATTAATTGTTTCCAGGTTTGGCCACCATCATAGGAAATATCTGTTCCTATTGGTCCTGTGGCGATGAGGTAGGTTTGTGTGATGTATTCAACGCATGAGCGGTAACCCGGAGGTGCATGGAAAGGAAGTTTCCAGTTTTTCCCTCCTGAAAAGGTGAGGTAACAATTGTCTTTACTGAGTGTATCCGCAGTATAATCTCCGCCTATTACAATGCCTGTTCGCGAATCTTTAAACGCAAGTGAAAAAATTCCTGTGCTTTCTTTAAATTTAATTATTGGACACGAATATTTTTTCCACGTTTTTCCATAATCACCAGAAGAAAAAAGATGCGCGGCTTTTCCACCCGTGCCAATATATGCAAAGCCATCACCTGTTGTCCTGATTGAAGTGCCGCTTGCAGCAAATCCTGCTTCTCCCTCCTGAACCTGCGGACAATCTTTGTACGGCATTTCCTTCCATGATTTACCTCCGTCATTCGTGGAAATAAGAAACAATTTTCCATCAATGGGATCGCTGAATGCAATTCCTCTTTTTTCATCCCAGAAATCCATTCCATCAAAAAATACTTTTTTGTCTTCGTTTTTATAAACAGTTTTCCAGTTTAATCCTCCATCAGTTGTTTTGAAAAAAACAGAAGGGGAACCAGAATTCATTACAATCGCTGTTTTAGCATCGAACCCTTCAATGTCCCGAAAATCCAATGTATCAGCATTGGGTATTTTCTTTATGTTCCAATTTTTTCCACCATTATCAGATACGGCTACAAATCCCTTATTTCCACTGATCCAGATTAAATCATTATTAACTACTGACAGTCCCCGAAGGCTTGGCGTGTCAGCTAAATTGAATGTGTCAATTTCAAATTCTTTTTGTGCAAATAGATTTTTAGAATTTAAAAAAAAACCTAATAATAAAAGAAGTCCTGTTTTTTGCATGGGTTAAAGATAGGAAAAGTTTAAGGCTTCCTGATAAATAGCGAACAGGTAAAGTTTGAGGTAAGTAAATCCTGCCATTAAATTATTTCAGTGCAAACCTTAAACCTCCGTAAATAATTCTTCCGGTAACAGGTCCCCAAGCGTTTGATGTATCAAAATTTTTGCTGAACGGATCGTCAGGTGCAATGACCGGATCGGGTTGTGTAAAATCATTAAGATTTTCTCCGCCAATATAAAATTCCCATTTGCCGGTTAAATATGTTATTTGTCCAAGCAATCGAAAATATGAGGGAGAATCTTCACGCGTAATGACAGCATCGCTAGATTGAATACTATTATCAATATATAATGCAGGCTGTTTTTGTTTTCCTACATATTGAGTTGTGAAATCAAATTTCCAATGTTTGTCATTTGTCTGATAAGCAAGATTAAATAATCCTCTTTGTTTTGGATTCAAAGGTTTTTCCCGCAACTCTCCATTGTAAGTTGATTGAACATCGTAAATCTTGTAGGCAATTTTTGCCGTGAGATTGGCAGTCACGTCATATTTCAATTCAGCCTGGAAACTATTAGCATAAGATTTTCCATGTAAATTATAAAACAATACTTTTCCAGGCTCTGTATATAAATCAACAATAACCTGGTTGGTGAAATCCGTTCTGTACAAATCGGTGCTGAATGTCGCTTCATGACCACTCAATAAAAATGTATGTGTAAAATTGATTCCATAATTCCAGGCACGCTCCGGTTTCAATATTTCAGTGATGACAATCTCTCTTGAACTTGCAAGTATGGAAGAGTTTTCAGCAAAGATGTTTGCAATGTGAAAACCATTTCCAACAGATGCCCGCAATGTTGAATGTTCAGACAAGTTGTATTTTGCATGAATGCGAGGAGTGAAAATAAAATTATAGGTGTTATGATAATCTCCTCTCACTCCAAGAATAAGCGCAAAATTATTCAGATCATCATAGGTATATTCAAAAAAAGCTCCAGGAATTTTTTCATAGCGATTTAATGACAATGAATCTAATTTTTCATCATACTTATCAAGAATGAAGCTTATTCCTGTTCTGAATTTATTTTTTGTGCTGCCAATGATGGATTGCATCAATAAACTTGTGTACAATGATTTTTCCTTGCCATCATATTTTCTTAAACCAAAATAAGAATTCTGCTCGTGATTGATTGCTGAAACCTGCAGTCCGATGCTCTGGTATTCTTTTGTCGGGAAGCCATAACTTGTCTTAAGAAAAGCTTCGGTACGTTTTGTATTTATTCCTAATCCGTAGTAACGTTCAGTGAGTTTGTCCAAGTCAGGATTGAAATGAATATCACCCCCAACTCTGTTATCAGATAAAAATTTAATTCCAAACATTCCCTCAATTCGTTTTTGTGAATCAAATTTCCAGCGATTCATGATTGCGTACTGATTATTCAAAGGCTGATCAAGAAAATTATCATTGTTGCCATCCATTTTGTTTTGCAAAGTATTTCCATGAAGCATGAGCAGCGTACTCCATTTGTAATTCAGCTTATGAGTTAAATTCAAATTAGCTTCAGCACGACCTTCATCATTACCATAGAGATTCAGATAAACTTTTTCAGCTGTTTCCGGTTTTTTCAATTCAACATCAATTTGCCCCGTAATAGATTCATAACCATTCGCAACAGAACCTGTGCCTTTATTTATATTAATTGCATCAACCCAGGTTCCTGGAATATAGCTTAAGCCAAAAGTGGTTCCTAATCCCCGCACTGTGGGTAAAACATCAGTGAGCATCTGCACATACGTACCTGATAATCCAAGCAACTGAATTTGTTTTGCTCCTGTTATTGCATCTGAAAACGAAACATCAACGGTAGGATTTGACTCAAAGCTTTCGGACAAATTACAGCAGGCATTCTTTTTCAATTCTGAAGTAGTAAGTGTTTCGGTCTTTATTGGTTTTATTGAAGAGATAAAAGTATCGTCCCGCTTTTTGGTTATTTCAACTTGTTTCAGTGT
>JBDSOU010000035.1:0-2258 GCA_039914625.1 Bacteroidia bacterium | reverse complement strand
CCAATCGCAACGGAAATACTGTTAACCTGTTAAAACTTCCCACAAAAGAATTACGAAAATATCGCGGAAACGAGATTGCAATGATTTTCCAGGAACCAATGACTTCGATGAACCCGGTTTTTACATGTGGAAGCCAGGTTGCGGAAGCAATTATTCTTCACCAGGAAGTTTCAAAGAAAATTGCCCGGCAAAAAACTATCGAGCTTTTTAATAAAGTTCAATTGCCGCGTCCCGAAATAATATTTGATTCATATCCTCACCAATTATCTGGCGGACAAAAGCAGCGGGTTATGATTGCAATGGCAATGAGCTGCAACCCGTCCATTTTAATTGCCGATGAACCCACAACGGCTTTGGATGTGACAGTGCAGGCAACGATTCTTGATCTGATGAAACAATTGCAGCGCGAAATCGGCATGAGTGTGATTTTTATTTCACATGACCTGGGTGTGATTGCAGAAATTGCGAATCGTGTTTTGGTCATGTATAAAGGAAAAATTGTGGAGCAAAACACCGTGAAAAATATTTTTCAAAATCCGCAGCATCCTTACACAAAAGGATTATTGGCGTGTCGGCCTCCTCTTGGGAAGCGATTAAAAAAACTTCCAACGGTCCTTGATTTTATGAAAGAAAATGAAAAAGACGAAGCGGAAGAAATTAAAATCACAGTGAATGATGCGTTGGACGGGAATATTTTTAATGATGATGAGAAAAAAAATCGTCACAAAGAACTCTACGAAAAAGAACCTGTCTTAAAAATTCAGAATATTAAAACATGGTTCGTGGTTAAGAAAGGAGTTTTTGGAAAAGTAAAGGAGTATGTAAAAGCTGTTGACGATGTCAGCTTTGACGTTTATCCCGGTGAAACTTTAGGATTGGTCGGTGAATCCGGCTGCGGTAAAACAACTTTGGGAAGAAGTATTTTGCGTTTGATTGAACCCAACGATGGAAAAATAATTTTCAGGGGAAAAGAACTTACGACCCTGGATTATTATGAAATGCGGAAGCAACGGAAAGATTTGCAAATAATTTTCCAGGATCCGTATTCGTCACTCAATCCTCGAATGACCATTGGCAAAGCCATTATGGAACCCATGCAAGTTCATGGATTATATTCAGATGATAAAGAGCGAAAGAAAAAAACCGTGGAGCTTTTAGATCGTGTGAGCATGAAAGAAGAATTTTTTTACCGCTATCCGCACGAATTCAGTGGAGGGCAGCGGCAGCGTGTGTGCATTGCGCGTGTGCTTGCATTGAATCCTCAGTTTATTATTTGCGATGAATCGGTTTCTGCTTTAGATGTTTCCGTACAGGCTCAGGTTTTGAATTTGCTGAATGAATTAAAAAAGGATTTCGGCTTCAGCTATATTTTTATTTCGCATGATTTATCAGTTGTAAAATTTATGAGCGACCGCATGATGGTGATGAATAAAGGGAAAATTGAAGAGATGGGCGATGCTGATGAAATTTATAACCATCCGAAAACGGAATACACCAAACGGCTGATTGCTGTCATACCTAAGGGAATTAACTGAAAAAACTTTCGGGAAGTTTTAAACTTTCCGAAAGTTGACATAGATTATTTTATGACACTGAATTTTTTCACCACAGTTCCTTCACTTGTTTTAATTTGAATAAAATAAATTCCATTTGAAAAGTTTTTCAGATTTTTTATTTCTACAGAATTACGTTTTACCAGAGACTGGGTTTCCATTTTTTCTCCTACAATATTTGTGATTGAAATTTCATTGATGGAAATGCCGGAATAATTCTCAACAAACAATTTGTCTTTTACAGGATTCGGGTAAATTTTTATTTTATCAGGAGATAAAAATTCGTAAATTCCGGTTGTGGAATCCTGCACAATTATAGAACCCGAAGAAAGATTTACGTTCCTCGTATTTTCATCTTTATCAATTACTGTTACATCTGACAGAGAAAATGTAAGTGTATCAAAAACTGACATTGAAGCAATTCTTCCCGAAACATTATCAACAGTCACCACGGAAATTTTTGCAATTTCTCCGAAACCTGAAATGTTGTTATGATCAATTCGTGTCATACCCACATGCAGTTGCCCGTTCACCGGATCGTTATGCTGAATTGCAATCATATCAGTTCCGATAATTCCGATCCATGAGGTAGAAAAATTAATTAGGACAGAATCTGCTTTTACCAATGCAGTATCATAATTCACAGTGAAAGCCAAACCGTAAATACTGTCAGCGGGTACGGCTGCAGTTCCGAATAGCAGTGGT
>JBDSOU010000118.1:0-8736 GCA_039914625.1 Bacteroidia bacterium | reverse complement strand
ATGGATTTGTTTCATTATGTGGAAAATGCCAAAGTACCTGCATTAAAAATTCGCGCCAGATTAATTCATTCAAATACTTTTCATTCATCAATCCCTCCTTCATTGCCAGTTTACGAATGCTGATTGTTCCGAAACGTAAATGCAGACTTACATGTGTTGTTTTTCCGGGAAATGGAAAATCACGGTGATGATGATAATTTAAAATAGTTGTCTTGTCAATATGCGGATCAGGTAAAAAAGTTTCGTTCTTTTTAAAACCCATCGAACTTAGAGCAGGAAAAGGAAAAGTTTCTTTTAAGAAATTACCGAAAAGTTTTTTTGAATCGAAAGACTGAATTTCAGATTCTGAAAATTTCAACTTCCATTTTTTTGAATAGGGAGTGAAAATAGTATAAGGAGTGTCATCATCTTTTACTATTTCATTTTTTTCGAAAATTACCTGGTCTTTAAAAGTAATGAAATCAACTCCATGTTTAACACAAAGTATTTCAATTTCAGCATCACGTCTTGTCGCATAAGGCTCGTAATCGCGGTTGGTGTAAATTGCTTTGACAGAATATTTCTTCAATAATTTTTCAAATGCTGAAACAGGATTATCATAAATTATCTTTAATGATGAATTAAATTTTAAAAGCTCATCGTGAATTTTTTTTAATTGCCTGTAAATAAACGTAACCCTTCGATCGGAATTATTTTCCAAACGATCAAGAATATTTTTATCAAAAATAAAAACGGGCAGAACCGGCAAGCCACTTTTTAATGCATGATATAAACCAGCGTTATCTTCAAGCCTTAAATCGCGCCTGAACCAAAATATATTTATCGGTTCGTTCATGCTACAAGCAAAGCAGCTTGTTTCGCCATTACTCGTTCGAAAACCATTTTGAACCAAACAGTATATTGATGAGGGTTCTCCGCCATATCTTTTCTGATTAAGTTAATGGGAAGATATTTCCAATTTTTTACTTCTGATTTATTTGGAAGTGGCAATTCATCAGATGTTCCAAAAAAAACATGATCGAGTTCATGCTCAGTTAACCCGTTTTCAAAATTTGCTTTGTATATAAAATTAAAAGCGAATTCTGCTTCGCTAAACATTCCCATTTCTTCTTCTAATCTTCTTGTAACTGCGTCTTTTATTTCTTCACCAAACCGCGGATGACTGCAACAAGTATTTGTCCACAATCCGGCAGAATGATATTTTTCATCAGCGCGTTGCTGCAAAAGCAATTCGCCTTTAGTGTTAAAAATAAAAACAGAGAATGCGCGATGCAATAAACCTAATTCATGCACTAATTGTTTTTCCAACTTGCCATATTGTTTGTCATGTTCATCAACAAGAATCAGGTAATCTTCCATGCTTTAGTTTTTTTTCAGGACGTTTAAATAATTTGAACCTATAAAATATTTAACTGGTGTTTTAAAATTGAATTTAGCATGAGGCCAAACTTATGTGGGTTCGATACACGTATTCGTTCTGACAGGATTTTTTCTGCCGGAAGCGCTTTTATTTTTTTGAACAATGCAAGGTAATAATAATATGCGAGATAAACACCGGCTCTTGATGAATGAGGAAGTCTTCGTATTCCTTCCAATGCTTCAGCAAAATCATTTTGAATTTCCTCTTCGATAGTATTTTTGGTTTCGTTTTTAAAAGAGTTGAAATCAACTCCCGGAAAATATGTTCTTCCAAGCAGTTCGTTATCTGCTTTGATATCGCGCAGAAAATTTATTTTCTGAAAAGCCGCGCCTAATTTCATGGCGGGATATTTTAGTGATTTATACAACTCACGATTCCCCTCGCAAAAAACTTTCAGGCACATCAATCCGACAACTTCTGCAGAACCAAAAATATATTGTTCATATAATTTTTGATTGTAAAAATTTTTTTTCAGATCCATTTCCATGCTATCGAGAAAAGTTTCTATCATCACTTTTTCAATGTCGTATTTTTTTACAACATGCTGAAAACTGTTGAGCATCGGATTAAGACTAATTCCATTTTCTATCGAATCAAATGTTTCATGGCGGAATTTTTCAAGCAACGTTTTTTTGTCAAACTCATGAAATGAATCCACAATTTCATCGGCTAAACGGACAAAACCATAAATACCATACACAGGTTTATGAAATTTTTTTGAGAGAAATTTTATCCCGAGCGAAAAAGAAGTGCTGTAGGTATTTGTTGTGATCTTGCTGCATTCTGCGGAAACATTGTCAAAAATATTTTTCATTTGTTTTATGGTTAAAAATATTCTACAATTAAATATTTCCTTGGGTGACGAAGTTAATTCTTTTTTTTAAATTATAAAAGAGGAGGCTATCCGATGCGGACAACCTCCTGACCTAACCTAACCCTATGAAATATTATGCATTATTTGATTATAAGTTTTTGCGTAATTGTTTTTTTATCATTTTCAATTTTAATAGTGTAAACCCCTGCCTTTAAATCTGATGTATTAATTAAAAGTTCATTTTGCAAATCGCGTGTATTGCTTACTTTTAGTTGGTTGCCTTGAATATCTGAAATAATAACAATACTATTTTGAATCTCACTTGCCTCAAGGTGGATATTCACTTTATCAGTTGCAGGATTCGGATACATCATAAAATTATTGCTACCGGTTTGTTCATCAATACCAGTTACATTACCTAAGATTAATACAGTTCCATTTGGTAAAACCGCAATCAATCCAAACGCAGCTCCATTTTGATTCGCTGAAGGACTTAAAAATCCAGAAGCTAATACAACAGCAGAACCGCCTGCTAATGAAGTTAAGTCAGCTTGAAAAGATGCTACAACCGGTGTGCCGCCAGCAAGTGCAATATTAAGGACGTAGCTGGCAGCCGGCACATTCAGGTATCCTGTAATATCACCGTAAGATGCATCATTAACTAATGTTGCAACACCCTGCGCAATTACATCAACTGTTGGTGCGTCACTTGAGCCGTGGACAACCCTGAAATCAACTTCACCAGAATTGATTGCTGATTCACGCATTGCATCCTGCAAGAATAATGTGAATGACGTAGATGCTCCATCAGGATTAACTGCAAAATTTGACGGATTCAACACCCCGTTTGCAACAGCTATATATGAATTGCCATTATCAAGAGTTACCTCGAAATTTTTCAATGTATCATTTACTGAAATACTGTTTCCGGGAGCTACACCAATATTTAATACCACACCAGCCGGAATATCAATATAAGGAGTTGCGGTGCGGAAAGCAAAATCATTAAGAGTAATTGCTCCGTTTACATACACATCAACTAATGCTGCAGCAGGATCAGCAGCATTGTGTATGATTTGTAAACGCGCCTGGCTTGTTGCAGGAAATGCAGCTACAGTTCCATTTGCCAAAGCTGCAAATAAACCGAAGGCTGTTCCGTTTTGGTTCATTGAAGGATCTAAAAATCCTGAAGCAAATACTATTGCAGAACCTCCACCTAATGTGCTTAAGTCAGCATGAAATGAAGCTACAATAGGAGAGCCGGCAGCAGGTGTTACATCCAGAATATAATTTGCAGCAGGTACACTAACATATCCTGTAATATTACTGTAAGTTGCGTCATTAACAATTGTTGCAACATTACGCGCAATTACATCAACAGTTGGTGCATCAGAAGCGCCATGAACGGCAATAAAATCAACATTCGACATATTGGTTGCCATATTTTGAATATTGTCTTCAAGAAATAATGTAAAAGCAGTTGATTGCCCATTTGGATTTGTTGCAAAACTTGCAGGGTTTAATACTCCGTTGGCAATCGCTACATAACGTTGTCCTGAAGTAAGTGTAACTCCGAAATTTTTAATTGTGTCATTTGCCGACATGCTGTTGCCCGGTGCCACGCCAATGTTCAGAACTACTCCCGCAGACACAGGAAGAAATGGTGTCGCGGTGCGAAAGGCAAAATCATTTAATGTGAGCGTACCGTTTACGTACACATCAACCGTTGCAGCGGCAGGATCGGCTGCGTTGTGGATTACCTGTAATTCGGCAGTCTGTGCTGATGAAATTTTTGTACAGCACATTGCCGCCAAAATTGTGATAGTGGTGTAAAATATCTTTTTCATTTTGTTTTGTTTTTATTATTTCTATTCAGTTTCCCTGTTGCCGGATGTAGTCATTCATTGATTACTGGTGCAAAGAAAAACATTTTGTTTAATATATTTATGTTATTATTAAACAATATATACAAAATAAAGTTATTAGGCTGATTATCAGGGGGAAAAAATAATATAAGGAATATTAGCTTAGTATCTATTGATGAAGTTTACTGCTTTGCTTAAACAAAAAACGGCAGATCATTGATTATTAAATAAGTTCAAAAAACACTTTTATAGAGATAAATACTTTCATTTCGTAGAGTGACTTTGACAAGAATAAATTAAACTAATATTTAAAAACTTTAATGGAAATTTCAAAAAATCATAGGCTGTAATATCAGTAGTATTCAGTAAACTAAATTTTGAAAGATTTTGAAGTATAGAATTTTTATGTTTAATATTATGATACAATAAATAAACAATATAAAATATATAAAATTATTCTTTTAATGCTTACAAACGCACAAGTGATAAAGCATCAGATACTTTTAAAAAGGCGATTTTATTTTAAAACTGAATAATTACCCCAATACTTGGCAATAATGTTCCTGAAATATTATCAATGTATTTTGGAATTTAATAAGCGCTGTTAACGGGATTTGAAATTTTATTACTATTTACATTTCTTTTAAGGCTGAAACTGAGACGAAGAGTCGTTTTACCATTCGTTACATTTTGGATATAGAGAGCGGTATTCACAAAATTTGCGGTTAACTTTCTTTTATCGTCTGAGATTGGCATCTAACCTTTGGCATCGAGATACATTGAATAAAGACCAGATTCTCACCTTTGATTATTAGCTAAATCCTTTTATCCGTATCTAAAATTATTCTTAAACCTGACAGATGTAATAAGCTGGAAGTTTAAATAAAATTATGAATTGATTTGCTTTAACAGATTAGTATATTACTTTTGCGGCAATAAACTTAGTTATTTAGAATTAAGAAATTTAAAATTTTATGTTAAAAAAATTTAAAATATCCGAATTAATAATTCTTGCAAGCATAATAGCTTTAATTTTTATATCTGAGTACGATTATCTTGTTTTGGATAATCCCATGAGAGCAATATTTATTGGATTATGGCCGCCAACTATGATTGGATTATTAATCTATATTAACTTGAAAAAAAATCAATAAGTGTTATGAATAATCTGGGCATAATTATATTTTCAGTTATTATTTCAATTTCATTTATTTCATTTATCGTTTTAACGATTAGGGAATTTGATCAAATGAGTAAAAACCCATATCAATCAGGAAGAAAAACTGACACTCCCGCAAATTAGAGAACTTCAACTTCCCAAAGGATCTATTCTTGATCATATTACATAGTGTGCTAAACGAATTTGATTTATTGATGAAGAAATATTGCTCTGTATAAAGACCTTATTTCAGGTTAGCAATAAAGAGAAAACTTATAAAGCAAGTTCTTTTATTCTTTTTGGCGTCTTCACCTTCACATCAGAACCTTTAGCCAGGAAAACTGAAACTGGCTTAGCATTATGAATAAAAGGGACAAAGGCAGCACCATAAAGTTTTTCAACATCGCAGTTAAGTTTGTAATCTTTAACCGGATACACTTGCCAGCGTGAATGTTGCAAAGAATACTCAATCGTAGTTTTGCTGTTTAGTTTATTATACCCAAAGTAATGTTCGAAAATAAATTCTTCTGCTGAACCGGGTGCTATATTTTGTAATACAGAATCTGCTTTTACCCACATCGAATTCCAATCCTGATTTTTCTTTTTCCAGAAATATTCAACTTCCACTTGATCATTTACTTCCCTGATGGTATGATTCATTTTAGCGGTACTATAATGTTCGTTATAAAATAAATTAGCCATACCGGCCACTAAAAACTGTGGCACTATCTCTGAAATAAAACCAACGCCTCTTCTCCAGTTTTTGCCATCAAAATATTTAATATAGTACCGCAGATTTACTTCTTCAAAATTTATAAAGCCCGGCCACTTTAAGCCCATTACTTTGGTATTGTTAAATAAAAACCCAACCACACTTACTATCGCTTTGCCATTATACAAATCAATTTCTATGTAAGGAGGTAAGTGCGGTTTTAATATCGCTTCATCCACTTCATAATTAAACATGGCAAGGTATTCCCAGCGTGCTGATAAAAATATTCCGGAAGCCATACTAAGTAATTTTTTGTAATTGAATGCCGGGTTTGGCATATTGATAGCGCGCAATCAGTTCAGTTGAATAATAGCCATCCACGCCATTACTGCAAATAGAATTTACTTTATCGAGATGTATAAATCCATCTTCGGATTCAATGTCCTGTTCTATTTGTATGGATATTACTTTTCCAATTACAAGAAAAGTATTGTTTAACTCAATGGGAATAATTTGTTGCAACGATAACGCATATTTAATACTGCTTTCTTTTACAAAAGGCGCAGGAATATTTTCCTGAAACTCCGGTGTCAATCCCACTTCTTCAAACTCACTTATTCCGGCTTCATACTTTGCACTGGTTTGATGCGCTTGTTGTATAAAAGAAGAATGGATATGATTGATAGTGTAAACTCCAGTTGCCTCAATATTAGCGAATGTGTGTGGGGCTGCTTTTACAGGCCGGTTAATGTATCCAACCAAAGGCGGATTGGAAGCAATATGAACAATACTGCTGAATATTCCAAGATTGCACTGACCAAATTTATTTACTGTACCAATAAGATTTACAGACTTAAAACCGGTAAGGCTATTTATAAAATTAGCTCGATAAAAACGTTCCCATGATTCTATGTCAGAGGTGATATAAGTTGCCATGCAGGGTAAAATAAGTGATTGTTAAACATTACATAGAGCAAAATGTTTAATATTGTATATGAGTGAAGCAGTATTGATTTTCCCCCATCAGTTGTTTAAGCAACACCCTGCCATGCATAAAAGCAGACCGGTTTATTTGGTAGAAGAATGGCTTTTCTTTCGTCAATATAATTTTCATCAACAGAAAATAATTCTTCATCGGTCCGGTATGAAGTTTTTTGAGACCTATCTTAAAGAACAAAATTATAAGGTACATTATATTGAAACATCGGATGAACGAAATGATGTCAAGAAATTGATTGCATTTTTATCACAACAAAAAATCACTTGTATTCATATTGCAAATGTAGTGGATTGCTGGTTGATGAAACGCATAAGGACTGCTTGTAAAAAATATGCTATAGAATTAACCGTTTACGAATCGCCATCTTTTTTTAATACAATGGATGAAGTGGCTGATTATTTCAGCAAAAGGAAAACTTATTTTCAGACAGATTTTTATGTTCATCAGCGTAAGCAGCGTAAATTATTATTAAAAACTGACGGCAAACCAATTGGTGGTAAATGGACTTTTGATGCAGAAAACAGAGTGAAATTTCCAAAGAAAGAAATTGTACCTGCAATTAATTTTCCTAAAGCAGACAGCTTCATCACTGAAGCAACGAAATATGTGCAGCAACATTTTCCTGATAATTATGGAAGTGCAAAAGCTCCGCATTTTTTTGTTTCCACTTTTAAAGAAGCGGAAGACTGGCTGGATGATTTTTTGAAAAACCGATTTGAAAAATTCGGAATTTATGAAGACGCAATTGTTGCTGATGAAAACATTTTACATCACTCGGTACTTACTCCGATGCTTAATACAGGATTACTTATGCCGCAGCAAATTATAGACGCAGTATTAAATCATACCGAAAAAAATAATTCTCCTTTAAATTCGCTCGAAGGATTTATTCGGCAAATTACAGGTTGGCGAGAATTTATAAGGATTGTTTATGAGCGGGAAGGAAGTAAACAGCGCACTACTAATTATTGGAAATTTAAACGAAAAATTCCTGCATCTTTTTGGACAAGAACCACAGGAATTGCTCCCATTGACATCACTATTAAAAAAGTTTTAAAAACCGGTTATTGCCATCATATAGAAAGGTTGATGGTATTGGGAAATTTTATGCTGCTCTGTGAGTTTGATCCTGATGAAGTACACCGATGGTTTATGGAATTATTTATCGATGCTTACGATTGGGTGATGGTACCCAACGTATATGGAATGACGCAGTTTGCCGATGGCGGATTGATGACTACCAAACCTTACATAAGCGGTAGTAATTATTTGATGAAAATGAGTGACTATTCAAAAGGAGATTGGCAACAGGTGTGGGATGGATTGTTCTGGCGTTTTATGCATGTACACAGAAGTTTCTTTTTGCAAAATCCAAGATTAGGCATGCTGGTGGGAACCTTTGATAAAATGAGTGAAGAAAAAAGAAATACCCATTTAGTAAATGCAGAAAAATATTTAAGCAGTTTATGATAAGAAAAAAACCCTGGAACCGGGTAAATCTTCCTGTTTATAGCATTAGCAGCAAGTCGGCAGAAAATAACAACATGCATATCATTACCTATGCTTCGCAATTAGTATGACGCCTAAGCGTTTTATCTGCGGCATTTATAATGGAACGCAAACTTTAATAAATGTAGAAGCATCAGGAGATTTTGTTTTGCAATTACTTGCAGATAATCAATTCAGGTTAGTTGATTTATTAGGTAAAAAATCAGCAAAATCAATTGATAAAATAAGTCGCCTTCAAAAAAGAAATGAGTTAATGG
>JBDSOU010000039.1:0-8751 GCA_039914625.1 Bacteroidia bacterium | reverse complement strand
GTTAGAAAAACGATTATTAACGTTAAGGTAATGACTTTGTTTATTAACATTTGAAACCGAAGCGTTGGGGCAAACGCCCTAAGCATCAAAGAAGTCATTTTTGTGTGGTGTTGATAAAATTTTCGTGATTGACGAGCAACTTTTATTAAAAATGGGAGATTTGCAATCGTTAGAAGTGCGACAATGAATGACCCCGCAGTAGAACTGAGAGGTATGGCAAAAAACAGCCACAGATTCACAGATTATCACAGACAAATTTCTGGAAATTAGTGGAATTAGTGGCGAAAATTCACCCCGCAGCAGAGCTGCGAGGAATTCTTTCGATTAAATCATTTTCTAAAAGGCTGCATATAAAAAAGCCAGGTGCGCTGTTATAACACCCGGCTTTATTAATGAAAAAATAAAAATTTTTATTTCATATTTTTTACCATCTCCTCGCATTTTTGTGAATGGTCAAGATGCATGTGTAATGCAGGAAGCATGTTAGCCGCCCAAGTTTTAAGTTCAGCATCCTGACAATCTGTAGCTGCTTTTTCAAACTTATCTATGGCATCTTTATGACCTGATACCATTTTGTCACAATACTTTTTATCAAAATCCAATCCTTTGAGATCATTCATGCTGTTGTAATCACTGATAACGTCATTACTGGCACCTTCCGGAAATGAAAAACCTTTTTTCTGTGCCAAAGCCATTAATTCGCTGTTAGCTTTTGTATGATCTGTGACCATCATTTTCCCCATTTCTTTTACTTCTGCGCTTACCCCTTTGGTTTGAGATAACTCTCCTAATTTGATTTCCGCATAATTGATGTCGGCCACATCGGTTACAAATTTTGCATCAGCCTCGGTTGGCTTATCAAATTTTTCATCGTTAGTATCATTAGCAGCTTCATTCAGATCCATTTTGTTTTCTGCCTCATCATTTGCCTTTTTTTCATTGTTACATGCCGTTAATGCCCACATTAGAATAACAGCGCACCCTAAATTTTTGAAGATTGTTTTCATAGTTGTTGATTTTAGTTTGTTAAATAAAATTTCTTTGTTTAAGCAGTTAAATAAAAAAACATGCCATGAAATAGAAATATTCATTTAAATCTCTGGATTTTAGTTTAGTTTTGAAAGTTTTTAAACCGAATTCTAATACAAGAATCTCATAAACCGGGCAATATTGTTACCTTAATGGAAAATAAAGAATCTATAAAAATTTTATTGGCTGATGATGATAAGGATGACCAGGAATTTTTCAGCGAAGCGCTTGATGCCTCAAAAATTCCCTCAGAACTTACTACAGTAGATAACGGTAAGGAGCTTCTTGAGCACCTTAAAGATCCTGCTGAACCAATTCCCGATATCATTTTCCTTGATGTAAATATGCCTCTTAAAGGAGGAAAGGAAGCACTTTCTGAAATAAAAAGTGATGAAGCGCTTAAGGAGATTCCCACAGTAATGTTATCCACCTCCGATCATCCGCAAGACATTGAAGAAACTTTTAACTGCGGGGCAAACTTATACGTGCGAAAGCCAAATTCACTTTACAGTCTTGTCAATATCCTGAAAAAAATATTCAGCTTACACTGGTCAAAATTGTTGTTACGACCAGTTAAAAAAGCTTTCTTTATCAGTGAACAGAACCTGACTGATGAAAATAGAGGCAATATCCCGAAACAGGGTTAATTAAATGACCATAATACTATTTTATAGCTCCTGCTATAAGCTGAATGGCAAGAAAATGATTTATAAAAATAGAATTTTCGCAGCTTGTGGATAATTAAAAATTATGGCTAAATAGTTCCCCAATTTTACTAATCGTCACTTTATAGTATATTAATTTATCAAACTTCAGCCCTGAAGCTTTAAGATATATTCCTCAAGGGGATAGGTTTTTACATTTTATTTAATATGCAGATCTCTGTATTATCCATTATTTAAAGCGGCCTCTGACCCTGTATAAATCTCAGAATAATTGCTATAATCGCAATTACCAGGAGTATGTGGATTATTCCACCTGTTACATAAAATGCAAACATGCCAAGAATCCAGCCGATAAATAGAATAACCGCAATTACATAAAGTAGATTTCCCATAATTTTTGTTTTTTAGATTAGGTTATTAATAAATACTAACAATATAAGCATAATTAAAAAAAGTATGCTAGCAGAATTTATTATATAAGCAACTATTGTCTGCTTGTTTCGAACTTTTTGTATGGCTGGCATGATTGTTTAACATGCATGCTGTATATAAAAACAAACTTAAAATATGAAAACAATAGGAATTATTTTAGCCATTATCGGGTTGCTTATGATAATTTTCACGAGTTTTAATTTTAAAACCAAAGAAAAAATTATCGATGCAGGTCCCATCGAAATAAATAAAGAGAAATCACATGAAATAAACTGGCCTCCTATACTCGGAGGGATCTTGCTGGCAGGAGGCGTGGTAATTATCGCAATGGACAAGAAAAAAATCGTTTAATAATTCGGACTAAAAATCAAATTATGGTTCCTGTCGGAGTTTTTATTAACCCCTGATGGTGGCTGGTGAAAACACCATCCTCAGGCAAAATTTATTTTTTTACTCTTGTTGCCATCAGAAGTTTGGGTTTTGATTAGAGAGCATTTAATTTTTACAAATCCGACTTGGCGGAGTTTTTTTAAGATGGCCCGTTATCAAAACTTCCCGCAATCTGATGAACATAAAATACCCAAAGCATGGCTTGACAAGTCCAGGAAAGTGCTAAAAAGGATTGAATGTTGCCATAATTTTATTTATTTAAGTTTATAATATTTTTAAACTGCTTTTTTTAAGTTTTTTTACAGTCTTTTAGTTTTGACACAGGTCTTGAAAACGATCCCGAAAATTATCGGGATTTCGATAAAGTTGACAATAATTCTTCGAGGTAGTTTAATGTCATAGTAAATCCGCCCTGGAAGCCCATTTCAATCAACCTCTCCATGCGTTCAAGGGATTCATTGTAAATAGTAATACTGACTTTTGTAGTTCCGTTTTGTTCGCTGAAATTCAAATCCCAATCAGAACCGGGCAATTCAGGGTTTTCATCTTTGTCGGCAAAAGCATTTAAGAATTTGAAATTGGTTTTTGGACTAATGGAATTATATTTCTGAATTGACCAACGCTCTTCTCCCTCCGGGCTTACCATCGCATAAAATCTTCTTCCGCCAACTTCAAAATTCATAGATTTTGTTTTTGATGCCCAGGGTTTTGGTGCCCACCATTGGTCAAGAATCTCCTGTTTTGTAAATGCGTCCCAAACTAATGGAAGTTCAGCAGCAAACTCCCTGGTTACGATTACCGTTTTTGTTGCCTTGTTAACGGTAAAATCAAATAGCAAATCACTTTTCCCCGCCATTGGGGATTTCTCTTTGTTCAACATTTTTTTTGTTTTTTAATTGTTAATAATACCTTGTCAAGTTGATTAAACCGCGTTTCCCAAATTTTTCTGAATTGGGCTAACCATTTATCAATCTCTTTCATTTTTTTAATTTCCAGTGAGTAGTAAATTTCCCTGCCCTGGTATTCCTGTTTTACCAGTTCGCATTCTGTGAGTATGCGAAGGTGCTTAGAAACTGATTGCCTTGTGGTGTTAAAATTTTCAGCAATGGCGTTCGGTGTCATTGCCTGAAGAGCAATCAGTGTAATTATTGCTCTTCTGGTTGGGTCTGCTATTGCCTGAAAAATGTCTCTTCTCATTTGTCTTATTTTAGTTTATGAAACTAATCGGCTGCAAATATATATGCAACTATTCGGTTTCGCAAATATTTTTGAAAATATTTTTTCTGAGGCCGGAAAAATGTTGTCGCGTAGGGGAACCTTGGGTATTTTAGGGCAAAATAAAATGAGGCAAAGTGAGGATTTTACCTGCCACACTATTTTGTCAGAGCACTATTTTTTCCGCTTTCAACGGTTCGCAATCAAACAAAAGTGTTTACCTGGTTTTTACTGTAAGGGGTGAAAGCACTGCCTTGAAATAGGGATTTATTGAATAATTATTTTTTCGACTCCTGTAAATCCTTTGTCATTTTTCAAAACCACAAAGTATGTTCCCGTATTAAACCTTACCGGAATATACTTTACTTGATTCAATCCTTTTTGAAACGAAAAAGTTTTTGTTTCCATCAGCTTCGATGATGCATCGAAAATTTCAAATTGATAACTGGCTTGCTCACTTATATTTATTTCAAGTGTAAAACAATCGCCATCTTTTATTACAGAAGGAAAGATGGAAAAGAATACAGGCGTTTTCGAATACTGGCTTATACCTGTTGAAAGATTCGCACAGTTTACAGAATCAATCCATTGATATGCGGCAGACAAAATCTGATTACGATTCGGAAAATTAATTGTATGAGCAATTCCAGGCATCAGCGTATCTTTTTCAATCGCCCCGTTAGCAATTAATGCCGAGCGTATCGGGTAAAATCGTATGCTTGGAGAATCACTTGCGCCATGCACTAAATAAAACGGTTTTCCATTTGCATTCTGAACAATGCCTGTTACCTCAGTGGTTCCGTTTACAGCAGCGCCAATCGGCATAAAACCGCCAAAACGCCAGGCATGCGAGAGACCAAAAGTATAAGTTGTTTTTCCACCCCACGAAAATCCCATGACATATATTTTTTGCAGGTCAATGTTGTACCATGTTTGTAAAGAATCGAGCACTGCGGATGTAAATGCTGTATCAATCGGGTCATCAATTGCGCCATCAGGTCCGCCATCAGGACAAACGAGAATAAGATTATTACTTTCGGCAAAATCAAGAAGTGTATCGCACCACGAAATAGAATTCCATACGGACACATTTAAGGGATGTAAAGCGAGCATCACGCGGTGAGGTATTGAAGCATTGTATGCGGACGGGATATACAAAGAGTATTGTTTTGCAGGATCTGACTGAAACGGAAATGTTCCGTCAATTCTTATTTGCGCTTGCAAGAAAGTAGAGGTGAAAAGTAAAATTCCAATTAAAATAATTTTTGTTTTCATCATAATGATTTGAAATTAATGGATTAGTTAAACTGTCTATATGCGAACTGCGGTTTATTTTTTACAAATGTAGCCGTTGTAATTCGAATATTTATAATCTTTTTTTTTTGAAGAGAACCTGATTCGAAAACATTATGAAACATTGAAAGATTAGTAGCATTTTAAGAAAATTATTTACCAAAACTGTAATTAAAAGAAGCAGCAAGCACAAATTTTCTTGTCAATCCATCCGGACGTACTTTGCGCACGACTACCGGAAATCCGAGCGAAAGATTTATTCCGGTGCGGTTTGAAAAATTATATTGTGCATTGCCTGTGATGTTGAGAGTAAGTCCGTCAGAATTTTTTATTGCAACACGATTTCCCGAATCATCAATCAAAGAACTTTCCTGCAAATGATAAATGGCAAGCAGTCCGGTTGAGAGATTTAGTTTTTTGAGTTTGAAACTTTTTTCAATCCGAAAGAGTGCATCATTTCCTCTGTCGAGAAAATTAGATTCAAAATATTTTTGCGCATCAGCATTGTTTGTGTATGCGCTGTGCAAAAATTTGTTTTCGTTTTTGTTCGACAAAACTCCCTGATACCCTAAACCCCAATTCCATTTTAAATATTGAAGCGATGTGCCCAGAATAATGTCATATGTTCCTAAACTTGTTTGGTAAGGCATTGGCAAAGGCAGATTATTATTTTCTGCATCCGATTTGCCTGTGGCAATTTTTGTTCCGGCTGTAATATTAAATTTCAGGTTATTTCTTTTTACTAATGTTTGCGTGATGCTGAATGAAATATCACCCACTCCATTGTTGTTGCCAAGATTTCCGTTGATAACAGAATACGGAACTTTTATTTGGATGGAATTGTTTTTGAAAAAACTAAATTCAAATTCGGGAATAGTTTGAAAAATGGTTACACCCTGTTCGCCTTGTCCGTAACTTAAAGCAAGTTTAAAATTGTTTTTGAATGTGGTGTCATTAAGTTGTTGGGGTTGCAAAGCTCCGATGGAACAAAAACCTGCATCGCTGCAACCTTGTGACTTTGCGTGATGATGGATTGTAATGAATGCTAAAAGGATAAGCAGTACTTTTTTCATTGTTATTAATGTTGAATTATTATTTTCTGATTCAAAATTTTTTCAGCGGCAGTTTTTATCTGCACTAAATAAATTCCATTCTGTAATCCCGATATATCAATTTTATTTTTGTTTGTTTTGATTAGTGTTTCGCCAAGTGTGTTGAGGATTATAATTTCATCATTTGCATTTAAGTTTTTATAAAACACATTGATAAAATCAATGGCTGGATTTGGAGAGGTGATTAATTCGTAAAACTTATCGGGTGGATTTTGCAGAGCAATAATTTTTGAGAAAGAAATTTCTCCGTTGAAATCGGTTTGCTGCAAGCGATAATAATTTATTCCCATAAAAGGTTTTGCATCCGTAAAGGAATAGGTTGATTTTTGTGTGCTGTTGCCTGCACCATTAAGTATTCCTATTGTTTCAAAATTGTTTCCGGTGCGGCTTCGCTGCAATGAAAAATAATTGTTGTTGATTTCGGATAATGTTGTCCAGTAAAGTATGTTTTGCATTTCTATTGCTCTGCCATAAAATGAAACAAGTTCGATTGGCAGTGCTGTTAAACCTGAATTCATTTTATGAACGAAGACCGCCCCGCCTCCCGCGCCATTTGGAGTATATAAAGTAAATACACCTGGACCCGGATCAAAATCGCAGGTTGCTTCAAAATGTCCTGTTGTGTAAACAGCCCCGGTTGGATCAACAGCAATTGCATAGCCTGCATCTGAATAAAATGTTGAGGCAAGCTTTACTGCCCAATTGAAACTGCCATTGTTGTTGAGGTTCAAAATAAAAACATCAGTTGCCGAGCCATTGAGATTGTAAATTCCTGCACCGGGATCAAAATCAATATCACCGCTAAAGGCTCCGGTAAGAAAAATATTTCCTGCTAAATCCAGAGTTAACGCTTCAGGTGAAATGGCTCCGGTTCCGGTTAATTGTTTAGCCCAGATAAAATTACCAGCGTTGTCAAACTTAGAAATAAATCCATCAGAATATCCTGCAGGGGTTAACATAAAAACGCCAACACCGGGATCAAAATCAAATGCAGAACCGAATCGCCCGGTTATATATACATTGCCCGAAGCATCAGTAGCTGCATCAAAACCTGATTCATTGTTAACAGGAGAACCCATGCTTTTTGCCCATGCAAAATTTCCTGATGCATCAAGCTTGCTTATGTAAATATCGTAGTATGCATTTCCCGCTAAATTATAAATTCCCGGACCAGGATCGAAATCCGTTGTCTGAGAATATCCTCCTGTGCTGTAAATATTTCCTGATACATCAACACAGATACTGTGACCAATACTGTAACCTGGACCATTAAACTGTTTTGCAAATTCAAATGAACCGGCAGAATCTAATTTGCATATAAAAATACTTCGTGTTCCACCCGCGGTAAGATTAAAAATTCCGATGCCCGGGTCAAAATCTACAGTGCTGCCAAAAAAACCTGTGATATAAATATTGGCTGCTGAATCAATAGCAATTTCATTGGCATTAGATAGATCAGTTCCTGCTGAACCGTTGCCGCCCATGCTTTTTGCCCATAAAAAACTTCCTGATGAATCGAGCTTGCAAACAAAAATATCTTCTGATCCTGTAGCAGTTAAATTATACACGCCTGTTCCCGGGTCAAAATCCACTATACCCTCAAAGTAACCTGTCAGGTAAATGTTCTCCGCTTTGTCAATACATAAATCGTTTGCAATGTCGGGTCCTGAAATTCCGCCAATTTGTTTTGCCCAGATAAAATTTCCATTTAAATCAACCTTACTGATAAAAATATCTCTTGAAGTTGGAGAAGTGCCCATAGCAGAAAGATTAAATACTCCGGGTCCCGGATCAAAATCACCTGTTGAAATAAAACTTCCTGTTGTATAAACGTTTCCTGACGAGCCAACCGCGATTGCGTCTCCTTCATCACCATTTCCGCCCCCGCCCATTTTAATTGCCCAATCGAGGGTTTGTGCATTAGTATTTAATGTCAGAGAAGAAATAAGCAGAAAAAAGTAGAGTGGTTTCATGTTGTATTTCTTTATCGCACTGACTTATTGCTTAATAAATTTATTTATACTATTTCTATTTTCACTTATTATACTAACAAAATAAATTCCATTTGGCAAAGATGAAACATCAATTTTATTTTTGTTGGTTGTTTTGATTAGTGTTTCGCCAAGTGTGTTGACGATTTTAATTTCATCGTTTACATTTTGGTTTACATAAAAAAGATTGATAAAATCATTAGCCCGATTGGGATAAATTAAAAAATCATTTTCGTTTTTTGAATTTGAATTGAGTGAAATAATTTTTGAATAAGATGCTGTTCCGTTAAAGTCGGTTTGTTTTAAGCGGTAATACCTCACCCCCGTCCCCTCTCCCAAGGAGAGGGGAGTGTTATCAGTAAAAGAATAATTTAAAACCATTGTTGAGTTACCTGCTCCTTTAATTTTTGCAATAGGTTGAAATGTGTTTGCGTCTTTGCTTTTTTCTAAAGTAAAATAATCATTGTTGTTTTCGGATGCTGTTTTCCATTGCAAAATATTTTTATCGTCATGCCGTTTTCCTGTAAATGATAAAAGTTCAATTGGAAGAGGGATAGAATTAAAACATATAGTTACAAAGGCTGTTAATCCATATTTACCTGTTTTGCCATTCAGGTTTACTGC
>JBDSOU010000066.1:0-12204 GCA_039914625.1 Bacteroidia bacterium | reverse complement strand
TGCACTCCTTTTATATCAGCAATATAACCCTGCAATGGCGGAATAAGCGCTCCGCCAAGAATTGCCATCACTAATAAAGATGAACCCTGGCTTGTATATTTTCCAAGTCCATTGATTGCAAGCGTGAAAATATTTGACCACATGATAGAGTTGAATAAACCAATTCCAATAATTGCAAACATTGCTGTCTTGCCTGTTGAGGATAATCCAACCAAGAGCATAATGACACAGATCAAAGCAAAAATGGAAAGTGTAGTTGATGCAACTGAACGTCCTATAAAAAATCCGATTACGTTAATAAATATAAGCGGAAGATAAATCCACAGTTTTGAAATATCTGTTCCCTTGAGATGAAAAACAACAAGCATGAATAAAAATGTGATGAACGGAATCAGGATGGTGAGTATAATTTTTTTTGAAGATGGAATATTGCTCAGTGAAACCGAACCGGTGAATCTTCCAATCATCAATCCTCCCCAATAAAGGGAAACAAAAATAGTTGCATCGGTTTTGCTTAATCCTGCAATTTCGGGTAAGCCGAGAAAACTGGTGAGAATGCTTCCGATAGAAACTTCGGCACCTACATACATAAAAATTGCGATGACTCCCAAATACAATTGCGGATAACGCAATGCGCCTTTACCTTTTTCAATCACTTCCATATTTTCAAATCGCGGCAGGTATGAAAACTGAATAATAACTGCAAGAATTAAAAATACCAAAGAGAATGTGAGATAAGGAATTTTCACAGAGCTTGCATCGGGATTGTTGCCAAACAATTCATAAATAAGATACCCTCCGATTAACGGAGCGATGAAAGTTCCGAAAGAATTAAATGCCTGTGCAAGGTTCAAACGGCTGGAGGCTGTTTTCGGATCACCGAGAAGTGCAACGTAAGGGTTTGCCGCAATTTGCAATAGAGTAAAGCCCAAACCCAGTACAAACAATGCAGTAAGAAAAAATCCGTAAGAAATAAATTGCGCTGCCGGATAAAACAATGCTGTTCCGATTGCGGAAATAATTAATCCTGCAATAATTCCTTTTTTATAACCAATACGGTTGATCGGATCACCGCTTGCAACAGAAATAATAAAATAAATTACCGAACCGATAAAGTATGCTCCGAAAAAAGCAAACTGCACCAGCATTGCCTGCCAGTGCATCAGGTTAAAAACTCCTTTTAAATAAGGAATTAAAATATCGTTCAGGCAGGTAATAAATCCCCACATGAAAAAAAGAGTGAAGAGAACAATAAGCGAGGATGTGTATTTTTTTGCTGTGGGTGCATCCATAAAATAAAGTGAGTTGTGTAAAGAAAGAAAATTTATTTATAGTGCACGAAAAGATTTTATATTACTTGTGTGTATGTTTTTATAATTGAACAAAAAGAAAACCACAACGAGCAAAACCCCTGAAGCGGAAATGACAAATGCAGTTTGCGGATTAAAATGTGTCCACACAAATCCGGTCCATGAACTTGCAAAAATTGCGAGCAAGCTCGAACAACTGTTGTAAAATCCAAGAGCTGTTCCCGTTTGTTCTTTTTTGCAATGTTCGGTAATGATTGCTTTGGTTGTAGAATCAAAGCCTGCGGCATAAATTGCGTAAGCAGAAAAAATTATAATAAGAACACTAAGAGATTCAGCAAAACCGATAGCAAAATATACCAATGAGAAAATAAACAGCGAAGCAATAATTGTTTTCATCATTCCAAACTTATCGCTGAGTTTCCCGATAGGATAAGACAATAAGGCAAAAATTAAATTGTAGAAAATATAAATTCCGATCATGTATTGGTCAGAATAACCTTTGTTTTTGATGGCAAGTAACAGAAAAGCATCTGAACTGTTCATCACTGTAAAGAATAATAAGCCTGCAACAATTATTTTGTACGGCTTGCTTGCTTGTTTCCAATAAATGAAAAAAGAAAAAAAGCCGGGTTGTTTTTTCTTATCTGCTGTTTTTGGAGTTTTCTTTTCTTTTATTAAAAAGGTTATTCCAATAACAATGATTCCCGGAATAAATGTAATTGCAAAAAGTGATTGATAATTTGCCGGATGATAATACAAATAAATTAACGCAAGTGAAGGACCGATTACTGCACCAACTGTATCCATGCCACGATGAAATCCAAACACCGTTGCCTTTTTTCCCTCTGGAGAAGCATCAGATAACATTGCATCACGTGAGGAAGTGCGTACACCTTTACCAATCTTGTCTCCAACCCGGGATAAGAACACGGGAATCACTGTTGAAAAAAATGCCAGCGAACTTTTTGCAATTGCAGATAATGCATACCCAAACTGTACAAACGGTAGTCGTTTTCCTATATGATCTGAAAGATTTCCAAAATATCCTTTGCTGATTCCTGCGACTGCTTCGGCAACTCCTTCTAATACGCCAATAAGAAAAAATGAAAAGCCAATTGATTTTAAAAATACGGGCATTACCGGTATCACAATTTCACTCGCTATGTCGTTGAATAAACTGACAAGCGAAAGCAGTAAAACTGTTTTGGTGATTACTTTTTTATCGAACATAAAAAGCGAAAATAGAAAAAAGTCAGGCTACTACTTTCTTATTTGCCAACTGACCACATGCTGCATCAATATCTTTTCCGCGGCTTCTTCTTGTGTTTACAATAATTCCTTTGCTTTCGAGAAATGTTTTGAACTCATCCACTTTTTCAGTTTTTGATTTCCTGAATTCACTGCCATCAACTGAATTGTATTCTATCAAATTTATTTTGCATGGAATTGTTTTTGAAAATTCAAAAAGCTCCCGTGCATCCTGGATGGAATCATTAAAATTATTGAGCATAATGTATTCATACGTTACACGAGTGTCGGTTTTATCATGAAAATATTTTAATGCTTCTTTCAAAACTTCAAGATTATTCGTTTCATTGATGGGCATAATTTTATTTCGCTTTTCATCATTGGCTGCATGAAGTGAAAGCGCAAGATTGAATTTAACATTATCATCACCAAGCTTCTTAATCATCTTTGCAATTCCTGCTGTCGAAACAGTAATACGCTGCGGTGACATATTTAATCCATCCGGTGAAGTGATCAGGTAAACGGATTGCAAAACATTGCTGTAATTTAAAAGTGGTTCTCCCATGCCCATATAAACAATGTTAGAAAGAGGAATATTATAATTTTCCTGAGCCTGTTTGTTTAACATCACGACCTGGTCATAAATTTCATCAGCATTAAGATTGCGCAACCGTTCCAATTTTCCTGTCGCACAAAATGAACAAGTAAGCGAGCAACCCACTTGTGAGGAAACACAGGCAGTCATACGCGAAGAAGTCGGAATTAAAACTCCTTCGATAATGTGATTGTCAAATAATCGAAAAGCATTTTTGATTGTGCGGTCTTTGCTTTTTTGAGATGAATCAATTTTAATTGCATTGATAGCAAAATTTTGTTCGAGCAATTCACGGGTTGATTTTGAAAGATTCGACATTTCAGAAAATGTTGTTGCTGATTTTTTCCACAGCCATTCATGAACCTGCTTAGCACGAAATTTTTTTTCAGAATGAGAAAGAAAAAATTCTTCAATCTCTGAAAGCGAAATGGAACGAATGTCTTTCTTTTTATCCATTGAAATGCAAAGATACAGTTTCAATCAGAGGTCGCAGAGGCTTGAAAAACAGGGGGAAAAATCGAATTCTGAATTCTTTTGTAAACTTGCTTTGTTATGAGATACATTAGCGCTGATTACATTTTTCCAATTTCATCATCGCCAATAAAAAATGGAACTGTTGTAATTGATGATTCAGGAATAATCATTGAAGTTGCTAAATCCGAAATACAAAATACAAAATCTGAAATCTATCAGGGAATTATTTGTCCGGGATTTATAAACGCACATTGTCATCTTGAACTTTCACACCTGAAAGGAGTAATTTCGGAAGGGACAGGATTAACTGGATTTATAGGAGAATTTTTGCAAAAGCGAAAGCAATTCGGTGAAGAAAGCATTAAGGAAAAAATAATTGAAGCGGAAAATGAAATGCTGGCAAACGGAATTATTGCAGTCTGTGATATTTCAAACAACGATTCTACATTTGAACAGAAAGCAAAACTTAAATTATTTTATCATACGTTTATTGAGCTATTCGATTTGATTCCTGAAAAAGCAAAAGAAACTTTTGAACACGGAAAGGAAATTCAAAATTCATTCCAATCCAAGTGGGACAAAATTCAAAGTTCATTGACTCCGCATGCTCCTTACTCTGTATCTTTTGAATTATTAAAAATGATTTCTGATGATGCTTTAAAAAATAATTCCAACATTTCCATTCACAACCAGGAAACAGAATCGGAAAATGATTTGTTCCAAAATAAAACGGGAAAAATTCTGGAATTATTTAAAAAATTAAATATTAATCTTGAGCATCTGCCTTTAACAGGAAAAAGCTCTTTACAATCCTATTTGGGGTTGCTTCCGAAAGAAAATAAGATTTTATTAGTACACAATACTTTCACAAAAAAAGAAGACATTCAATTTGCGCATCAGTATTCAAAAAATATTTACTGGTGTTTTTGTCCGAATGCAAATTTGTACATCGAAAATAAATTACCTGATTATAAAATTTTCATTGATGAAAATGCAACATGTTGTGTTGGTACAGATTCTTATGCATCCAATTGGAGTATTTCCATTCTTGATGAATTAAAAACAATTTCAAAACATTCTCCCAAGATTCCATTGCAAACAATACTGCAATGGGCAACGTTAAACGGAGCGGAATTTCTCGGAGTCGGAAATCAATTCGGCAGCTTAGAAAAAAATAAAAAACCGGGATTGAATTTAATTGAAAATGTTGATCTCGAAAACTTACGATTAACCCAAATAACCAAAATAAAAAAACTTGCTTAAAAACTTTAAACTTGAGACTTTAAACTTCAAACTTTTTTCACCAATCATCCTTCTTCACCTTCTTCGTACTCACTGTCATTGCAGTTTCTAAATCTGTGAGAACCTTTTTTGCAGTTTCATCCGTCAGCTTCAAATAATAGTCATATTCTTTCTCATAGCCCGCAGCTTTTGAATCCATCCATCTTTCAATGGGATAATAAGAAATCGTTTTCCAATTTATCTCGGATAAATCGTATTTATATCTGCCGTCTTTAACCTGGATTGTAAGCGTGTAAATTACAAGTCCTGCATCCTTTTCAAATCCATCCTTATTAGGAGGGTTAGTGATTTTAAACCGGTGCTTGCAAACAATTTTTCCTGCAGCAGGATCTTTTTCACGAATCACATCGGTGGGATTTTTATAAAAAGTAATTGCCCAATTAAAAGCCCGCATGTATAATTCATTTTTATCAACGCTGTCTGCCTGCACCACTTTGGAATATGAAATCAACTTTGTTTCAGAGTTCACAGGCATTTTTACAGCATTGTCCTGTGCGCTTGCAAAACCGGCAAATGAAACTGCTATTAAGGTGAAATAATATTTTATGATTTTCATTTCTTATTAAATTGATTCTGCAAAAGTAAGTCTTACGAATAAAAATTGTTATGAATTTTAGAAAAACATAACATCAACTGTTCAAAATAATTTTAAGTTTAATACCTGCTTTAAGGTTGCGTGAGCTTGAAATTTTATTCGTTTTTTTTATTCCGGCAACAGTCACTCCTTCATACTTCTGAGCAATACCCCACAAAGTGTCACCGGGCTGTACGAGGTGATAAACAAATTTTACATCTGACTTCTTTTCATTTTTTTTTACCGAAACATTTTCATCATGCGCTACATTCTGAATTTTTACTGCATTTCCACTTATAGAATCTGCCGGTGCTTCTTCATTATTTTCATCTTTTTCAATCTGATCTTCTCTTAGCTGAATTCTCTTTTTCACATTCACATATACTAAAAGTCTTTGCCCTTTCATCACTTTGGATGAACGCAAGTGATTCCATTTTTTTACTGAAGTTACTGTGCAATTATATTTATCCGCAATACCTGAAAGTGTTTCTCCGCCTCTTACTTGAATAAACCTCTTTTCTCTGGTATAAATTGTTTTATACTTTCCTTCTGAATTGTCAACAATACCTTCTAAAAATTCATTTGTATTTTCTTTATTTATTTTTGGAAGCGGAACATTATTTGCCAATCTCCCTAAACCGATGTATTCATAATAATTGCTCAACATATCAGCCACAATTTCATTTCTTTCGGACGGACTCAGCGCTCCAATGACAATACTGATCATTCTGCGTTTTGCTTTGCAGGAAGTCGCACAAAGGCAGAACCGCGCTTTTTTGGTGTAGCCTGTTTTTAATCCGTCCACTTCATTTTCATAATCAATTACCAGACGATTATGGTTTCTATAAATACCCGATGATTTGTCATTCGCAATGTCTGCATAGCCGATTTTGGTTACATTCAGAATTTCGGGATACTTGAGCATTTCAAGAGACAATAACAACAGATCATGAACGGACGAATTGTTATCAAAATCGTGTTTGCCTGCAGGAAGCCCGGATGGATTAGAATAATATGTATTGTTCATGTTCAACTCGCGTGCACGGGCATTCATCCTGCTTACAAAACTTGCAACATCACCGCTAAGATGTTTTGCAATATACATGCATGCTTCGTTGTTGGATGCAATCATTGCAAGACGAAATAAACCATCTAACGTATAAGTTTCATTTCTTGAATAAATTACTTTTTTTCGATTTACTCTTTTTACATATTGTTTATTCAATACAATTTCATCCGTCCAATCAACTTTGCAATTATTAATATCCTCAACGGTGAGCAATGCCACCATCATTTTCGTTAAAGATGCTATGGGGTAAGCATAATTTAAATCTTTTTGCCACACTATTTTCCTGTCAGATACATCAAAAAGCAATCCTGCCCTCATGCGATTTTCATTGGCAACTAATGCATGAAAAACAGTATCAATAGTGAACAGGTTTTCTATTTTTACATTCTCCTTTACTTTGTTTAAGGTGTCGCCTGTTTCCTTTTGTGCAACTGAACGGGTGATCTGAAAAAATAAAAAAAACATCAATAATGCGGAAATCAATTTCACGAAATCAGTGAAAGAGGCTTTGGCAGGGGGTTTCATGATATTATTCAATCCGGCAATGATAGAAGGAAATTTCTGCTTTGTCAATGCAGTTTGCTAATTAATTTGAACACGGCTTTGTTAATAGAAATCTTCCTGTCCTTTATACTTACTAACTTCTAAAACGTTTCATTTGGTAAAAAATTTTATTCTTTACCCTTAAAATGCCTAAAAAGCGTTTGGAGCGCTTAATAATACTTCAGCAAACAGCAAATCTCCGGCTTCAGTAATTTTAATATTGGAAGATTCGCCTTGAACCAAATTAATTTTCTCGCCCAATGTTTCAAATACTGAAGCATCATCAGTAAATTCTTTTCCGCCCAAATTATTATATGCGGTTTTGATCTTATTCAAATTAAAACATTGGGGAGTTTGAATCATTCTGTAAGCATTTCGGTCAACTGAATAATTTTTTTCGTTTCCCGTTTTTCTTAATGAATCTTTTACCACAACGGCAGGAACTGCATTTCCTTTTTCTTCAGCCACAGCAAAAAGCTCTTCAATCAACCTGCGGCTTACTAACGGACGTACTGCATCATGTATTGCAACAATTCCGTCATCTTGTATTATTGCCAAACCATTTTTTACCGAATCTGTTCTATTTTTTCCTCCTTCAACAATTGTATGAGGAATTGTAAATGTAAAATCTGTGCAAAGTTTTTTCCAGTGATCAATAAATGAAGGGTTTAAAACGAGAATTATCTGACCGTTTATAAAAGAAAACCGCTCCATCGTATGCATAAGAACGGGTTTGCCAGATAGCAAAGTAAACTGTTTTGGAATAGCATTTCCGAAGCGTAGGCCGATACCGGCTGCCGGTATAATTATTAAACGTTTCATGTAAGAGTAAGGTCAATCTTCAAAGTTAATTGCAACAACTTTGAACCTGGAATATTTTGTCCCGATTGATCAGGATGGAACTCATATAATCATCATCGCATCTCCATAGCTGAAAAATTTATATTTTTCTTTCATTGCTAATTTGTAAGCATGCATTACGTTATCGTAACCACCAAAAGCAGCCGTCATCATCAATAAGGTAGATTCGGGCATGTGAAAATTTGTGATCATACAATTGGCAACACTGAAATCGTAAGGAGGAAAAATAAATTTATTAGTCCATCCACTGGCGGGTTTCATTTCTCCAAGTGTGGAAACAGAAGATTCAATGGCTCGCATGGTAGTGGTGCCTACAGCACAAATTCTCTTTTTATTTGCTTTAGCTTTATTTACTATTTCAACTGCCTCTTTTGTTATCATGTATTGTTCTGAGTCCATTTTGTGTTTGGTAAGATCCTCTACTTCAACAGGGCGAAAAGTTCCCAAACCAACATGCAAAGTAACTTCTGCAATATTTACTCCTTTCAATTCAAGGCGTTTTAATAATTCACGACTGAAATGCAACCCGGCTGTGGGAGCTGCCACGGCTCCTTCATGCTTTGCATATACAGTCTGGTACCTGTCCTTATCAGCCGGTTCAGCTTTTCTTTTAATATATTTTGGAAGCGGTGTATGGCCCAATTGCTCAATAATGTCACGAAATTCTGCTGACGTGCCATCAAACAAAAAACGCAGCGTCCGGCCTCTTGAAGTGGTATTATCAATTACCTCTGCAACGAGCAAGTCATTTTCACCGAAATACAATTTGTTGCCTATCCTGATTTTTCGTGCTGGATCAACAAGAACATCCCAAAGTTTACTCTCCGCATTTAGTTCACGCAAAAGAAATACTTCAATTTTAGCCCCGGTTTTTTCTTTATTTCCGTAGAGACGGGCAGGAAATACCTTTGTGTTATTTAACACTAGAACATCACCTTCACCGAAATAATTCAGAACGTCTTTAAAAATTTTGTGCTCTATCTTTCCCGTCTTCCGGTCTAATAACAGGAGTCGGGCCTCATCGCGATTCGCAGAAGGATGTGTAGCTAAAAGGTTTTCGTTGAAATGGAACTTGAATTGAGATAATTTCATAAATGATATTTTTATTTTTTTCCGAAAATAAAATAGCCCTGATGCTTTAGAATGAGATCTTTAAAGGCATCAGGGCTATTTCATAAAACTTACGGGTTTTTGATAAGGGGTGCAAATATAAGTCATGAAATGTCGAAATGTTAAAATATCTTAAAATTTTGTTTACAATTACTTAACGAGAATGGGTTTTAGACAACAATAATTATTTTTTCAAATACCTACCTTTGCGGGCTTATAAAAAAAATGGCAGTCTTCCCGATTAAATCGGACAGTTAAGGCTGTAGCAGGCAATCAGCAAAAGTTAATAATCAATATGGAATGACCCCTGCTTCTTTGATTGCAAATCAAAATAACTTTAAACTTCAAACCTTTTATTCATGAAAATAATAGTGCCAATGGCAGGAATGGGAAAGCGGATGCGCCCGCATACATTGACAATTCCCAAGCCATTAATTCCCATTGCCGGAAAACCCATTGTACATCATCTGATGGAAGACATTGTGAAAGTTTGCCCTGAAAAAGTGGATGAAATTGCTTTTGTTGTAGGACGATCTTTTGGAAAGACAATTGAAAGCCAATTGATAAAAATCGCAGAATCACTTGAAGCAATAGGTACTATCCATTACCAGGACGAACCGCTCGGAACAGCTCATGCAATATTGAGTGCCGAACCAGCCCTTACAGGAAAAGTAGTGGTTGCTTTTGCCGATACGTTATTCCGCACCGATGCAAATATTGATGCGACCAGTGACGGAACAATCTGGGTAAAACAAATTGATGACCCGCGCCAGTTCGGGGTAGTGAAAGTGGACAAGAACAATGTAATCACTGAGTTTGTCGAAAAACCTCAGGAATTTGTGTCAGATCTTGCCATCATCGGCATTTATTATTTTAAAGATGGCAAAAATCTTTGCTCTGAACTGCAATATTTAATTGATAATAACATTAAAGATAAAGGGGAATACCAGCTTACCAATGCCATGGAAAATATGAAAAACAAAGGCAAAAGGCTTGTTCCGGGAAAAGTGATTGAGTGGCTCGATTGCGGAAATAAAGATGCAACTGTTTACACCAATAAGCGTGTGCTTGAAATTAAATTTCCAAAGAACAAAATCGCTGCTTCGGCCTCGATAAAAGATACTGTTATTATACCACCATGTTTTATTGATGAAAATGTTCAGATTCATAATTCGGTTATCGGACCTCACGTTTCAATCGGGGCTAACTCAATAATTAAGAATTCTATAATAACAAATTCGGTTATTCAAAATAATGTTCTCGTTGAAACTACTTGCATTGATAATTCCATGATAGGAAGCTTCGTTCAGTATAAAGGAAAGCCCGTAGATCTCAGTTTAGGAGATTATTCAACTGAAAAATAAGCTTTTTAAAATTGAAGCTTTGCAAGTATTAAAAACTAAAATAAAGGAAATGCTATTTAGAAAATTATTTTTCTTTTCACTTTTTACTGTTATCGCTTTTAACGGATGCAAAAGCACGGGCAAAGTAGCAGCACCTTCTTCATCTGAAAAAAAACATGTTGCGCCAGCGAAAAAAGAACTTTCTGAAGAAGAGCATACACAAGTTATTTATCTTTTTTATAATGCCAATAAAGAAAAAATAACCGGGAACATGGAAAAAGCCGCTGATTTATTTGCGCAATGTATCCGAATTGATGGTCGTAATGATGCCTCTATGTATGAACTTGCACAAATTTACAGCGATAACAAAAAATTTAATGATGCCTTGTTTTTTGCAAGAAGCGCAGCTGAAATAAATCCTAAAAACAAATGGTATCAAATGTTGCTTGCTGAACTATTTCAGCGTTCAGGAAAATACAATGAAGCGGTGGCGGTGTATGAAAAATTGGTAAAAGAAAATCCTGATCGGATGGATTTTTATTTTAATCTGGCAAATGCTTATTTGTTTGCAGGAAAGTCAGAAGAAGCAATTAAAGTTTATGATAAAATGGAAGAACAGTCGGGAATTGATAAAGAAATTGTTTTACAAAAGGAACGACTCTACCTGAAGCTAAACAAAACCGATAAAGCAGCAGCGGAGCTTGAAAAACTTATTGCAAATGATCCGAGAGACATGGAAGCCTATTCATTACTTGTGGAATTGTACCAGGTGAATAATATGAAGGATAAGGCACTTGAAACAATCAAGCGAATGCAACAGATCAGTCCCGATAATCCGAGAGTGAACTTGTCTCTTGCTGAATATTATCGTTCAATTAATGAAAAGGAAAAATCGTATCAGGAATTGAAAAAAGCTTTTGCAAATACGCAATTGGATTCTGACATTAAACTGAGAATACTTACATCCTATCTTAAGATTATTGAAAGCGATTCCTCCATGCTTGACCAGAGCCTTGAGTTAAGTAAAATTTTGGCTGAAACTCATCCGAATGAAGCGTTGGCCCACGCTGTTCATGGAGATTTTTTAATGGCTGCAAAAAAGCCGGATGAAGCGCTTAAAGAATACAAGGCAGCAATTTCAATTGACAATAAAAACGAATTTGCCTGGCAGTATTTAATCAAAGCTGAACTTGATTTGCAGAACTATGATTCGATAATTAAAGAAAGCGATGAAGCAATTTCATTTTTCCCAAACAATACTACTTTCTATTTGTTCAGTGGAATTGCGAAGCAACAAAAGAAAAACTATGACGAAGCCATTAAAGTGTTATTATCGGGAAGTAAATTAGTAATTGATAACGATCCGTTGCTGGTACAATTTTACTCAAGTATTGGTGATTGCTATCATGAGCTAAAAAAAAATGAAGAATCCGATAAATATTATGAGAAGGCATTAACTATTGATCCTAAAAATGCTACAGTTCTGAATAACTACGGTTACTATTTATCATTGCGCAGCGACAAGTTGGATAAAGCCGAAGCAATGTCAAAACTTTCGAATGAGATTGTACCCAACCAGGCTTCTTACCAGGATACTTATGCCTGGATACTTTACAAAGAAGCGAAATACAATGAGGCCAAGAACTGGTTAGAAAAGGCCTTGACCCGCGGAGGTGACAAAAACGGAACCATTCTTGAACATTATGGGGATGTTCTTTTTAAGCTGGGTCAAACCGATAAAGCTATTGAATATTGGAATAAAGCTAAAACTTCCG
>JBDSOU010000028.1:0-4224 GCA_039914625.1 Bacteroidia bacterium | reverse complement strand
ATCTACCTAATGCAGAGAATCCTGAAGAATTTACAGGGTTGAAATTGGCAGCACCAAAAACTGTTGCAGCAGGTATTCCTGCTGTTATTAGCAGCGCAAAGCATATATTCGGTGAAGCCGGAATTGCGCGCGGATTGAAAGCATTGTCCGCCTTAAATCAAAAAGACGGTTACGATTGTCCGAGTTGTGCATGGCCCGATCCTGATGATGAGCGGTCTTCCATTGCCGAGTATTGCGAAAACGGTGCGAAAGCAATTGCGGAAGAAGCCACCACAAAAAAGCTTACCGCAAAGTTTTTTGCTGATAATTCTGTTCACAATTTAGCAAAGCTCAATGATTATGAAATAGGGAAGAAGGGGCGGGTTGCACAACCGATGTATTTGCCGAAAGGCGCAACGCATTATAAAGAAATAAGCTGGGATGATGCGTTTAAAAAAATTGCAGCAGAGTTGAATAGTCTTGCTTCACCTGATGAGGCGGCATTTTATACTTCGGGAAGAACCAGCAATGAAGCAGCTTTTTTATATCAATTGTTTGTCCGTGAACTTGGCACAAACAATTTGCCTGATTGTTCCAACATGTGTCATGAATCGAGTGGTGTTGCTTTAACTGAATCATTGGGAGTTGGAAAAGGCTCAGTGAAGCTCGAAGACTTTTACAAAACTGAAGTGATTATAATTCTCGGGCAAAATCCGGGAACCAATCATCCGCGCATGTTATCTGCTTTGCAAAAAGCAAAAGAAAACGGGGCCATAATTATTTCTGTAAATCCTTTACCGGAAACGGGATTAATCAGTTTCAGCAATCCTCAGACTATTAAGGGCGCTCTGGGAATAAAAGCAAAGCTCGCTGACATTTTTCTCCAGGTAAAAATCAACGGAGACATGGCATTGCTCCAGGCTATAGAAAAATTATTGCTTGAAGAAGAAGAAAAAAATCCGGGCAGTGTATTTGATCCGGTATTTATTCGTGATCATACAAACGGTTATAGTGAACTGACACATCATCTGAAAAAATTAAACTTTCTTGAACTTGAAAAAGCATGCGGTGTTCCATTAGAAAAAATTATAGAAACTGCAGATATTCTTAAAACTAAAAGTAAAATAATTGCATGCTGGGCAATGGGATTGACGCAGCATAAAAATGCTGTGGATACTATAAAAGAAGTCACTAATCTTTTATTGCTGAAAGGAAGTATAGGAAAAACGGGTGCCGGAACATGCCCCGTTCGCGGACACAGCAATGTTCAGGGCGACCGAACTATGGGTATATACGAAAAGCCTTCTGCTGATTTTCTTGATAAATTAAAAACTGTTTTTGGTTTTGAACCACCTCGCAGCGATGGTTACGATACTGTTGAATCCATTCATGCTATGCAGGAAGGAAAGGTGAAAGTATTTTTTGCAATGGGAGGAAATTTTCTTTCTGCAACACCTGATACAAATTATACTGCTGAAGCTTTGCGAAAGTGTAAACTGACTGTACAGGTGTCCACCAAGCTGAATAGAAGTCATCTTATTCACGGTGAGGAAGCAATTATACTTCCTTGTCTGGGTCGAAGCGATGCCGATATTTTGAATGGAGCATCTCAATTTGTTACAACCGAAAATTCAATGGGTGTAATACAAATGTCAAAAGGAAATCTTAAACCTGTTTCAGATAAATTATTAAGCGAACCTGTTATCGTTTGCAGGCTTGCACAAGCGACATTTAAGAATGATTCGAAAGTTGACTGGAAATTATATGAAAACAATTACGATAGCATTCGGGATGATATTGCTAAAGTAATTCCCGGGTTTGAAAATTATAATGCAAGAGTAAGAAAGCCGGGTGGATTTTATCTTCCCAATTCAGCGCGTGACGGAAAGTTTGATACTTTTTCAGGGAAAGCAAATTTTAATATAGGAGATAGCAGCTATCATGAATTGGCTGATGACGAATTTCTGATGATGACCATCCGAAGCCACGATCAGTTTAACACAACCATCTATGGGTTGGATGACCGATATCGCGGAGTTTTCAATGAGCGGAGAGTTATCTATATGAATGAAAAAGATATTTTCAAATCAGGATTGAAACCCGGTGATGTGGTTGATCTCTATAATTATTTTGAAAGCATTGAGCGTGTTGCTCATAAATTCATAATAGTTGCATTCAGCATTCCTGAACAATGTACAGCAACTTATTTTCCTGAAACCAATGTGCTGGTTCCTATTAATAGTGTCGCGGAAAAGAGCAATACACCAACTTCAAAATCGGTGATTATTAAAATTAAAAAACACCTTGTTCAATAATTTTCAATCATTGATCTTTATCAGTTTCCTGAATAAAGGCTTTTCATTTTGAATATCTAACCTGAGAAAGTAAATTCCTTCCGGCAAGCCTGAAAGATTTTCAACTCTGAAAATCCGGTTTGATTCTTCAATAGCAGCAACAAGAGACCCTGTAATATCATACAGTCCGGCTCTGTAAATAGTTTGGGCTTCATCCGGAATTATAGTTATGAATGAACTGAACGGATCAGGATAGACGTGCAATTGATTTGAATAAATTATTTCATTAATTCCGACAGTTGCGGAATCGAAAACAATCACGTTGTCAAAATAAATTTTATTTCCATGATTACAATCGTCCTCAATTGCAAGGCGTACAAGGGGTAAACCCGCAAGTGACGAGAGTGAACGGGTCTTGGTTTGCCATTGCGAGGCTGTGGGAACAAATAAAACTGAAGTTGCAGGAGCGGTTACAAGCGATGCGCCAGAATAATTAATTAAATTCTGCCAACCGCTGGTACCGTTAGGCGACCACCACAATCCGAAAATGTCAGAAGCTGAATTAATGCGCTGGGCATAAGCAATGTCAAACCGAATATAGGGTTGAGAAACACTCGTAAAGTTCATTATGGGCAACCGGATACCATAATAACTTCCGGCAGGAGTATTGAAGTTATCAAAGCTGGTGCATGCTGTTCCTATACCGTAGCCGCTCACTGTTGCATCATGTTCCCAATTAATTGGAGAACCAATGGGAAATGTTTGCCAGCCGGTTGGAGGAAATGTGGTTGCCTCGAAATCCTGGGAGTAGGGGAGTTGTGCATAAGATTCCATGAAAAGCATGCTGAAAAATATTGCAGGTAGAATTTGTTTCATAATAATTTAGTTTTTTAGACCGATATTTTTTTAAAATTAGAGCATATTTTTAAATTAAAAATAAACATGTATATAATTTTGAAGTTGCCGGTAATGTATCAGCTTCGTTTTTCCCTGCAATTCTATATTTTATCTACGCAAAACTTTACAATATGAATTTTTAACGCAGAGAACCGCTGAGAAAAAAAACGAGACATGCAAAGGTGCAGCTGAAGCACAATCAGGTTTCCTGTTGTCAAAAATAGTCATTTAAAATTAATGTGACCTGATTCTGTTAACCCATTGATGAGGGGATTTAACATGCTTTGCAACGTACTCACATAAATAGCATGAGTTTCTTTTTCTTCTATTTTATAATACACACCTTCCCCGTTTTCAATAACTTACTCTCAGAAGTTATTTTATAAAAATAAATGCCGTCTTTCAGCTTATTCACCTCAACTATCAAACCCCGGAATGTTCCATATAAAGCATTCTTTGAAACAACTTCACCAAGCGAATTATAAATCTCAAATGCAGCGTTTTTTTTGATGGCAAGTAATAAGAAATTCCGTACTTCCATAGTCTCCCGCCCCTTCGCTGGGACTATGGAACTTCGAAGAAATACATTCCAATAATTCACATTTTTTAATTTTTGTTTTCTGTCATAGCACAATTTCCCGCACCATGTCTCTTTCCAACCTACATCCTTCAACCTCTAATTTTCTACCTCCAACTTCCCATCACCTCTGTATCACCACCTTACCTCTCACTTCCTTTTCTTTCCCTTTTAACACAGCAACATACAAACCCTCCGGCACTACGCTTAAATCAATCGGCTTTGCTGCATCACAAACCTCTTTTTGCAATACCGCCCTGCCTTGTAAATCATATAAAGTAAAAAGTATTTTTTTTTCATTTTCCATGCTGCCGGGATTTAAATAAAGCTTCGTGCTGGCAGGGTTGGGGTAAAATAAAACAGGCTGCATGTTGTGTTCAGGATTAAATACCGCTGTAAAAACTGTATTGCCCAAAGAATCAGTTTTGATAAATACAGGTAATTGAGTCCAATTGGGAGGTCCATATCCTTTCACTC
>JBDSOU010000106.1:0-9635 GCA_039914625.1 Bacteroidia bacterium | reverse complement strand
TTATGAATGAAACGAAGCATGAGTTCGTAATCGGCAGAGAGTTTTAATTTGACATTGAAGAAGCCAAATTTTTCATAACATTCTTTCTTAACAAAAAACGTGGGATGAGGGGGCATCCATCCTTTGATGAAAGCTCCTTCCTGATATTCGCCCGACTTCCAGGTACGCATCACTTTAGTGGTATCATTGCGGTTTACGAAAACAAGATCAGCATATACGCCTTGTAATGAAGGATCGGATTTGAATTTTTCAACTACTTTTGAAATTACATATTCATCAGCATATAAATCATCTGAATGAAGCAACCCGATTACATCACCGGTTGCATGTTTAATTCCTTTATTCAAGGCATCATATAATCCATGATCTTTTTCGGATACAATTTTTGAAATCTTATCCTTGTATTTATCAATAATGCTAATGGTTTTGTCTTTTGATTTTCCGTCCACAAGGATGTATTCAATATCAGGATAGTTCTGTGAAATGACAGACTGAATAGTTTTTTCAACAGTTTGCTGGCTGTTGTAGGTTATGGTTATGATGGAAACTTTCAAAATGGAAGTTGGAATTTAGAAGTTGGATGCTGGAAGCTTAAAATTGGAAATTGGTAATTGGAATTTCTCATTCGGTTATTTCACAATCTTTTGCTTTAATTGTATAGCTTTCTTTATACACTGAATGAGGTTGTAAGGTTTCAGTGGTTAGTGAACTCAATTCAAAAGTAGCTTTTATAATTATAATTTTCTCTCAGCAAGATGGTAATCTGTAATAAGCAACAATTATTCCTTATTTCAGGCGTAACTTTTATCGGACTTGATAACTGCATCCATCTCGAACCTGAAAGTGATGAGTTTTTCTTCTGTAATAAATTTCCATACCAAACCTCCCCAGAGCGCTGGCGTAATTTGCTTGGAAAGCTCTGAACTCCGGTCACCCATTGTCGAAAGTTCACCGGGACTGAGTGAAGAAATTTTTCTGAAAACTTCAACAAGCGAATTCACATCAATTGGCTTATGGTAAAAACCATTGTAGCCTTCTTTTAAATATGCGGTTGCCGCGCTTGTGGTATCGGTGCAGATAAGAGGATATCCTGCGGCTGCATATTCATGAACCACCACACCCCAATGTTCATAGTGAGCAGGTAAAATAAATACCCCGGTTTCAGCAATGAAACGTTCCGTTTCTGAAGGCTGAACAAATCCGAAATCTTTTATTTTATCATGTTTTGGCAACAGGTTGATAAGATCTCCTTTTCCAAGGCACCACAATTCCCATTCGCTGGGATATTTTTCCTGGAAAAGAACAAAGGCTTTCCATAATTCTTCCACACCTTTCAGCTTTGCATAACGTCCTACATAAAGAATTCTTTTTGGAAACGATTTTCTTTTAGCGGCAACATGTTTTTCATATTGCTGATGAAAAAAATCAGTATCAGCTGAATACATTCCTTCACAAATTTCCTCTTCTTTAAAGCCTACTTTTTTTGCATACACTCTTTGCGGAAGCCCCGAAACCCAACATCCGGAATAGTATTTTCGCAATACTAACGGCCCGATTACCCGTGCGAGATGTTGTTTTGTCGTACTGCGCCAGGGATTGTCAAACTTTAAAAGTGTTTTAATTTTACCTTTATATTTTTTACACACTTCAAGATACCCTTTGTCTGCCCATCCGCTACAAAGTATTACATCAGGATTTATTGAATCAATAAGCTCCAAAAGTTTTTTATCTGGCAAATCATTGCGGTCATAATAAGTAACATGATCATTTTTCAAATTAAATTGAAAAGGCGCAAGGGCATGAACAGGGTATTTAATAACGTACGCATCAATATCATATTCCTCCGTCATTTTATTTAAGCAGGCTACAAAATAACCCGCCAGCTCGTTTGCAAGGAAAACGGCTTTTTTTCTAAGAGGTGATTTTTTGCTCATGGGCAAGAGTGGGAATTTTATACTTATCAAACGCAGGTTTCTTCTCTGGGGTTACGGCCTTGGCATCCACCATCATCATCGTCCACATCAGGATAAGCATTGGAGTGTGCGGGTTAAGCGAACCAATAAACCATGCTTCAAACGTTGCAGAAAACATGACACTGTACATCAAAGGCAATGCATAAACCGATCTTGCAGACGCTTTCACAGAACGATAAATTAATGCGAAAAGAAAAAATATTAATCCTACCAACCCGGTATTGAGCCATTGCGCAAGATAACTGTTATGAGAATTTCCCATGTGTCCCATCGCGTTAAGCATGGGCTGGTTTTGAAAGAATATCCAGCTTTCGTAACCAAACCCTTTTCCAAAGAAAAAATTGTGCTGTATTTGCACCCATGCAAATCTCCATGCAACAATTCGTCCGGCACCTTCTTTGAGGTTATCAGCGCGCATAAATTCCTTAAGTCCGGCTGCGGTAAGAATATCGGTGATATTGGCTACAATGATCTGGTAAACAAGTGCGATAATAATAATGAGTATAAATCCCAGCCAGTAGGACATTTTGAAAAATCGTGAAAACGAATAGAAAATAGTAATGGAAAGTATGGCATCCCTTGATCCAGTAAGAGCTACTGTTACGAGAATGGTTATATAAATAAACCGTATTTCTTTTTTTGAAAAGATGGTTTTATACTTGTTGGTGGCAATGGTGAAAAATGCAAAGAAAACAGTACAAAAAATTCCAAGACCGTTAGGATTTCCCATCACTCCCCTGTAACGCCCGGCAAGATAGGTCATGTGGAAATCAATAGGTATAAAAATAAGTCCATATAACAACAGGCCGACTCCTGTATAAACCAATCCTTTTATAAACCTGTCCGGTTCTTCTGTCAGCATTTTGGTGTAGTAAGCGGGCAATACCACAACAACCAGAATATAAGAGAGGGTTCTTTCCGCGGTAGGTATTATGTCAGGGCTTCGGGCGATGAGTGCCACAGCTACCACTAAAAAGGGAATGAAAGGAAGAAATATGGTATTTTTATAGGGAAATTCTTTCGGATCAAAAAACACAAACAGGCTGAGCATGACGAGATAAACATCCTTAATGTTTTTAGTCCATGCCATTGAATCCGACCAGCTATCAGATAAAACGGCAACGAAAAATAACCCGCAAATCAACTCTACATACATTTTCTTTCTTTTGAGCAGGATGATGCATAGCGGAATTACACCAAGGAATGCGGGACCTCCAAACATACCAACCACGCACCATATAATAAGAAGGTATAAAAACTGTTTGTGCTCTTTGATATAATCAATCATGTTTATTCAGAAAATGATTTGAATAATTCAAAATGCTTTTGAGCAACAATGGTCCAGGAAAAATTATTTTTCATTTTAGTGTAAGATGCTTCTGAAAGTTTTTTTCGTTCTTCAATATTCAAATTGGAATATTTGAGGATTGCTGATTTTAATGATTGTACGTTTTTCTTTTCAACGATGAATCCATTGCTGTCATCCACCAGTTCGCGTGTGGCACCTGTATCGGTTACAATAATCGGAAGTCCGTAACCCATTGCTTCAAGAATTACAGTGGGCATTCCTTCAAATAAGGTGGGCAACACAAAAACATCACTTTGCTTATACAGGTTGAATAAGGTTGCATCATCAGCGCCCCCATAAAATTTTATGTTCGGCTCGTTGTATGTGCCGGTAAATTGTTCATACAAGGGACCTTTTCCAACCAAAGCAAAATTGAATTTATCAGTGTAACCTTCTTTGTTCAATTCAAGAGCGGTTTCGATGAGCGTTTGAATTCCTTTGTTAAAAGCAAATCTACCAACAAATAGAAATTGAAGTGGCGAATGATTAAAATTACGGGAAATTGGTTCAGGAACTTTTGCTGCATTGGAGAGCACTACAATTTTTTCTTTTGGTAATTTCAGATCATTAATAAGAATGTCGGTGAGCCGCCCGCCAAGGGAAATAATTTTTGCAGCATGACGGAAAAAATGATTGTGCACATAACGGAAAGGCGCTGTAATGATTTTTTCTTTTAATGTTAACACTTGGTAAGGTTCCAGCCCATGAGGATTTATTATCAGGCGATGCCCGACTTTTTTTATTCCATGCCACACGCTCATGCCCTGCGAATAAATGATGGCATCGGGATAGTTTTTTAATTGTGTAAATACTTTTTTTGAATAGTTATAAGCGTTGAGGAAATATCCTGAAAATGTGGCTACGCTTTTTATCTTAACGGTTTTTATGCTGATTTCTTTTATGCAGGAAGCATCATCGAAAATTTTTATGTTATCGTGAGGATGAATTACGATAAGCTCCAACTCTGTGATTTTTGCAAGTTCTTCAATGAGCAAACGCGAATGACGCTGCATGCCCCCGATGGCGTGAGGAAAAATTCCATCGGTAACGAAAATAAGTTGGATTTTTTTTTTCATGGATCGTAAGTCGTAAGTTGTAAATCGTAAGTTCGAGTTGCTTATGACTTATGACTTACGACTTATGACTTATTTTGCTTTTCACTACCGGCTTACTACTTCTTTCACCATCGTTTTTATGCCTTCGTCAATGCTGATTTTGGGTTGCCAGCCGAGTGACTTTAATTTGTCCACGTTGGCAAGTAAATGCATGCGTTCTACTTTTCTTACTCTTGATGGTTCTACTTCTATTTCTATTTTTTCTCCAATCTGGCGTGAAAATGCATCCACAATGTCGATGACGGAATATTCAATGCCTCTTCCTAAATTATAAATGTCAATTCCTTTTTTGACTTTGTCGAGCAGGGTTTTTACGGCTGCCGCCATGTCGTAGGTATGAATGAAATCGCGTTTGGGAGTTAAGTTGCCGAGCTTTATTTTTCTCATGCCTGCATTTACCTGGTTTTGAATTTCAGGAATTAAATGGGGATTGGTTTCGTTGGGACCAAAGGCATTGAAGAACCGGCAGATGATGGTGGTGATTCCTGTTTTTAAATGGAATTCGTTACACAATCGTTCTCCTGCAAGCTTTGACAACCCGTAAATATCCATAGGACCTGTCGTATGTGATTCGGAAACTGCCTCGTCATAAATGGGATAAACTGCAGCAGTGGAAGCGAAAAAAACCTGTTCGGGTTTTGCATTTGCAGCAGCATCAAGGATGTTCATCGTTCCCTGGATGTTGATGTTGGCTGATTCGTGGGGATGATCGTTGCAATATGGAATAAAGTGTATAGCAGCAAGATGCAGAATGACCTGTGGTTTAATATTTGAAATTACTTCGTTCACTTTTTCACGATTGAGTATATCCAAGTTTAAAAAGTGATCGTCAGCAATGCTGATGAATTCTCGGTTGCCAAAGGACAAATTGTCCATTACAAAAATTTCATAATCGTGTTTCTGAAATTCTTTGATGACTGCGGAGCCGATGAAGCCTGCGCCACCTGTGATGAGGAGTTTTTTCATTATTTATTTATAAATTGTTATTCGTAGGTGATAAGTTGTAAGTGATAAGTGATATTTTGCTTCTGACTTATGGCTTACGACTTATGACTGATTTGGTTAATGAGTTTTTTGTAATTTTCTTTTTGTGATGCTTTGGTAAAATATTTTGTAACGAGTTGTGATAATCTTTGTTTTTCATCGGAAGATATTTTCCCGACATTTATTTTTTGGCTTTCTTTTATTACCTCCCCGCAATTATGTTCTTTTACAAAATCGGAATAGTCACCGATTTGTTCCGAAATTAAAACTTTTAAACCGGCTGAAAGATATTCTGCAAATTTAGTAGGAGATGCGACTTTGTTGGTGATGCTTTTTTCGCGGATTAAAATTCCGTAATCGCACATGGAGAGAATTTTTTGAACATCTATATGTTCTACCCATTTGCAAAAAATCTGCCCAGGGAATTCAGTCATTATACTTTTTATGTTGGCATCTTCGCCTGACATAAACAGGATTTTGTTGCTTTTATTTTCTTTGAGAAACGGTGCGAGAAATCCATGCAGCATGCCGAACGATTGCCATCCCGATGTGGAACCTGAATACACCAAAATTAAATCATTGACGGCAAAACCTGCTTCTTCACGGAGTTTTTTTATGGTTTCTTCATCGGGTAATGCTGATTTAAAATCTGAATTTAATGTGCAGGGAATGACTACATTTTGTGAGTAGTTATGGCCGAACCGTTCATGCCAGTAATCAATTAGCTTTGTTGAAACTGAAATCCTGTAATCGGATTTTAACACTGCATTGCGTTCGAGCATTTCGATGGTGCGGATTAAATTTTTATGCTGCGCCACTTTATATTCTTCCCATTCAGCAGCGATGGCTCCCCTGCCATCGTAACACACTTTTTTTATAACGCCTGTTTTTTTTACTCCTAACGCTATGTTGCAGGCCAGCACTCCGCGCGCAATCACATTCTTCTCGCGCAATAGTAAACATACCATCATAAAAACTGCGATGCTGAATTTCCAGTAGTTAGCTTTGGGCAGCATGGGCAGTATGAGAGCATCAGGTACTTCTTTGCGGATTTTTTGTTTGCTCTTCTCATAATCGCGCAATGAAACAAATGCCACAAGACGGATGCCTGCATTCAATTCTTTATTCATGTAATTGCAGACATCATTGACCTGGCTTGAAAAAACTCCCGAAGGCGGATCGTTATAAGTAAGATAAATCACTGGCTTATTACAATTTATTAACGGGTAAGGTTACATTTAAACAATCAAAAATAATATCCTGTGAAGAATTTTTTTTGTACAGCAGCAAATATAACAGGTATTTTTCTGTGATGTGATTTTGAGAAGGCATTTCCAAAAAAAATAATTGTCATCTTATATGGCGTTAAGTTATAATGGCATCCTTCAATAAAATTCATGGTTAATTAAAAGTTTTATTAACTTTGAACATTGTCTTTTCAGTTACGATAGCTATCGGGAAATATTGAACTTAAACTTTAAACTGCACACATATGAAAACTTACGATGAAAAGCATATCAAAAACATTGTGCTCGTTGGCGCTGCGAAAACCGGCAAGACTACTCTTGCCGAAACCATGATGTTTGAAGCTGGTTTAATAACTCGCAGGGGAACGGTTGAAGAAAAAAATACGCTGTCCGATTACCACGAAATAGAACACCAACGCGGAAATTCTGTGTATGCAACTACTATGCATACTGAATGGCGCGATTATAAAATTAATATCATTGATACACCGGGATTGGATGACTTTATCGGTGAAGTGATTTCCTCCATTCGTGTTTGCGATACTGCTGTGATGTTGCTTAATGCTCAGCATGGAGTGGAAATAGGCTCAGAGCTGATCTGGGATTATGTGGATCAATACCGAAAGCCTACCATTTTTGCGGTAAACCAGTTAGATCATGAGTATGCAAATTTTAATCAATGCGTGGAGCAGGCACGGAAATTTTTCGGAAATGCCATCACCGTGATGCAATATCCGGTTAATTCAGGAGCAGACTTTAATGCTATAATTGATTTGTTAAAAATGGTGATGTACCGCTTTCCTGATAAAGGTGGAAAGCCCGAAAAGCTTCCGATTCCCGATGATGAAAAAGCGCGTGCGACTGAAATGCACAATGCATTGGTAGAGAAAGCCGCGGAGAATGATGAGAAGCTGATGGAATTATATTTTGAAAAAGGAACGCTTGATGAAGATGAATTGAGGCTGGGAATTAAAACCGGGATGATGAAGCATGATGTATTCCCTGTATTCTGCCTTTCGGCAAAGAAAAACATGGGCAGCGGACGCATGATGGGTTTTATTGATAACGTGGCTCCGTCTGCTATAGAAATGCCGCCTGAAAAAACGGATGAAGGTGCAGCCGTTCCGTGCGATCCGGCTAAACCGGCAGTGCTTTTTGTTTTCAAAACTTTAATTGAACCGCATCTTGGAAAGTTGTCGTTCTTCAAAGTATTGTCAGGTGAAGTGGCACCGGGTATTGATTTGTTCAATGAAAAAACAAATTCAACCGAGCGCATGAACCAGATTTTTATAATGGATGGCAAGAACCGTAACCAGGTTGATAAGCTCAAAGCGGGTGATATAGGTTGCACATTAAAAATGAAAAATACATTTACCAATCATACGCTGAATGGAAAAGGATCGAATGTAAACATTGAGCCCATTAAATTTCCAACTCCGCGCTACCGTGTGGCTATAGTTACAAAGAATAAAGCGGATGATGAAAAGCTCGGTGAAGTGCTCCACGAATTGCATACGGAAGATCCAACTCTTGAAGTGGAATTTTCAAGAGAGCTGAGACAAGTACTGCTGCACGGGCAGGGCGAATTGCATTTGCAGGTAACCAAATGGCGGCTGGAGCACATTTATAAAATGGAGATTGAATTTATCAAACCCCGCATTCCGTATCGCGAAACAATTCTGAAACCTGCACTGGCATCTTACCGTCACAAAAAACAATCAGGCGGAGCAGGGCAATTCGGGGAAGTGTATATGAAAATTGAACCTGCTACTAACGGTAATGTAACTACCGACTATCCCATTCGCGGAACCGAAACCGTTGATTTGCCCTGGGGCGGAAAATTAGAATTTAATAATTGCATTACTGGGGGAGCTATTGATGTGCGCTTTCTTCCTTCGGTGTTAAAAGGCGTAATGGAGAAAATGAATGAAGGGCCTTTGACCGGATCGTATGTTCGTGATGTCCGGGTTTTTGTTTATGACGGAAAAATGCATCCTGTTGACAGCAATGATATATCATTTAAGATTGCAGGAATGATGGCTTTTAAAGAAGCATTTCACCAGGCGCAGCCCCAGTTGCTCGAACCTATATATAATGTGGAAGTGCAGGTGCCCGAAGAATTAATGGGTGATGTGATGAGCGACCTTCAATCGCGCAGAAGCCTCATTACAGGAATGGATGCTATAGGCACTTATCAGGTTATCCGCGCACGCACTCCATTATCAGAACTGGATGGGTATTCAACCACTCTTCGATCCATTACGCAGGGGCGCGCTAAAGTAAAAACAACTTTTGCCGAATACTCTCCGGTCCCTCCTGAAGTTCAGAAAAAGCTAACTGAAGAATATAAGAAGACGGAAGCGCAGTAAGGTTTTAGTTGAAATTCCGAAAGCAGATAAAAGCCTGAATTGAAAAATAAGGTATTAAGGTAAATGCTCTTTTCAGCAAAACTAATTTTCTACAGTATTTCAAAAAAAATATCAGAATAATGAAATAATCAACTTGTTTTGCCGAACCTCAAATCTGAAACCTGATCAACCAAAACTTTTTAGAAAGGACATTTCCATCCATATCAAAACTTAAAAATAAATTCCGGATGAAAAGCCGCTCACATTAATTTGAGTTTTCAACAGTTTATTCTTTGTATTTTGTTCTGTTTCAAAAAATAATTCTTCCCGTCATGTCAGTAATTTTTATGTTGCTTTTTCCATCATGCCCGTTATTAAAATAACCTCGTATATATAATGTATCAATTGCAGGATTCGGAAAAACATTTAAAGAATTTTCGAAATTGTTAATTTCGGCATAATCAGGTTATTGATTGCCCCTACTTCCTGACCGTTAGTATAAAATAATACATTGCCCGCAGAATCGGATATGGCTGACGATTCTTCGTTTGCAGTAATTGCACTTGAGGTAACAGGCCTGGGCGGCATGCTTTGATAGGTAAACATTACAGCGGCAGCGC
>JBDSOU010000199.1:0-17173 GCA_039914625.1 Bacteroidia bacterium | reverse complement strand
AAACTTATGTGATAAAAGGAGTAAAGGAGTCAGGAATAATTTGCCTTAACGGACCGGCAGCGCGTCTTGTTCAGGTTGATGATCTGGTTATTGTAGTTTCTTATGCTGCAATAGATTTTGAAGAAGCGAAAAAATTTAAACCAACTGTTATTTTTCCTGATAGTAATAATCGAATTATAAACAATTGAGCGCTTCATCAAAAATCTTTTCAGTTGTGAAATACTTCTTGCTTTTTGCAATCGGGATTCTTTTATTGTGGCTCACATTCAGACATGAAAATCTGCATGATGTATTTGTAAAAATCGAGCACGCGAATTTTTTCTATGTTGCAATTGCATTTGTTTTTGGTTTTGTTGCCTTTGTACTCCGTTCACATCGCTGGAATATGCTGCTCAAACCAATGGGATTTAACCCCAAGCTTTCAAATACCTGTTACGCTTTGGGAATTGGATACTTTGCAAATCTTGCTATTCCACGCATTGGCGAAATCACACGTTGCGGTGTATTGAGCAAATCAGAAAATGTTCCGTTTGAAAAACTCATCGGCACAGTAATAATAGAACGAGTGATTGATTTAATCATGCTTGCTTTCTCTATGTTTGTTGTCGCCATTCTTGAATTTGACCTGCTTAAAAATTTTTTATTTGATAAAATAATTTCCCCCATGAAAGAAAAAACGGATACTAACAGTTCGTCTCATTTTTCAATGTGGCTAATTGTAATTTTCCTAATTTTAATTGCGGGAGCGGTTTTTGTTTTCAGAAGCCAAAAAGCAAAAAGTATAAAATTTAAAATTCGCAAACTTTTTCTTGGTGTTGTGGACGGATTGAAAACAATTTTCAAAATGAAAAATCCCGGATGGTTTGTTTTTCATACATTTTTTATCTGGATTCTTTATTTTCTGGCTACGTACATAAGTTTTTTCTCATTGGAATCTACATCAGGTCTTGGCGTAAAAGAAGGAATTTTTGTTTTGGTTGCAGGAGGTTTGGGAATGTCTGCTCCTGTTCAAGGAGGAATTGGAGCCTATCATTATATTGTTTCACAAAGTCTTATGCTGTTTAATGTCTCTTCAACAGACGGAATTGTTTATGCCACATTAGTCCATACCAATCAAACCCTTTTAGTTGTTATAATTGGAATAATTTCTTTATTTTTGGTCTTCAGGGTTAACAAAGCGAAAAACAATAACAAAAATGCACAGCAAAGTAGTTGAAGCAAAAATATTTTCCTCAGTAGAATCTTTGTTTCATACATTGAATCAATGGAGATTTTCACAAAAGAAAGTTGTTTTCACTAACGGCTGTTTTGATATTTTGCATCTCGGACATATTGATTATCTCACAAAAGCTGCCGATAAAGGAGATATATTAGTAATTGGGCTGAACTCCGACCGTTCAGTATCTGAAATAAAAGGAAATAAACGACCAATTAATAATGAAACATCAAGGGCCCATGTTCTTGCTTCGCTTGCATTTGTGAAAGCTGTTGTTTTGTTTGACGAACCTACTCCTTACGAATTAATAAAATTTATTCAACCAGACGTACTTGTAAAAGGCGCTGATTATAAAATTGAAGAGATTGTCGGTTTTGAGATTGTTAAAGCAAAAGGAGGAGAAATAACAACATTAGATTTCCTTTCTGGGTACTCCACTTCTGGTATTGAACAAAAGATTGTTGAAAATCATTCAAAATCATGAGCAGTGTGCATTGTTTAATGCAAACTTTTATATAACTTTGTTCCATATTAAAAATTGCAATTATGAAAACACTAAGAATAATTTTATTTTTTGCAAGCATCGTTTTTTTTAACAGTTGCGAGACCTTTGATTGGTTTCAAACTGATAGTGGGCTAAATGAGAAAATTCAGGGGACATGGCAACGTGAGTTTTTGGGTGACACCTCTAAAGACTATATAGAAGATTGGAAATTCAAGGACGGGAAAATTGTAATTACCCACCAAAAAAACAATACGGTCGATACTATTGATTATGGAAATTATTCAATGGATGCTAAAATTAATGTGTCCTATTTGAAGATAGATGGGCTGACTGTAGATTCAACGGTAATTCAGTACAATAACAAATGGACCATTACTCAATTGGATTCAAAAATTTTATATCTCGCCACAGATTATAAAACCGGGGGAGTATTGCAAAGAGAATTTGAAAAGAAATAAAAATTTTTTTCATAATTCTATTTTCATTAGTTGCTTTTAGTTTTCTATAAAGCATGTCAAAAATAAAAACTACTTTTTTTTGTCAGAATTGTGGAGCTCAATCTTCCAAGTGGACAGGTAAATGCCCTTCGTGTGGAGAATGGAATACTTACATAGAAGAGCTGATAAAAAAAGAAGAGAAAAATGAGGTATGGAAATCAGCTTCGGCTTCTCGCGTTTCAAGCCCTGTATTAATCCATGAAATTAATCTTGACGATCAGCACAGGATAGTTCTTCCTGATAACGAATTGAACCGTGTGCTGGGAGGAGGATTGGTTCCGGGATCGCTTGTGTTGCTGGGAGGGGAGCCGGGCATCGGCAAATCCACATTGCTGCTGCAGATGGCATTGAAACTTGAAAAATTAAAAGCACTTTATATTTCAGGAGAAGAAAGCGAACAACAAATTCGCATGAGAGCAGATCGCCTCGGGTTAAAAAAACCGGAATGTTTTATATTTACAGAAACAACCACACAAATTATTTTTAAACAGATCCAACAACTCAAACCTGATATTTTAATTGTTGATTCCATTCAGACGTTATATTCGCATAATATTGAATCTGCTCCCGGCAGCGTGTCACAAATCAGAGAATGTGCGGGAGAATTATTCCGTTTTGCTAAAGAAACAGGTATCCCTGTTTTTCTTATCGGGCATATTACTAAGGATGGAATCATTGCAGGACCGAAAGTTTTAGAACACATGGTAGATGCCGTTCTTCAATTTGAAGGAGACCGGCATCACATTTACAGAATTCTTCGCGCAACAAAAAATCGTTTTGGTTCAACTGCTGAGTTAGGAATTTATGAAATGGAGGGTTCCGGTTTGCGTGAAGTAAGCAATCCTTCAGAGATATTGATTTCGCACCGTGATGAAATGCTTAGCGGAGTTGCAATTGCATGTACAATGGATGGCTTGCGCCCAATGCTTATAGAAGCACAGGCATTAGTAAGTTCTGCGGTTTATGGAACACCCCAACGTTCATCAACAGGTTTTGATTTAAGAAGATTAAGTATGTTACTTGCAGTTCTTGAAAAAAGATGCGGATTCAAACTTGCTTCAAAAGATGTTTTTCTTAACCTTGCCGGAGGCATTAAAGTTGAAGACCCTGCAATTGATCTGGCAATAATCTGTTCTATTCTTTCTTCAAGCGAAGATATTTTTATTGCTCCTAAAACTTGTTTTACGGGTGAAGTGGGTTTGTCAGGTGAAATACGACCTGTTAATCGTATTGAACAGCGCATCAGCGAAGCAGAAAAAATAGGATTCGAAAAAATTTATTTTTCCAAATACAATCTTCCTTCAGTTGATAAAGCGAAAAAATCGAATTTGCAACTAGTCCCGGTCAGCAAAGTAGAAGAAGTGTTTGCATCATTGTTTTCCTGAAGTCTGTTCTTTTAAATTACAAAGGGCTTTAATTTTGAATTTTGAGCAGTATTTATTAATACAAAAGTATGATTTTACTATAAAAATTTGCAGGTATTAAATTTTTTCCGCTACCTTTATGAGCTAAATCAAAAAGTTAAAACCATGAAGAAGTTTTACATCACAGTTATTTTATTAATTTCAGCGTTTGTGTCTAAAGCACAGTATGGAAGCAACCGTTCCTTTGAAGTCGGAGTCGGAGCAGGAGTTACAAATTATTTTGGTGATTTGGGGAATGAAAGAATCCTGCAAACAACATCTACACGACCGGGGTGTGATATTACTATTCGCAACTTTACCGGCAATTCTTCTTTGACAGGAAATTTGTACAACCCGTTTTCCTATGAAGCACGCATAAGCTGGCATCGCATAGGCTATGATGAAACTAAACCAATTGGAGGCACCAAAGGATTTGATCTTCGTAATTATGGACGGGGCGTTAATTTTCAAAATGACCTATTCGGATTTTCCGCACACATGACTTATACGGTTTACCCCAACAGGCACATTCCGCTTCACAAACAAGGTGCTGCAATGTTTTTTTTCACAGGGGTCGGAGTGTATTATGGAGTACCTAAAGCCGACTTGTTTCGAGGCGACATTAATTTGGATAACCAGTATTTTTACTGGAATGATGGTACTACACGTGATCGCCCTGAAGCAGATGGAAACACAGGAAATATTATTGAAAAAGACGGAACGTATGAAACAGACCTTACAAAATGGAGTACTGAAAAAGGACAAGTAAATGGTGAAGTAGTTTCAAATAAAAAATATAAAAATACCCATGTCGCTATCCCCTGTGGTTTTGGTTTTCGCTTAGGCCTAAGCAAGCTGCTTACCTTGTCAACAGAATTCGGCTATTACTATTTCCTGACAGATTTTTTGGATGACGTGCATGATACCTATGTCACGTTTGAAGATTTGAATAAATTGTATCCAAATGACCCTGCTATGCAAAAACTGGCACTTTATATTTCTGACCCGACCGGGTATGGCACAAACGGCTATCCGGGACCAGCAACAAGCATCAGGGGAAACCCTAAGAGTAATGATGCATATAGTTATGTAAATATTGAGCTTGCGTATAAGTTCGAAATGAGGGGTGAAAAAATCAGGTTTTTTGGAAGACGTTAAAGAAAGGTTTAATGGTTAATTAATTTTAGTTAGTTTAAAAATTCCGGGTCAATCAGATCCGGAATTTCAATTTTATATTCATGAGTTTTTCCCGAAAAAACCAACTTGTGATTGAGCAAAATTTTTAAGAGAAAACAAAAAAGCAGATCATGGCGACCTGCTTTTTTCTAAAATAATTTATGTAATTTATTTTAATCCCAAATTTTGATAGCGCCAATCCTTGCAATCTGTGCATTCATTACGCGCAAGTTGCCTGTGTCATAAACATAAGTGACAATATACGTATCATTCAAAGTTAAGCTTGCAGGAAGATCAATTGACAACGCCTGAATCATGTGACCTCCGGTAACCTGGTATGAAGAAGGTATAGCTATACCATTAATTGGAGTAACTAATTTTTTCATTACATTATTATGGGTGTAATTTAAAATCGGGTTACCCATATTATAAAAAGGACTTGTAATATCTGCGTTGAAACTGTTTGCCTGATCATAACCGACACCAGTATGTTGTTCATTATTCTGAATTAGATATACGCACATTTTATAGTTCCCAGTAATGGCGGCATTAAAACCTGCATGAACAGTCATTGTAAGAACACGGTTCTGCACTGCAGACTGAAGCGCGATACCAATATTAGGAGAAACACTTAAAGCACTTGGTACAGTGGTAGACCAAGTTCCCTGATCGTTTATGATTTTATTATTATACACAATTCGGTTAACCATCATGCCTGGTATATTCGGTACTGTTCCATTACTGACAAAATTCAACAAGGCGGAAGTTGATACTGTTTCCATTCTGTCATTTTTGTGAAATGAAGCAGTAATTACCCGGTCCGGATACTGGCTTTGTAGCTGCATTATTGCATAATCATTAGCCGGGCATTTTCCGTAACTCGCCCCGGTAAAATTTTCAAGCAGTACTTTTTGTGTAAATGTTGCCGGTACAGACCCTATTCCTGTATAGGTAGTAGTGCTGGCACGGTTAAAATTCCCATCACTAATTGCGGGAGTGCTGATAGTATTCTCCTCTTTTTGACAAGATCCAAGTGCAATGGTTAATAATGTTAATAGAAATAATTTGTTTTTCATATTTTAGAAGTTTTATTTGAAATGGTTATTTGCAAATAACACTCCATGAAAAGATTTTTTTTTTCCAAATCTTTGAATATCTTACATAAGTTTGAAAATTTCAATAAGTTAAATGATTTATTGCGACAATCTTTAAAAGATAAGTGATTCCTTTTTTAATCAATAATTCTTTTCACCTATTATGTTTCGCTCGTGTTAGGTTTATTTGTGAAACGATAGTCCACACAACCTGCTGATAAATTTTTACAAAATCGTTAAAGCTGAAGAAATTCTTCGTAATTTTACTCTCCGATATATTTAATTTGCTATTCTCATCAGAAAGTCGATGGTAAAAATCACCCGTCCAACCTTTTTTATTTGTGTTGCCCTCTTACTAGCAGGGTTGTTCTTTGTTAATCCCTACTCTGTAAAAAAACTAAAACCAAAAACGGTTTTTGAAAATTTAAAAGAGCAAGTCCAGGAAGAAGGCGGCCTGCCGTTGCGCGATCGCATGGATCTTGCCATGAAGCAGGAATTTGAATTAACAAAAGACCCCGCCATCAACACAGTACCGCGCGAACGGCTGATCAATGCTTACTATTATGCTGAGCAGCTTCGTGCACAATCTGCAAATGGAAGAGTTATGGGCGCCATTCCCGGCATGAACTGGGTGGAACGCGGTCCCAATAATTGCGGAGGTAGAACGCGCGCTATTATGATTGACCCTAGTGACGCAACAAAGAAAACAGCATGGTGTGGAGGAGTAGGCGGAGGATTATGGAAAACTACTGATATTACCGTTGCTGCTCCTGCATGGATAAGCATCAATGATCTTTTTGCAAATCTTGCTATTACCTCTATTTGCTCTAATCCGGCATCCACTCAAATTATGTACTTCGGTACCGGTGAAGGATACTATAATGCAGATGCCATTCGTGGAAACGGAATCTGGAAATCGGCTGATGGCGGAGCAACCTGGAGCCAGCTTGCTGCCACAACAGGATTAAATTATTATTACATAAACCGAGTAATAGTTCATCCCACAGGAGATGTATATACCACTACACGCTCCGGCTTATTTCGCTCACAGGATGCAGGCGTAACCTGGAATCGCGTTTTAGGTTCATCTGCACCGGGCGGTGCTGTTACAGATAATTTCAGCGATGTGGAAATTGCTGCTGATAACTCCATCTGGGCAAGCACCCTTGGCGGGAATGGAGGAATATATCGTTCCGCGAATGGCAATGCAGGTACATGGACAATCCTCAATACAGGCGCAAACGGATTTCCCTCCACAGGCTTTGCACGTGTGGATATTGCATGTGCGCCAAACAATGCTGCCGTTTGTTATGCCTTTGTTGAAAGCGGAAGTACGCTTCTTAATTTTTATAAAACAACAAACACAGGCGCTAGCTGGACCACGCTCACAAGACCTGTTGATGCCGATGGCGGAATAGGCAATGATCTCACACGCGGTCAGGCATGGTATGATATGAGCATTGCCGTTGACCCGAATAATTCGAATACATTATTTGTCGGAGGAGTTGATCTTTTTAAATCATCTAATGGAGGCACCTCCTGGCAGCAGGTTTCCCATTGGTACGGTGGATTCGGATTTCAAAATGTTCATGCCGATCAGCATATTGTTTTATTTGAACCGGGAAATTCAAATGTTTGCTATTTCGGAAATGATGGCGGTATCTGGAGAACTTCAAATGCAACAGCAGCTATTCCCACTATTTCTTCAAGACATGACAATTATAATGTGACACAATTTTATGCCTGTGCAATGAATCCGGGAGCTAACTCAAATAATTTTCTTGCCGGTTCACAGGATAATGGCTCGCATCGTTATTTGTCTGCCGGTATGAATGCAACAACACAACCTACAGGAGGTGACGGCATGTTTTGCCACATTGATCAGGATCAGCCGCAATACCAGTTTACCAGTTACGTGTATAGCAATTATTACCGTTCCACAAATACCGGTGCTTCATTTAGCACACTTACCAGCGGCAATAACAACGGATCATTTGTAAATCCAACTGATTATGATAATGCAGCCAATAATTTATATGCATGTTATACTAATGGAAATTATTCACGAATCCTGAATGCTCCGGTAAGCAATACCTTAACAAGCATTGCCATTGCAGCTTTCAATGGAGGAAAAGTTACGCATGTTAGCTGTTCTCAGAATACAACCAATAAAGTTTTTTTTGGAATAAATAACGGTCGGGTGGTACGCGTTGACAATGCCGATCAGGCTGCGCCAACAGGCGTTTATATTAATTCCGGTTTCGGTATGCCGGGCACCAGTGTTTCATGCATTGCTATTGAAAATGGAAATGACAATCATCTTTTAGTAACTTACAGCAGCTACGGGGTAAACAGTGTTTGGGAAACATCGAACGGGGGGACTTCATGGACTTCGGTGGAAGGAAATATCCCGGATATTCCTGTACGCTGGGCGCTGTTTAATCCATTAATAAATACACAGGCGGTTTTAGCAACTGAATTGGGAGCGTGGTCAACGGATTTGTTGAGCGGAGCTGCAACCAATTGGGCACCCTCTAACACCGGGCTTGCAAACGTAAGCACGCACATGATGCAAATAAGAAGCTCCGACAATATGGTGATTGCCGCGACACACGGAAGAGGATTATACTCATGCGATGTTTTTTCTCCTCCCAACCCAGATTTCATTGCCGATAAAAAAATACGTTACACTAGCAAAACAATTCAGTTTACAGATGTATCTACAAAGGCAACATCATGGCTTTGGAATTTTGGTGATGCCACAACATCAACCCTACAAAATCCAACGAAGACGTATTCGAACATGGGGACTTACACTGTAACACTTCAAATAAACGGCAACCCTGTTTATACGGCTACTAAAGTTGCTTACATACAAATATTGCCCAATCGCGGTACTCCATACGCTCCTGCTGCAGGCGGGAATTTTGATTTAAACTTCGGAGACTTTGGTCCGGATAATATTGCGGGCACATTGTGGCAAAGAGGCAATTCTGCATCAGCAGGAAAAAACGGAACATTCAGCGGAGCGAATGTTTGGGTTACAGGATTAGCGGGAAATTATCTCGATAACACTGATGCAAGTTTAATGACACCAAATTATAATTTCACAACAGCAGGTGCCTATACGTTAAAACTTTACCGGAAAAATTCTTTTGAAATCGGTTGGGATGGATTCCGCGTAGAGTATTCTTTAGACAAGGGAGATACCTGGGCTTCGCTTGGTAATGTAGCTGCAGGATGGTATGATTTTGCCAATACAACGCAAAATACTTCATTCCCTATCAATGAACCATACTTCAATTCTACAATTGCAAACTTTACGTTGGCTTCATGGAATGTTTCCGCTTTCGCAGGAAACCCGAATGTTGCCTTCCGGATGCATTTCCAAACAGATGCAAATACTGGTGCACCTGGTGTTGCTATGGATGATTTTGAAATTGTAGGACCAACCAATTCTCCCTTACCTGTTGAATTACTTTCATTCACAGGAAAAGCAGGACAGGATTTTAACCTGCTTAACTGGAAAACAGCATCTGAAAATAATAACAAAGGTTTTGATGTTGAACGATCAGCACCAGGAGAGGATTTTCAAAAGATAGGATTCGCAAACGGAAACGGAAATTCAACAGGGCTTAATGAGTACAGATTTGAAGACCGGAATTCCGAGAAAAATATTTATTATTATCGTTTAAAACAATTTGACTTTAATGGCAATTACAAGTACTCAAATGTTATTGCCATCAGGAGGGAAAGCGTAAATAATAGTGGGGTAGAATCTATTTATCCCAACCCGCTTTTAGGCCAATTGAATATTATTTTGAATGCAGAACTTGAAAATGATTTGGCAGTCTCGTTGTATGACATTAACGGAAAGAAAATATTCAGCAAGAATATTATGCCGGAGAATTTCTCGGTGAATATTAATTTAATCCCTTTCAATCTTGCCCAGGGAATGTATTTAATTTACATTGTTGCTGATGAGAAAATATATTCTCAAAAGCTTTTCAAAAAATAATCCATCCCAAAAAATCTTTATTTGTTTTTTGACAGCAAGTTATTTTGTTGTTAATTCACGTTTTTATTTTTAATCATTCCTGATATGATTTCACGAAAAGAGTTTATTAAAAAAAGTATTCTTGTTGCAGCAGCAGGAAGCGTTTCCAATAAAATTTTTGCAGGAGCGTTATCCATGAAAAAAAATTTATTTAACGATTCAGCCGGTAATGTTCCTCTTGTTATAGCAACGTGGACTAATTTAAAAGCCACTGATGCAGCCATGCAATCTATAATAAAGGGCGGGACCGCTTTGGATGCTGTTGAATCCGGAGCAAGAGTTCCTGAAGCCGATCCTGAAGATACAAGTGTAGGTTACGGAGGATTTCCTGATCGTGATGGTTTTGTTTCGGTAGATGCATGCATTATGGATCATAATGGAAATGCAGGTTCAGTTACTTATTTGCAAAATATTATGCATCCGGTTTCGGTCGCAAGAAAGGTGATGGAAAAAACTCCGCATGTAATGCTGAGTGGGGATGGCGCTTTGAATTTTGCTTTATCGCAAGGATTTAAAAAAGAAAATTTACTCACGGAAAAATCGAAAACAGCATGGCGGGATTGGATCAAACAAAATAAATACACTCCTGTGATTAATGAACACAACCATGATACGATAGGAATTTTGGCAATAGACGCAGAAAATAATATTTCCGGTGCTTGTTCAACAAGCGGCTGGGCATTTAAAATGCACGGGCGTGTTGGTGATTCTCCGATTCCAGGAGCCGGTATGTATGTGGACAATGAAGTCGGAGGAGCGTGTGCAACGGGAACTGGTGAATTGGTAGTTAAAATTTGTGGCTCATTTTTAATTGTGGAATTGATGCGCAATGGTCGCGCACCTCAGGAAGCTGTCGAAGAAGCCATTCATCGCATTGTAAAAAAAAATAAAATTGAAGACCAACAGGTGGGATTTCTTGCCATCAATAAGAAAAGTGAAATTGGCGCCTATTCAATAAAAAAAGATTTTACATATTCTCTTTATTTTAATGGCGAGAACAAAAAAATTGATTCAGACTTTTTTGATAAAAAATAAAAGTGCTGCCGGGTTAAATTAATAAACGGGAATATTACTATTCTTTCCATTTAAAGAAACTGTTGCTGTTAAATCGCAGGTGCCATTTCCAAAATCAATTATCCGGCTTGATTTTCCCTGTGGTGTCAAAATAATTTTACCGATGACAATAGGTGGACAAATAATTTGTTTTTGTAAAGCAGTTGTAATTGAAGAAGAAAAAGCTTTTCCTCTGAAAAGAATTCCTGTTGCGGTTCCTGTAATGTTATAGACATCATCAAGACAGTTTGCAGGGGAACTTTCTCCCTGTGTCCATTCAATGGTTCTTTGCGCATTCCAAATGATTGAATCAGGAGAAGTTGACAAAAATATTTTTGCAATTAAGTTCAAAGAATAATTTAGGCGACCTGAAGAATTATGGCCGTTGTTTGCTATTGAAATAGTCCCGGTGATGTGATGGTTGCTTTCATAAAAGTTAGTAAAAGAAACCTGGTGTACACTTGCCGAGTCGTCAAAATGGCCAGGGTAGGAAACAATAATTTTTCCGCGCCTCAATTTTTGATCAGCGCCTATGCAATTGGCGGTTCCGAAATCAATCGTTAAAATATGAGGAACCGAAACTGTATCTTTTGTAATGTTGCCACATGAATTCAAAATCCCAGAATTGCATACGGATGCAGTTTCTTGTATTATCGCAAAAACATTTGCAAAAACACCTTCAGCAATTAAATAGTTTATTGAAGATATTAACTCAGTATCCGGTTCAACGGTTAGAGATTTAATAACGTAGGAAAATCCGGTAGAATTCGTTCCCGTTAATTTTACGTTGTAAGTTCCGGGGTTTTGAAAAATGTGTGAAGGACTCGTTTCAGAAGAAGAAATGCCGTCACCGAAATCCCATTGATAGCTGTCTGCATCTTTTGATTGATTGGTGAATTGAATGGTATCAGGAGCAAAGCCGTCTCCGGTTGAAAAAGTAAAATCAACGGTTGGAACAGGTTTTATTATATCATCATCTGAAGTTCCTTTTTTGCAACCTTCAAATAATATAATGGAGAGTAAAAGAAAGAGTGTAAATGGTTTCATACAACTCCTTTACGGTAAATGAGAAAATAAGTTTCTTAGTTTTTTGAATGCAAAAAGCGCTATTCGAAGGCACTGATACCGGTAACATCCATTCCCGTTATCAACAGGTGAATATCATGAGTTCCTTCATAGGTAATAACCGATTCAAGATTCATCATGTGGCGCATGATTGGATATTCTCCGGTTATACCCATGCCACCGTGAATTTGTCTTGCTTCGCGTGCAATCTCTAAAGCCATATTAACATTGTTTCGTTTTGCCATGGAGATTTGTCCTGGTGTTGCACGGTTTTCAATCTTTAAAACACCGAGACGCCATGCAAGTAATTGCGCTTTGGTGATTTCAGTAACCATCTCTGCCAACTTCTTTTGCTGTAGCTGAAATGCCCCGATGGGTTTACCGAATTGTATTCTTTCTTTTGAATATCGCAATGCAGAATCGTAGCAATCCATAGCAGCGCCAATAGCTCCCCATGAGATTCCGTAGCGGGCAGAATTGAGGCAACCGAGGGGCCCTTTCAATCCTTTTACATTAGGAAAAATATTTTCTTTCGGAACTTTTACATTGTCGAAAACCAATTCACCTGTTGCGCTTGCGCGGAGGCTCCATTTTCCATGTGTTTCGGGAGTGGAAAAGCCTTTCATTCCTCTTTCGACAATCAATCCTCTTATTTTTCCTTCTTCGTCTTTTGCCCACACCACTGCAATGTCTGCAAATGGTGCATTGCTGATCCACATTTTTGCACCATTCAATATATAATGATCCCCTTTGTCTTTAATGTTGCTTAACATTCCGTTTGGATTTGATCCGTGGTCCGGTTCTGTTAAGCCGAAGCATCCCATCCATTCACCGCTGGCAAGTTTTGGTAAATATTTTTTTCGCTGTTCTTCGCTTCCGTAAGTGAAGATAGGATACATTACCAATGAACTTTGTACGGATGCTGTGGAGCGGATTCCTGAGTCGCCTCTTTCTAATTCCTGCATGATTAATCCGTAGGAAATCTGGTCCAATCCTCCTCCTCCGTATTCAACAGGAATGTAAGGGCCGAAAGCACCAATGTGTGCAAGCCCTTTGATCAATTGTTTTGGAAATTCAGCGCGTTGTGCGTATTCTTCAATAATGGGCGACACTTCTTTTTTAACCCAGTCGCGAACGGAGTTGCGGACAAGCTTTTGCTCTTCGGTTAATAAATCGTCAACCTGAAAGTAATCGGGAGCCTGGAAAAGATCGGTTTTTGCCATGAAATATAAAGTGTATTAGATATGGATTGTTATTTATTGTTCGTTCAGGAGGGCAAAAGTAGAGAAAGTTTCAGGTTATCGGGAAACGATTTGTAACTTCGCATTTGTAAAATAATTTTAAAATGAATAGCAGAATCGGATTACTTATACTTATAATTTTAACAGGAACTCTTATTAATTCATGTAAAAAGGATGCTACTGTTCCGGACACAGCATCACATTATCTTATTTTTAAATTCAAATTTGATTCCACGCAAACACGATTCGACAGCAAAGGGGTTCCATCAACAGTTCCTTCCAATCATTCGGCACAATCACCACGCTTTAATAAGATGAGCTCTCACTATATTGAGCTTGCTCCTAACGAAACTACACAGCTTGGATCAGGAATGGTAGTATATAAAGCTCCTGAAACAGGTATTAGCGGTGATAATGCTATTGACTTTGACCAATCCATTCTTGCCGGTGAAGGAGAAACATTTTATGCTATTCCCCTTAAAAATGTTTCTCCCGGCAGTTATAAATTTTTGCGTGTTTCATTAGCGTACCAGAACTATGATGTTGATTTTCGTGTTACTAATGGTCCAGACACCTATGACTTAGTGGGCACTATTGCTTCCTTTATCGGGTTTAATACATATATTAAAAATTATAAAATAAAGGACAGTACGGTTGTAGTAAATGATGATAAGGAACAAGGCTACTGGGCTTTTGAATGGAATAATCCCCTATTCGGATTGCCGGCTGTTTCACAGGGGCAGGCACCTCCGGGCGCTACTACGGTTCCTAACCCGATACACAGTACATCACCTATTCCTTTCAGGTCTTGTGTGGTGACAGGCGAGTTTCCTGCTACCTTTTTACTTACCGGCAATGAAACACATGATGTAGTAATTACTATTTCGCTCTCCACTAACAAAAGCTTTGAATGGAAAGAAAACAGCACACCGGGTTATTTTGAACCGCTTGCAGGAGATACCGTTGTGGATATGGGCATACGGGGGTTAATTCCCATAGTAAATTAAGAAATACTGAACTATTACAAACAACAAAGCCGTTCAGAATAATCTCTGAACGGCTTTTGTTTTGTTTTATGGAACTTTATCAGTTAATAGTCAGCTTTTGAGTTTGAATGCCTGATGATGTTTCCACCTTAACCATATAAACGCCTTTTGCTGCTTCAGGAAGATTGAGCTGGTAGGTTTTATTGGCAGCAGCGGATTGTTGTGAACTATACACAACAGCTCCTTTAGAATCATATACATTAATAGTTACCGGTTTGCTCAGATCGTGGTTTGGAACTACTATGGTAAAAATTCCTGTTGATGAAGGATTGGGAACAATAGTAAGGTTTCCTGATGGAGTAACCATTTCATGTATCCCGGTTGAGGTGCATACAAACAGGAAAACAGCATGTGAAACCGTAAGCCCCCATGAATTGGTGGCATCAGAATAAGGATACCAGGTACCGATATCAAATTGTTCATAAGCCGTATTAACGGGACCATCGCCATCGGTGGAGGTTAATAGTGCAAGTGTATCACCAACGGTGTATTCGAAATGAACTCCGACATAAATAGTATCGGATACAGGAACATCAGGAACGAAATCAACCAGGGTTGCAAATGTGGACAAGTTAGCCACCAGCGTATCATACGGTATGCTGTCTGATGCAAGCACCGTGTTTGGCAACCCTCCTGAACCGTTATTATCCCATATTCTTGCAGTGCAAGCCTGTCCGGTGCCCGATGAAGTTGCAACACCTACTAAATAAAGCACCGCATCCACCACTGAATTGGTTGTGGAAATACCGAACTTGTCCGCTTTTGACTGATCACCATAGCTGTTGTGACCTGAAACGTAGCCGCCTGCGTTGTCGAGGTAAACAGTGGGACTGTAGAGTAGCAAATCAAAGTTTGTAACCGTATCGCATACAAGGGACGAGATTTTAGAATTTAATAGCCCCTGTTGAATGGCTGCGGAATTTAACACGTTAGTTGAAGGTGTTGCCACCCTGTTTTGTGCATGAAGCAATACTGATACTCCTGCAAATAATACTGTTGTGAGTAGAATTTTTTTCATTGTATAATTGTTTTTTGGTTTTTATAATTGGAAGACAAAGGTACTCATTCTTAAAAGAATTGAGCATGCCCCTGCCCGTCTTATAATATCATAGGTTAAAAAATGTGCCAGCCCATTTACAGCTTCACCACTTTCTTCATTTGTTCTTTACCTTCCACGTTTTAAAAAAGGTAATTAATTTCATTCATTGTAATTTTATAGCAGAGTAAAACACTTATTTATTTAATATGAAAAAAAACCATGCAATTTAATTACATAGACATTTTAGTGGATGAACGGATTGCCCCAAAAGTTGCACCTGTTAAAAAAATAAATAATAAAACCGCCTCTATGCCAGAGACGGTTTTCACTATGTAAACCCAAAATTTTTACAGCAACTCCACTTCTATCCTGGCTTCTATAGTATCATCAAGATTAAACGCTTTGATAAATTTAGCTGCCGGAACATTCCCCGCAAGGGATACATCAAAGACCTCTTCTTCCAACCCGTCTATATCTTTGAACATTGTGGGGTTTATATCGTTTTTTTCATCGGTAATAAAGAAGCGCACCCTTCGGGCGGTTAGTACTTTAACGCGTATCTTATCCGTAGGTTCAAGCGTGCGTTTGGCAATGTTTGAATACCCGCCCTTTTTGATGGAACGCTGAAATTCGGTTTGCTCGCTTTCGCGGATAAGGTTAAGTGCAAACAGCGGTTCAACTGTTTTAGGCGCTGTATAATATTTAGCCATGCAGGTGGCAAGCACAAACCACAAGCCTTCCATGCCAGCCACTAACGCATCGGTAAGATCGCTGCTGTCGGTTTCGGTATTGCCCAACTGACCTTCTTGTGCGGTGCGTGCCGCATCGAGTAAAATATAATAAGCATTCACACTGGTTTTTACCGCTGCCAGCGGTACAATTCCTGTAAGGGCAATTCCCAGTGCTTTTACGGCTGCTATACGTTCTTTTTTGCCTCCGCTCTGAAACGGTCCGCGGTCGTTTGGAAATATAGCAATATATGCGGGCTTGCCTTTGCGGTAAGCAGCGCCTGCAGCCTGCACCGCAATGTCCCATTCTTCTATTTTATCGGAACTGAGATCGTCCAGCAAATCATCCACAGTTTTAGTGCTTGCTTTTTGGGCTCCTCCCTGTGCTATGAGGGCGGCTTCTTCATCAACAACCGCCTGGTTAAGCGGGTCTAAAAAATTAAACAGGTCCATGTAGAACGGATCGGTCTTGCGCTCGTCCAATTGGCTTGTGGTGTAAGCAATCGCCCCTATAGCGCGCGGACGGCTGCGTTTTGCAAGGTTCAGAAATACATTTTCAACATACGCCCAATCTTTTTTCATACGTGTTTTTGTTTAGAAGGTTTAACTGATAGAAGATAATTATTTTCAAAAATAAAAACTGTTTTTTCCGTTCACGTTAGTCTCCCCAAAAATTATGAACACTTTTTTTATGCATCAGGATAAAAGCAGTTGCTTTGTGAAACAAACGCTTTTGCAGCAGGGACAAAGGATTTGCTTTGTTTGACAAACACGCTTGCAGACGAGTCAAAAGACTTGTTTGTTAATAACTCATGTTTGCAGATGGAATGAAGCGGTTGCTTTATCGCAAAAACATGCCTGCAGATGAGGTTAAGCACTTGTTTTGGCATACAAGCATATTCGCAGTGCCTCAAAAGCAAAAAAATTTAATGTGAAATAACCAGCTTTCGCTGAAAAACGCCTTTATCTGTGGAGGCTTTCAGGATATAGATGCCGTTAGTAAGATGGGTTTCGAGTTTCGGGTTCCGGGTTTGAGCGTGTTCTGAGAAAACG
>JBDSOU010000124.1:0-4520 GCA_039914625.1 Bacteroidia bacterium | reverse complement strand
CCTACTAGTCATACATGGTTAGTAAAATTGGATATAACAGGAAATATTCAATGGCAGAAGTGTTTAATAAGTAGCACAGCTATGTCAGTTGACCAAACTACAGACAGCGGATATGTAATTGGTGGTTCAATAAGCAATTTTACAACTGCTGATGATTTTCGAGTTATTAAAGTTGATGCATCAGGAAATCTTCAATGGCAGCAGTCATATGGTGGGTCTTTATCCGATGATGCTACTTCCATTCAGCAAACAAATGACGGAGGATATATTGTTGCGGGAGTAACTTCATCTAATAATGGCGATGTATCAGGCAACCACGGTGGAACGGATTATTGGACAATAAAATTAGATGCTGTCGGAAACCTTCAATGGCAAAGATGTTTGGGAGGTACTTTAGAAGAAGATGGTGGTTATGGAGGATACGCTCCATCAATTGAGCAAACAATCGATAATGGTTTTGTACTTGCAGGATGGACAAAATCCAATGATGGAGATGTTGGCGGTAATCATGGAAATTTTGATTATTGGTTGGTTAAATTAAACACAACAGGAAATATTCAATGGCAAAAGTGTTTGGGAGGCACAGGCAATGATTTGAATTATTCTGCGCGTCAAACAAATGATGGGGGCTTTATTGTTGCAGGATACTCAAGCACTGCGAATGATGATGTTTTAAATTGTAATGCTGCTGGCTTTATTTCAGGATACGACTATTGGATAGTTAAACTTGGACCTGACCCTACATCAATACAAGAAATAATTTCATCACACCAAATTCAAATTTTTCCTAACCCTTCCAATGATAAAATTTATTTTTCTCAACTATCAAACATTGAACTTTATTCTATAACATCTCAATTTCTTTTAAAAAAACACCACGTAAAAGAATTAGAAGTTTCGCAATTTGAAAAAGGAGTGTATTTATTAAAATTCGTTGAAGAAAACATATTTAGAAAAATAATTATTAATTAAGTTTGTTTCATATTGCAAGTCGTGGTTTTCACTTGCCAGGTAAGCGAATCCCCTGTAAGTGTGTAAAGTAAAAAGTAAAATAAAAAACAAAACCAACATCAAATCACTCTGACAGTCCGTAGGACTCCTTTGGAGGCACAGCACTCAAGCCTTCCTGAAGCTGCCAGGTGAAAAGATATGATCCGTGCATTTAAAGCTTTGCCCACAGTGCAGGCAAAAATATTTGTCGTGCTGATGTCGCTGTTAATTTCTTTTTTTATGGTAATGGCTGTCATTACTTTTGCAAACGGGTCGAAAAACCTCAGAGATTTAACCCACGCATCGGGTGCTGTCAGCGGCATCCGCATCATAGAGCATCAAACAAAAAGCCGCGAAAAAACGTACTATGAAGATGTGCTGGTTATCGGCATACAGGGCTGCGATGACCAATTCGGGATTCTAAGATATGACAACAACTATGCAGCCATTGCCGAAGCGGTGAGCGGCAATAAAGAGCTGACTGCAGAAGTTTATTATTATAAGCCGGGTGGGAGGATAGAAGAAAATGTAACACTTCATGTATATGATTTGAAAATAAACAGCAAAAGATATGTAGAGATAGAAAACGTAAGCAAAAGCGAAAAGACAAGCTCTCTTGTTTTTTTCCTCCTTGCTGTAATAACAAGCCTCATCACTTATACAGGAGTCAAACGATTTAAACGAAAAGCGATGAACAATGCTATTGTGCCTAATGCCGGTGTTCTTTCCACCGACCGCGATTGATATATTTTTGTCCCAACCGAGTCTCCTTTTTAGGGACTCGGTTGTTTTCTAAACAAAAGTAGATTTATTTTTCAATCATTCAATCATTTAATCCGTTTAATCACAGTTCAGACAACCCATCAAAAACAAAAAAAACCCGCTCTCGCGGGTTCCTTATCTGAAATAATAAGCTTATTTTAGAATCTATTTTTCCTGCAAATCCCACATGGTTTCAATCTTGGTTGCAGCAAGATATTCCTCCAGGGTAGTAATCTTTCCCAGCACAAACATTTTTCCAACTTCAGTAAGCAGGTACAAACCCTTATTGCTTGTTGGATGATATTGAAGCATTCGCAGCGTTTTCAGCTTGCGCACATACCGGAAGCCGCTTATGTCTGTTACATCAGCCGCAGTAAAAATCTGGTCAGGTGTTGCCCTGCCCTTTAACTGGTATAGCATATAAAGCATATGTACAATTGCATTGGCATAATCCATACGTTCAATTTCGAATATCTGTCTTGCATATTTTGAAAGAAGTATCAATTTATCATAAGCTATCGGCTGAAGCTTCCGTTCTTTTTCTTCTTCCTTTTTTACAAGACTTGTTCGTTGGGGTGCTGCCAGTTCTTTCTGTTTCAGCTCATGCAGTTCCTGCCGTAGCTGGTCGCATATCAGCATCACCTCCTGTGTGCGTTTTTGCTGGTTCTGGTACATTTCCCACAATTGTGCAATGAGAGCTTCATTGTCCGAAAGCTCCTTAGCGGTAGGAAGTCTTTTCTTTTTTATGGTAATGTTTACCGGTTTCGCAACCGGAAGCTTTTCAATTTTTATTAGAGCAGTTGTTTTCATAATAATCCTGTTTTGTTTGTTATTAATCTTATATAATTTAAGTTAAATTTCCTTGAAATGATTTCAGTACAACCTGTTTTGATTTCATCATCATACAATTTGCACAAGCTTCAACTTACTCCGCACAAGTGTAAATCTGCTCCGTACTATCTTCGATGTTATCCGCACAAGTGTAAACACGCTCCGCACAATCTTCGATGTCCTCCGTACAAGTGTCAGCACGCTCCGCGAAAGCTTCAATGTCCTCCGCACAAGTGTTAACACGCTCCGCGCTCGCTTTATTATCATTCGCCATGAGTGTACGAACCGTTGACTTAAAAGTTTCACCAGTCGCTTTTTTATAAGATGCAGTTGATTTAAATGCACTATCACTTCCGTTCAATACAAGAACACTTACCGGTATATCAGCGACAATCGCCTTTACCGAATCGCCATTCGCCTTTAAGTAAGAAGCTACCGCATTGTTAACATCAGCTCCCGCGCGGATTTATAAAACGACTTTTCATCCCTCTGACAACTAAAGTGCCTGCCTGTCAGTTTTTCGACATTTTGTCCTCAGCAGAGTCTCCTGTTTTTCACAAGGACTCTGTTGCATTGTTTTCTAAAATCAAAAATAATTTTATTTTTCTATCCTGTCACTCACCTAATCCGGCTGGTCTCGTTATTCGGGACTAATCAAGGTTCAGACAACTTCATAAAAACAAAAAAAAACGCTCACGCAAGATTCTTTTCTTTGTACTTAATACTTGATAATTTGTACGTAGTTCCTTATGCAGGTACACTGCTGCCAGGTAGTTTATTTACAAACATAATCGTAGCTATACAAAAACAATATTTGTTTAAGCTCTAATTGTTGGACTCTTCTTGAAAACTAAAACTTATTGATGGGCGATAAATAAAAGATGGCACAAATTTTTAACAGTAAAAGATAAAACAAAAAGCTATGAATAAAATACTAATCAGTTTGATGGTCGGAGTCGTTATAGGTATTATGATTGCACCTGATAAGGGATCCGTCACAATTGAAAAAATAACCGGGAAGAAAGGCGATGACCTATTCGATATGCTCAGTAAGTTGGTAACCGGAGTGGGAGAGAAAATAAAAGAAAACGCAAATGACCTCGCTGACAAAGCAAAATCAACAGCAGCAGAAGTTGTATAAATAAATTGAGTTTGTGGGATCAAAAAATATTTTGAAACCTATATTATACCGAAGACTGATAGGATATGAGGCAATGAAGTATATGTAAGAATGTACTTTCAATGAAACTCACGACCTGAAAGGTTAGCGCAGCTTCCTGTAAGGGTATTTAAAAACTTTTATTCCCTGAACTCTCCAATTAATTCCGCAATATTAATTTGAAAACATTCAAGATTTCTATCAATCAATTTTCCTAAATAAAAAATTCCTTTTCATCTTTAGAAATCGAACGGTTGTTGCACCCTTCACAAATAAAAGTTTGACACCTTATTCTATCAGGATCACAGCAATCTTATAAAAATCAATATTGCATTCCTTAAATGGGCTCTATTCTATCACCTCATAGTTTCACGCTCCTGGCAGGAACATTGGGGAAATAAATAATGGAAAAAAATAATTTTGTTTCATCCTCACTGCTTCGCAAAATTGTGTGCTTCCTGTTTCTTACTGTCGGTTGCGATAACGGAATAAATTCCTTTCGGGAAGCCGTTGAGATCAACCTGTGCTGAGACGCTTTCACCGTCACCGGAAATTACTTTCTGAAAGCATAATTTTCCATTGATATCGTAAATTCTAAGCAAAGCTTCTTCAGATCCGGATAAAAAAGATATGTTTATTAAATCTGCAGCAGGATTTGGATAAATGCTCAGCAAAGGTTTTTCACTATACGTTTCGCTATAGGATATTCCTTCTTTCAGAATTGCTGTAGTAAAAGTTACAATAGCCGTGTTTTTGCTGAATACATTCGGATTTGTGC
>JBDSOU010000175.1:0-26829 GCA_039914625.1 Bacteroidia bacterium | reverse complement strand
ATTAAGCAACTGGTATCAGAAATAATAATTTTATTTGTCAAAAGATTTTTACTTTAAATCTTCCGGTGTTTCTCCGAAAATTGAAACTCCGTACTTGCCAACAGTCTCAAGGAACTCTTTTTTTGAGATTCCTGCAAATTCAGCCGATTGTCCTGATGAAAAAACAGCGCGTTCAAAAAGAAAAGCTGCCACTGCCATTTTTATTTCCATTTCATTCACCTCTTCCGGCAAATTAATTGTGATGGTTTTCATTTTAATTTATTTATTCCTTATACAAAGGTAAACATCCAATCTCAAACCTCAAACTTTCTTCTCCTCTTCATCCTTCAGCATCCTATATATAGTGGATTTTCCAATATCTAATTTCTTAGCCACCAACACCACATTGTTATCATTCTTTTGCAAAAAATGAAAGATAATTTTTTTATTGTATTCCTCAAGCGTGAGTTCAGTGCTGAGCAAATCGGAAATTAAATTTTCTTCGCCCAGCAAAATATCCTGCGCTATTATTTCTTTTTCAGAAGCCATCACCGTTGCAAGTTCTACAAGCGATTTCAGCTCGCGCACGTTTCCCGGAAAATGATACGCCAGTAATTTCTGCTGCGCTTCGGGCGAAAGTTTTTTTGCTTCCATTTTATTTTCGCGGCAAAAGTTTTCTATGAAATGTTTTGCAAGCATTAAAATGTCATTTCCGCGTTCGCGCAACGGGGGCAATTTAATTTGCAAACCATATAGACGGTAATACAAATCTTCGCGGAATCTTTTTAGTTTCACTTCATCCTGCAAATTTTTATGTGTCGCCACAACAAAGCGGCAGTTTATTTTTATTGATTTACTTCCGCCTACGCGAACTACTTCACGTTCCTGTATCACGCGCAGCAATTTCGCCTGCAATGCAAGATTGAGATCACCAATTTCATCTAAAAAAATAGTTCCGTTATTAGCTTCTTCAAATTTCCCGATGCGCGCACCTATTGAACCTGTGAATGCACCTTTCTCATGCCCGAACAATTCGCTCTCAGCAAGCTCATGCGGAATGGCAGCCACATTGATTGCCACATACGGTCCGTCTTTAAAAACCGAATTATAATGAATGGCTTTGGCAACTTCTTCTTTGCCGGTTCCGGTGTCACCGGTTATCATCACATTAATATTTGTTTGCGTGGCTTTTTCGATCAATGAAAATATATGCTGAAACCCTTCGCTGTTACCAATAATATTTTTTTGAAAGCTGTATTTCTTTTTTACTTCCTTTTCAAGGTCACTGATCCGGTTTTGCAGCTTCCGGTTGTGCTTGATATGATCAACGGTATTAAGAAGCAAATCGCGGATCTCTTTTGATTTTACGAGGTAATCATACGCACCCGCTTTGAGCAAATCAACAGCTGTGGCAATTTTATCCTGCTCTGAAATAATAATGACTTCCGTTTCAGGATTGTATTCTTTTATTTTTTTCAGCAAGGTTGCACCATCCGTATCCGGCAAACGGAAATCGAGCGTGACCACATCCGGACGTTCTTTCATGGCGTGAAGCGCATCGCTGCCTTTGCTGAATGTTTTTACTTCATGCTCCGGGTTTAATTCCATCGTATAGCTGATGAACTCGCGATACCATTCATCATCTTCGACAACAAAAATTTTAAAATTATTTTCTTTCACTGATTGAGGTTAGAAGGGTTGAGGTTTGATGTTAAAAAACTTTTTTCAAAATTATTGATTTCTTTGAGCAATGCTGTTTTTACTTTTTCATGTTCTTTTGTAACGTTTGTTAACAATTCTTTTATTTTTATTTCATCAGGCTGAGTGTTGCAAAGGTCTTCAATCTTTTTAAGGTCAGCAGCCATGGTGTTTATAGAAATATACTTACAGCTCGGAATCAGTCGGTGCGCATTGCCGGAAAGGTCTTCCCATTTTTTTTCTGCCGCATTCAATTTCGCTTTTTCCAAAAGACTTTCACTGCTTGATAAAAAAATCTTCAGCATCCTGATAACAAAATCAGCATTGCCTTTTGATGATTTCTTCAATTCGTCAAGGTCATAAAGTGCGTCAGAACTTAAAGAACTTTCCTGTTCCGGAGTTTGTAAAAAGAAAGAAGTTTTTCCATTGAGCACACCGAGGATTTTTTCGGCAAGCTCATTTTCTTTAAATGGTTTGGTGATGCAATCATTAAATCCTGCTTTTAAATAACGGTCAAGATCGTGCTGCATCACATTTGCTGTCATTGCTATCACAGGAATAGTTGATCTTAATTTTTCACGAATTTCCTTCAGAGCTTCAATACCACTCATTTTCGGCATTTGAACATCCATTAAAATAAGCTGATATTCGGCACCAGGTAATTCGCAGTACGCAACCACTTCTAAACCATCCTGTGCTTCTGTTACCTCAGCGCCTAAATCAAGAAGCATTTCTTTTTGAAGAATCCTGTTTAGCTCCGTGTCTTCGGCAAGAAGTATTTTTATTCCACTTAATATTTTAGAAGCTGGAAGCTTGAAGCTGGAAGTAGAAGCTTGTTCATCCGCCAACTGCTGACTGGCGGCTGTGGACTCCATTTCATAAGGAATAATAAAAATAAAATCCGAACCTTTTAACAATTCGCTTTTCACCTCGATTGCTCCGCCAAGTAGTTCAATAATTTTTTTACTGATGTTTAATCCCAGCCCGGTGCCACCGAATTTCCGGGTAATGCTTGAATCGGCTTGAGAGAACTGGGCGAAAATTGTTTTTAATTTTTCTTCAGGAATTCCGATACCAGTATCAGAAATTTGAAATCTGAAATTTGAAGTTTTCGGAATGCTGTTATCCAGCTTCCAACTTCCAACTTCCAGCTTCACATTTCCCTTTTCAGTAAACTTGATGGCATTTCCGATAAGGTTATACAAAACCTGCTTTAACCTCACGGGATCACCTTTTACAGTAATGTTTTTTATTTCTTCTATGTCATATTTGAGTGAAATTTTTTTTTCATCAGCTTTGAATAGCATCACATCCATAACTTCTTTTACAACAGCATCGGGTTTGAAAGTTATTTTCTCAAGATTCAGGTTTCCGGTTTCTAACTTGGTGAGATCAAGTATGTCATTCACAATGGAAAGCAAATGTTCTGAAGAGGCATTGATAGCATTTGCATAATCTGTTTGTCTGTCACTGAGGTTGGATTTAAGTATGCGGCCTGTATAACCTAAAATTGCGCTTAGCGGTGTGCGGATTTCATGGCTCATATTAGCAAGAAATTCTTCTTTGATTTTTGCAAGCTTCTCGGCATGTGCCTTTGCCTCAGTTAATTGTTTGCGGTATAAATTGCTTTTAGCTATATCATAAATAATCAAAGTCATCATCAGCAGTAAAACAAGGGATCCTGCACTAACAAGCATTTTTATAAGATTACCCGAACGCGCTGCGGTTTCATTTGCTTCTTCAGCTTTGTGCTGTAGCTGAAGCGATTCATCAAATTCAATTTTGCGAATCAGGTTTTCAATTTCATGTGTAATGTCTTTGTCCCTGTCAAGCAGGTTAAGCTCGTTTTCTATTTGCAATTTAAGATGCTCAGTTTCTTTTTCTTTAATCTCAGCAATGGTTCGCTTAACCTCAGAAATCTGTTTTTTGCTTTTTTCATTTTCTTTCAAAGCTGCATCTGCTTTTGCATTAAGTTCCTTCTCCATCAAATCTTTTTTAGAAGGGTTTCCGCTGAAAAGTTTTTTCAGCCAGCCTTTTTTTGTTTCCGCATTTTGCTGTGTGCTGTCAACGGATGCCGTTTCTTTTACACTTGAATCACTGGAAATAAAGTTGCCTGAAATTTTTCCAAACGTGCTGTCCAGAACAGAACTATAGCGGATGCTGAGCAAATCTTTATATACAGCCATTTTATTTTTCATCAGGGCAGCTATGGAATCAATTGCCGAGGCTTCATAAGGTTTTTCTTTTGTCAGTACACGAAGCGTGTCTAACTTTTTATCTATGTTGCTTACTAAATCTAAGTAGGGTTCAAGATACTTTTCGTTTTGTGTTAAGGCAAATGCACGCACACCGCTTTCAGCACCGGTAATGTCAGCATTGATTTCTTTAGCTTTTATTAAAACAAAATTGGGTTTTGAAGATTCACGGACCGTTTCAATCAATGAAACCAAACTTTTTGACGTAATCCAATAAGCTGAAGCAATAATTACAAGTGCGACCACAAAAACTGCAATAACTTTTATTTTGGTAAATCTTCGCATAAATCTTTATTCGGTCAGATTTTTAACTATGAATCTTTAATTCCTTTCAAATTTGGGAATAGTTTTCCAGATTTTGGAAAAACGTAAGGAATTTAATTTCATTGCTTTCGCTTAAATGTTGTTTTTATTAACAGCGCAATACTCCTTATTTACAAGTACTTTAGTCAGTTATTCACAAATTTTTAATACGTAAAAATATAGCCTTGAAAGGTGTTGGCACGGAATTGCCTTAGCCGCAAGTATAAACGTAAATATAAAAAATACAAAATGAAAAAATCAATCATCATCATCGCAGTTTTAGCAGGTTCAATCTTTGCAGGTTGTGAAAATCACAAAGTTGAAATTGCTCAATTAAACAAGGAAAAAGATTCGCTTATGTCTGTTTCTTATACAAAAGATCAGACAATTAACGACTTCTTAGGTTCGTTCACTGAAATTCAGGGTAATCTTTCAGAAATTACAAAAAAGGAACAAGCACTTGCTGTTAATACTAACAGCAATCCTGAAATGATTAAGACATCAAAAGATGTAATCAAATCGCAAATTCAGGATATTAAATCGCTGATGGAAGAAAGCAAAACAAAACTTGAAGAAATGTCTTCAAGGCTTAAAAGATCGAACGTAAAAAATGCCAAATTTGAAAAAATGATTGCCACGTTGAATGAGCAAATTGCGCAAAAAGATAAAGATATTACTTCATTAAACGATCAGATTGCAAGCCTCAATACATCAGTTGCTACTTTAAAAACATCTGTTGATGATTTGACTGTTAAGAATGATGTAAGCACAAAAATGATTGAAGATCAGACTACCAAACTCAATACAGCTTATGTTGCAGTGGGATCATCAAAACAGCTCAGTGAAAAGAAAGTTGTTGCAAGACATGGTGGAATATTAGGAATCGGCAAAACCACAGCGATGGTGCCTAATGTAAACCAGGAAGCCTTCAATACTATTGACATTACTAAAACTAATTCGATTCCTTTAAATGTGAAAGATGCAAAATTAGTGAGTGCTCACCCTTCTGATTCATATAAAATAGAGCGTACTACCGATAAAAAAGTAAGTGAACTGGTAATTACTGATCCTGCAAAATTTTGGAGTGAATCAAAATACTTAGTAGTTCTTACAGAACAATAAAATAAAAAATTAAGGTTAGGGTTATTATATCCATTAAGTTTAGGTTAGGGTAGAGCGGAGTCCGGGGGGACTTCGCTCTTTTTTTATACACCCATAAATTTCCCTAAACGATCCAAAATTGTTATTCAGACTTAAGCACTTAATAACCCTCAATGCCACAATTACCTTAATTACTTTTTTTTACTGATGTCTTTGTGTAGGTTCCCATACGCTGGAATCAATACCTCTGAAATATTTTATCATCCCTGCAAACAAAGCAAGATTCATTGCAAGCAGGTGGGTGATGAATCTCAGCATTGAAAAGTGTAGGTTTATTTTTTTTAAAAGATAATCCAGCAAAGGAAGGATGTAGAAAACGTTTTGTACTATAAAAATCCATTTGTAAAACTCTGAGTGCAAAAGCAGAAGAGAAGAAAAATATGCAAAGATCATAAATATTGGTCCCAGCCATCGTAATACTTTATGTGAAAAAAAACAAAAGGAAATGATATTGAATTTGAACAGCAGCGAAAAAAAAGTAAAAAGATTTTGAAAATTTCCTGCTGCAATTCGCACTTTTCTGCGAAACTCTTCTTTCAGATCATTTGAAACATCTTCATACACACGCGCATTTATTTCATTGATGCATCTTCCCCCTTGCTCCAGCACTTTCATATTGATGTAAAAATCGTCCACCAGAAAGTGAGCAGGAATTTCAGAAAAAAAATTTTTTCTCAATGCATAACATCCTCCAAAAGGCCCCATCATGCAGCCCCACAATCTGCTTTCGGCATTTTTGATGGCAACCTCTGCTTCAATATACGTTTTTTCCTGGACAGAGATGCCTTCTTTTTTCAAGCCTTTATTAATCATGTTTGAATCTGTCAAAGCAATTTTTTCATTCTTAAAATGTTTTACCAATTCAAAAATTGTGTTTTCTTCAAAAATTACGTTCGCATCAGTGAAAATTAAAATAGCACCTGTTGCTTTTTTAAAAAGTTCATTTATAATGACGACCTTGCCGCTCCTGCTTTTAAATTCCTCCAAGTGAATTTGTGAAAATAAATTGCAATAACCTCTTACAATTTCATTTGATCTGTCCGATGAATTATCTGAACCGATGAATACTTCAATTTTTTCTTTCGGGTAATTAGTTTTAATAATACTTTCAATTTTTTCAGAAATTACTTTTTCTTCATTGTGAGCTGCAATTAAAATGGAAACAGCAGGCAGGTTTTCATTTCTGACATAGATTAATTCATTTTGTTTTTTCCGAAAAGATAAAATTTGCAAAAGCACGGGGTATAAAACATAAGAATGAAAAAGAGAGAATGCGCTTATCCAGAAAAGAAATTTTAATGCGAGCATTAATGTGTTTGTATTTTGACGGACAAAGATAGAAAATGCTTTTTCAGATTTTTTACAATGAGTACAAGATGAAAATTTTGGTATAATTTATTTATAAAGCGTACAGGATTTAAAAATTAAAATTTACATTTGCTTTCAAAAATTATTTCAAATGAAAAAAATACTCTTATCAATCTTTGTGCTTATTACCTCCTTCAATTTCTCTATTGCGCAGGAGAAAAAAATAAAAGCCCCGCTTGTTGCTGAGTCAGTGCTGAATGCATACAAAGAAAAATATAAAAAATTAGAAGTTAAAAGCTGGTACCAGGATGGGGATATGTATGCTGCGGTTTTTGATAAAGGTGAAAGCACTTTCAAAGCTTATTTTAATTCGGACGGAAAGTGGATAAAGACATCTGCCAAAATAAAAGAATCGCAGGTAAGCGCAACAGTAAAAAAGTCTATTAAAAATACGGAATGGAGCGACTGGAAAATGAGCGAATGTTACAAAGTAGAAACTCCCGAATTCAAAAAACTTTTTGAGTTGCATCTGAAAAAGGGAAAAGAGATAAAAATTCTTTCTTTTGATGCTGCAGGGAAAGCGGTTGATATAAAATAAATTCATAAGCTGTATTTGATAAGTCGTTAGTCCTGCCCCGATGATGGCCGCCATTGCATTTATTTATTTTTTAAAATGCAAATGAGAGATGAACAAATATACCGATTCACAAAAAAATTATTTTTCAAAATTAAAAATCGGACAAAAGATCGTTGGAAAAGTCAAGGGTTTTAAAAATTACGGGGCATTTATTAATATTGGCGTTGTGGATGGATTGCTTGCTACAAAAGATATTACCTGGGGTAGAATCAATGATCCTGAAGATTTTTTAAAGCTACATCAGAAGCTTGAAGTGGTCATTCTTTTCAAGGATGAAATAAAATTTAGAATAGCGGTCGGGTTGAAACAGCTGCTTCCGCATCCCTGGGATATTGCCAAAACAAAATATAAAGAAGGAGATACTATTGTAGGGCAGGTAGTTGATGTTCAGCCCTATGGGGCATTTCTCCAAATTTTTCCAGGCTTTGAAGGTTTAGTTCATGTGACTGAAATTTATTCTGATAAAAAGATCTCTAATGCAACAGATTTTTTTGAACCTGAACAGGCTTACGAAGCAACAATTATTAAGCTTGATTTTGAAAATAAAAAAATGGGGTTGAGCATTAAATAATTTCCATCAATAAAATAATCGTACATCTTTAAAATCCATTTTTTTGTTCCAAAACTTGCAAATGATTCATTTTTAATTTAACATTGGCTTTCTTTTTCAGCAACCAAGGTCTGATTTACATTTTACCATTAATTCAAATAAATAATTTCAATTACTCCTAATTAAAACTCAAAAACCATGAAATTAAAAATCTACCTAACAATCTTTATTGCGACTTCTCTTGTTAACAATGGTACCGCACAATATTTTGAATGGGCGCATGAATTTCCAATTTCACTTAAAGGCTCCTCGGCAGGTAACATTACTACTGATCAATCTGGTAATGTAATTACTTTTCATCAAAGTCTTTTTTGCCAGGTATGTTCTAAATCTATATTAACCAAAACCAGCCCTTCAGGAAATGTAATTTATTCTGTGCAGGGAGCTTCAACAGGAAATTATTTTTTTGGATCAGTTGCTACTGATTATGCAGGGAATGTTTATGTAACAGGAAATCAATTTCCGGGAACTTTTACTATTGGAAGCTTCAGCACATCTTCAATGAACTGGGTGTTTAAAGTGTCTCACAATGGTACCGTGCTTTGGCTTCGCGATCTGGATAACCTATATTTAATGGCGGTGGATAGCATGGGACAATTGTACCTTACAAACAATGCCATTCACAATACTTTTAAAGTTAGAGTTGATAATACTATTGCCTGGTCAGACTCCACGCGCGGAGGTACTGATATTGGAGTTGATGGAAGACACCGTTGTTACATTCTCAATGATACATCCATTACCCGGTATAATCAGACCGGATTGCTTTCATACCACAAAAGTTTTGGCGGCAACCGGTTATCTGTTAATAAACATGGTACTGCATTTATTCTTTCATCAACCGGTTTAACTAAACTTAAACATAGCGGCAAAATAGGATGGTCCAATTCGTTCATTACCGGAAATGCGATAGCGTCTAATGATGATCATGTTTATGTCGCCTCGGGCGCCCAGCTTTCAAAATGGAAATTTGACGGCACTTTTGAATGGAGTTTTTTTTCTGGCGGTGCGCCTTTGACTAACATTGCTATTGATCAAAATAATAATGTTTACGCTGACGGAAATTATGATATGATTGTAAATCCAGTTCTTTGTCCCTTTAAGCTTGCTGATTTAAATTCTCCGATCTATTCAAATTTCCAGAGCTTTGTCGCAAAAATTTCCGGAAATGCGCCCATACCCTATCAAATCGGAATCTTTACTGGTGATTTATTTGCCACTTACGGCAATGTTTTGTGCAAAAATACTCCCCTTTCAAACATTCCGTTCACCTACTGTCTTAACAGTACAAGCACGCTTGATCCTTCAAATGAATTTCGTATCCAGATTTCTCCTGATAATTTCACTTCTATAATTTATGATATTGGAACTGCGGCATCCGTTAATATTCCAGGGTCGGTTCCCGATGGACCTAACTACCGGCTCAGAGTCGTAGCAACAGTTCCGGCAGTAAACGGTTACCCCAATTCAACCAGCGGACCTACAACGAATATTACTATTCATGATAATGCAACAACTGTAACTGCCTCTGGCCCGCTTACTTTTTGTGATGGCGACTCAGTTAAGCTCACAGCCATTTTTCAGCCCTATACAATTAATGTAAGCTGGTATGACGGTGCCAATTTTATTTCGAGCGATACCTCAATTACGGTTACGTCTTCCGGCAACTATGTTTGTCATTTTTTTAATTCCTGTATGGGAGAGTCAGCTCCCTATTCTGTTGTTGTGCTTTCCAAACCATCGGCTGGAATCACCCCGGGTGGTCCGGTTACTTTTTGTGCCGGAGGCAGCGTGGTGCTTACTGCCAATTCAGGTGCCGGTTATACTTATCATTGGAGAAAAAACGGTTCTGTTATTTCGGGGGCGACTAATATTAATTATACTGCAACCACAGCCGGTGATTATGCGGTAAAGGTAATTAACCCTGGTGGCTGTGCGAAATTTTCTTCACCTGTAACTGTTACCGTTCCGTGCCGTCAGAGCGGAGATAAAATCTCAAATGAAGGTTTCGTAAAAATATTTCCCCAGCCGGTACATGATGTGATGAATATTGACATACAGAATTTTCAAGGATCAGGTATGTTGTATTTAATAAATGCTTTAGGCCAGACTGTGATTGTAAAAGAAATGGATTTTCACGACAGCGGTCTGAAAAGTATTGACATGAAAAAGTATCCTGCCGGAGTTTATTCGGTTATTGTAAACGGATTGGAGAAAAGGGAAGTTGTTAGAGTGGTGAAGGAGTGATCATTTAATACATCCCTGCCGGAAAAGAACGATAAAGTATCAGAATATTTTTTGTTCTGAAGCTTTATCGTTCTTCCCTTTTACTGCCTTTTCTTTCTAAAGCTCGCCTTCTGATTTTTTTAATAAATTTTAGCACTGTAGATAAGGGAATGTATTTTAGAATTCCTTTTATTTTGTCCCTGGCGCTTCCTCAATTATTTCCGCCACTTAATACCCAAACCCTGCCGGAACTTAATTTTCGTTTGTTTTCGCTTTTCTACCTTTTATACTTCATATTAATAATTCCAGCAATCAAGTTTAATCTTAGGGTAAAACGCATTCTTTTATTTTTATATTTTTTCTGCCATCACTCAAAATATTTTTACCTTTCTTATCACATTTTCTACCCGCACTCTTTTACTGTTTATGTGACGGCTCTCTTTTTTTCTTGTTTTGTTAATGGCTTTTTTTCTGAGTTTTTCTTTGGCAAATCAGAGTTTTGGTGGAACTTTTTAATTCCCTTATAGCCACGGAAACCCGCATCCCGAAAGGTAGTTTTTCTCCTGCCGGGTTTAACGCTACCACTCTGAAATAAAGATATTTTTTATCTTCGAACCATGTCCGAAGAAAATATTCCTTTACAACCAAATCAGGTTTTTCCATATTTTCAACCACGCTGCATGAAAAGAAAATTTATTTGAACGGGATGATGATTATATTTATTTCTTAGCATTAATGAATTAACCTGATTGTGAAACATGCAGGAGAAATACCTGCATCAGGAAAATAATTCATAATTTTAAATTTCTCAACCCAACTCCATCAACGCCTCCACAAAAAGCCGCTCCCCGGTTGAATTAATTTCATAAGGAAAATACTTGCCGCTTATGGGCCACGATGCAGGAATCCCTCCTTCAAGATAACTATGTTTTGAACGCAATTGTTTCTCTTTTACGTAGTCAATCAGCTTTTCAGCAGCATTTTTATAAATTTCGTTTCCCGTTTTTTTATAAAGGAGCATACCCGTACTGCTCAACAGGCAATTTCCCGGTAGGCAGCAATAATTCACCGTAGTCTTAAACTCATCATTAATTTCACCCGGCAAATATCCATCGCTTCCTAAAAGATTAAAAAGAGCATCATACCCTTTTATCACAGCCCCGGTTAGCCGCTCGTCTTTCAGTATAGCTGCTGAAAGTAACATGCCTGTTAGCGTATAAGCGATAATGTCGCTGTAATGATAAATTGTTTTCGGACGGGTGGGCTGAACAGAAGTTGTTTCTGTAAAAGATCCGTTTTCATTTTGATGACGCAGCGTATAAAAAATTTTATTTTTCCCGGCATTTATAAATCGTTCATTATTTAAAAGTTCACCTGAGCGGATGAGTGCATAAGCCGTCATCGTATTTGCATGAGGCACATTAAATGTATAATGCCGCCAGCTTCCGTCAGGCTGCTGCATTGTCAGCAGCCACTCTGCGCTTTTTAAAATAGCCGCAAGAATCTTTTCATCCTTATGTTCAGTATACAGCGCAATCAGGCCCGAAATCACGCATCCGTTTGCAAATACTGCCGGAGGCTGATCAGCCACATTGTCATAAGAAGAAGCAAAAGTGCCGTCAGGCCGTTGAACAGTCAGCAGCCAGTCCGCTATATGTTTTTCCGGTGACGTCTCCCCGAATGTTTTAGAGTACAGGTGCGGGTATTTTTTTTTAATCTTAATCAAAGTAGTAATCCATCCCGCAGCCGATTCAGGCAACGGTGAAAAATATTTATTCCACAGCATGGAATATTTTGAAGCATAACAGTTCTCGTAAGCAGAGTGGCGAAACCAGCCCAGCGCATTTTCAATCAGCTGCTCATTGCTCAATTGCTGCTGAATTGAATTGGATGAATAGTTAAAAAACCGGAGGTTAATCTCTTCAAAAACTTTATTGAACCAGCCCATGGGAAAAAGCATTAATTATCAATTATCAATTATCAATCTCCATTTTTCCAACTTCCATCACCATTGCCATGTTTAAAAAACCTTCTCCACCAATTCCTGATATTTATACATGCCTGAAATTTCACCATTCTTCAATTCAAAAATTTTGTCGCAGTTTTTTAAAGTGGTTATTCTATGTGCAATAATAAAAATTGTTTTATTAGTTTCCGAAAGGGAGTCAATAGATTCAGTTACTTCCTGCTCTGTTGCATTATCCAATGCACTGGTGGCCTCGTCAAAAATGAGAATTTCTGCGTTGCGGTAAAGCGATCGTGCTATTCCGATACGTTGTTTTTGTCCACCCGACAGGCGCGAACCGCGTTCACCGATAAGTGTATTCAGCCCTTCAGGCAATGACTGCACAAATTTTTCAAGCGAAGCCTGTTTAATTGCTTTCTGCAAACGTGCTTCATCAATTTCATCCTCTCCGAAACCAATGTTTTCCCTGATAGTTCCATCAATCAGGAAAATATCCTGCTTCACATAGCCGATTTTTTTTCTCCAGCTTTTCATATTGTCATTTGTCAGCTTTACACCATCAGCTAAAACATCTCCTGAATTTTCGATATAAAACCTCAGGAGAATATTCATCAGCGTAGTTTTGCCTGAGCCTGAAGATCCTACAAAACCGAGCTTTTCTCCTTTTTTAACAGTGAACGTAAGATTATTAATAATGGATTTATCTGAATCAGGAAAGCGGAAGGAAATATTTTTAAACGTGATTTCTTTTACAAAGGAAATTTCTGTATCAAGGAGTTCTTCCTTTTGATGCGTACGGAAATGATCCATAAAATGATTGAGGTTATGAATGGCAACCTGGTTTACATTTAAAAAGTTCATCATATTTACGATGCGGTTCATAGAAGGCATGAGGCGGTAAGATGCTGCCGCAAATAAACCGATGAGTGAAATTATTTCCTGGTTGCCGTCATTCAGGAAAAGCGCGTAAAAAAAAATCACTACAACACCAAGAACCGCAACTACCTCATTGGTGCGGAAAGGAACCTGGTTCATGAAATAGTATTTCATCATGTACCACTGAAACTTGCCTTGGTAATGCAAATATTTACCCCGGTAAAAATTTTCTTTGTCCGCCAGCTTTATGTCAATGTATCCGTTGAGAGCCTGGTTAACTTCGCCCATTGCTTTTGGAAAATTTGTATCAATGCCGGCTCCGATCTCACCGCTTTTTCTCCTGATGACTGTGGTAACGAGCAACGTTGCAGGACCTACCGTTGCAACAATAAAAACAAACAGTTGAATGTTGGCAATGGCAATTCCTGTTACAATAAAAAATACAATCAACAGTTCGGAGCCTAAAGTAATTAATGAGAACACAATAAATTGAACATACGAATTGGGATTTGCCACAATATCTTTTGTCATATCCGCTGTTTTCAAATTTTGAAAATCACTGAAGTTTAATGAAAAGAATTTTGAAAACTGATTCTTTGAAAGATGCATTGCAATTTCAGAAGATAACCTTATCTGCACATAATTCACAAATAATCCGAAAGCGCTTTTGAAAACAAAAAAAGCAAGCAGGGAAAAAATAAGAAACAAAAGAAAATTATTGTCGCTCTGAAAATGCATGTTATCAAAGAGCGGCTTCAGAAACATGCTGGTGTGAATTAATTCAGGCTTTGTGGCTGCTGTTATAATGGGCAGCATAATTGCCAGTCCGAAAACATCAAGGATCGCAGAAATTAAAATCAGCAGCCACAGCCACATCAGTCTCTTTTTTTGAGCGGCACTGACGTGATCTTTTATGCTTCTGATTGCATTCCGTATGCTTGCGCCCCGGTTGGTCGAAAAAAATCCTTTCATTACTATTTATAATATCCTCCTCCGTATCCAGCAGGAATATTTTTTGCATTTACGCTGTTCAGGATAAAGCTCATGCTCTTAATATTATTTTTCTCCATGATCTGGTGAGCGATGTCCACAAAATCTTTTTTAGAATAATTTGCTTTAAGCACATAAAGATTAAGGTCAGAATATTTCATCATGACAAGTGCATCCGATAAAAGCCCTACGGGCGGTGTATCAAGAATTATATATTCAAAACGCGATTTTAATTCGATAATCATTTGCTCCACCATCGGATCCAGGATCAGCTCGGATGCATTGGGCGTGCGCGGACCGGTAAGTATCACTTTCAGATTTTCTACCGGGGTATCCAGGATAATGTCATTCAGCGAAGCTTTACCTACAAGATAGGAAGTAACGCCAATATCATTCTTCAGATTAAAGGCATTTGCCTGCTTGGGCTTATGGAGATCAAGATCAATGAGCACCACAGGCTTTTTTGCTTTTGCTAAAATGGTGGCTGTGTTTATTGCACAAAAAGTTTTTCCTTCATTTGCCATTGATGACGTAACAAGCAAAACTTTGCTTGCCGATTTTGGAGCAAAATAGGCAAGATTTGTACGGATAACCCTAAATGACTCCGCTGTCAGCGACTGCGGGTTTTTGTCCACCACAAGATAACTTTCTTTTGCTTCTTTGCTTTGTCCGATCACCCCTATGATAGGAAGCGTGGTAAGTTCAGCAAGGTCATCTTTATTCTGAATATAATTATAAAAAATTCCTTTTAAGAAGATCAACAAGAATGAAAGCGCTAACCCTATGCCGAATCCCATCGCTAAAATTTTTGTACCTATAGGGCTTTTTAAGCCGGTGGAAACTGCGGAATTTAATACGAATTTATCAGGAACTATAGTTGCGCGGGCTATCACAGTTTGTGCGCGTGTTTCGAGCAGAAATAAATAAATTTTTTCGTTGACCTCCACCTTCCTGTTAATATTAACTAAGCCTTTCATTGTTGAAGGCATGTTGCTGATGCGCGATTGATAGGTGCCAAGTTGGGAAGACAAGCTGTTATATTTTACAGCGAGCGATCTTCTCAGGTTGAGCACAAGCTGGATAACCCGTTGTTTGGAGTTTGCGATCTGCTCATCCAATTCTTTTACAACAGGGCTGTTGGGAGTATTGCTGAAAAGCAGGTTTGTTTTTTTCTGGTACAGGTTTGACAGTTCAGCGAAGGAGCTGCTCAATGATGGATCATCCTGGTCAGCAAGCAGGGCAGGGGCAACTGTTGTTACATCTCCTCCTGCAGTAAGATTTTCATACAGGTAATTTACGGACGAAATTTTGGCTGTGAGCTTTGAAAGCTCTGCTTCAGTTTCTGCTTTTTGTTGAAGGTACATGCTGCCCTGTTCCCCGGTGTTCACCGTTCCGGTCTGCACTTGGTATTTTTCAAGGTTGGATTCTACTCCGTTCAATATACCCTCCACATCCTGCAGTTGATCATCAATAAATTTAATCGTGTTGGAGTTTATTTCTTTTGAAACGGCTATGGAATAATCAATATAAAGTCGTGTGAGGGTATCTAGAAACGCAATAGCTCTCGCAGGAACTTCGTCTTCAATATTAATATCAATTACAGAGGCATATTCATCCTTTGCCATTTGCAGCGCACTCTGGTATTTGTGAATCAGGTAACTGTGATTATTCACCTGGAAATAGAATTTAATTTCCCCCAGCTTTGGATTCCGGCTGATTTGATCTGTAACCCCGTTTACTACCAATGAAAATTTAGAATTTACTACAGGATCGCCAAAATGATACGTTTTCGTAAAAGAATAATCACCATTCTCAACACTAATTTCAAAAAGGTCTTTATTGATTATTTTAACGAAAAAGGGCGCTCCGTAAAAAGTTTCGTCCAGCATTTTAGCATCCACAACAGTAAACGGTATGTAATAATAAATTTCACCATGTGTCAGCACACCTTTAATATAATAGGAAACATCAAGGTCTAATTTTGTGATTGTTTCATCAATGAGACGGTTCGACTTGAGCACCTCAATTTCATTTTCAACATCTTCTTTTCTTGGCGATTCGGGCATGGATTCGCTCAATGCATCTTTAAAAGCATTTTTCTGCGGTTTTACTAAAATTCGTGCATTCGCCCCGTATATTTTTGTAGCTCTTTTCAAATAAAGTACAGATGCGCCAATTGAAATACTTAGAAATAATACAATCCAATACCAATTCTTAAAAATTTTGATAAGCGTTTTCTTAACATCTTTCTGATCAAGAATAGTATTTTCGTTTCCGACAGGTTTCATGTTGTTTTTGCAGCTTTAAAATTTGTTATACTCCAAAGTATGAAATTTGTTTTCTTATAAAATAAATTTATGAAACGGGGAAAAGAAATTTTATAGTTATTTTGCACAAAAATAGAATTAATTCAGTCACACTATTTTCGCTGAACCACGATTTTCAAACAGAAATAAGTTAATATAAAATCGTAACTAATTGAACTGAATGGCGTTAAATTTATTGTTTATGAGCGATACGTTAACTTTAAGCATCAGATACCAGAGATCATTCTTCAAAGAAGAAACAATTGTCAATTTCTAATTTCCCACTTCTTACTTCTAATTTCTAATTACCAATATTAAAATATGAAAACAGCGCTTATCACTGGAATTACCGGGCAGGACGGGGCTTATCTTGCTGAACTGTTGCTCCAAAAAGGATACATGGTGCACGGAGTAAAAAGAAGATCCTCTCTTTTTAATACTGAACGCATTGATCACCTTTATCATGACATGCATGAACAAGATGTAAAGCTCAGATTGCATTACGGTGATCTTACCGACTCAGCCAACATCATCAGCATTATTCAACAGGTTCAACCTGATGAAATTTATAATCTTGGCGCCATGTCACACGTCAAGGTCAGTTTTAATACTCCTGAATATACTGCCAACGCAGATGGACTAGGAACGCTGCGAGTTCTTGAAGCTGTAAGGATGCTTGGTCTTACTGAAAAATGCAGAATTTATCAGGCTGCGTCTTCCGAACTGTATGGACTGGTCCAGGAAATTCCGCAAAAAGAATCCACCCCTTTTTATCCGCGTTCCCCTTATGCTGTTGCAAAACTTTATGCTTACTGGATTACGATTAATTACAGGGAAGCATATAATATGTTTGCAGTTAACGGAATTCTATTCAATCATGAGTCACCGTTAAGAGGAGAAACATTTGTAACACGGAAAGTTACGCGTGCCGTATCCCGGATTGCTTTAGGCTTGCAGGAAAACCTTTTTATGGGAAACATTGATGCCAAACGCGATTGGGGTCACGCACAGGATTATGTTGAAGCTATGTATCTGATGCTTCAGCAGGACAAGCCGGAAGATTTTGTTATTGCCACAGGAGTCACCACATCAGTGCGTGATTTCATCATCAAAGCATTTAATGAAGTGGGAATTGAAGTGGAATTCAACGGCAAAGATGAAAATGAAAAGGGGGTTGTAAAAAAATGCAACGATCCTGAATACCAGGTTGAAATCGGAAAAAAAATAGTGATGATAGACAAAGCATATTATCGTCCGGCAGAAGTTGATTTATTGATTGGTGACCCCACGAAAGCAAAAACAAAACTCGGATGGAAGCCAAAACATGATCTTAATTCAATCATTAAGGAAATGGTTGTTGCCGATCTTAAATTGTTCAGTAAAGAAAAATACCTGAAAGAAGGCGGACATCATATTTTTAATTACCGGGAAGCATAATAGGGTTAATGTTTAATGTTCAATTTTCAATGTTCAAATTGCACATAGGAAATTGATCATTGGATATAGATATTTTTTTTTATAAAAATACACATGGAAAAGAATTCACAAATCTTCATAGCCGGTCATCGTGGAATGGTTGGCTCTGCAATTGCAAGAAAGCTAAAAACAGAAGGTTATAATAACATCATTGTCCGCACATCAAAGGAACTTGATCTGCGTAACCAGCAGGCTGTTAAAGAATTTTTTCAAAACGAAAAACCCGCATATGTTTTTCTTGCCGCTGCAAAAGTGGGAGGCATTGTGGCAAACAATATTTACCGTGCCGATTTTCTTTATGAAAACCTTGCTATTCAAAACAATATCATTTACGAATCTTATAAAACAGGAGTAAAAAAATTATTATTTCTTGGTTCTTCCTGCATCTATCCCAAAATGTCTCCGCAGCCTATTAAAGAAGAATACCTCCTGACAGGATTGCTCGAAAAAACAAATGAACCTTATGCCATTGCAAAAATCGCAGGATTGAAAATGTGCGAAGCTTTCCGCGTTCAGTACAACTGCAATTTTATTTCCGCAATGCCGACTAATTTATACGGCCCTAATGATAATTATGATTTGCAAAACTCTCACGTGCTTCCTGCGTTGATCCGGAAATTTTATGAAGCCAAAAATAATAACGCAACTTCTGTTGAAATATGGGGAAGCGGCTCACCCAAACGTGAATTTCTCCATGTGGATGATCTTGCTGAAGCCTGTTATTTTTTAATGCTGAATTATAATGAGAAAGAATTTGTAAATATCGGAACCGGTGAAGACATTTCTATTAAAGACCTTGCTTTGTTAGTTATGAAAACTAGCGGCTATAAAGGCGAATTGCGTTTTGATGCATCCAAACCAGATGGCACTCCCCGTAAATTACTGGATGTTTCCAAAATTCATAAGCTCGGTTGGCAACACCGCATTTCACTTGAAGAAGGAATCAGTAAAGTGTGGAATGAAGTAACAGAAAAAACCGAAGTTTTTAGTTCGTGAACTAAACATTCTTCGCAAATCAATGTTTTAACGGCCGCTTTTTTATCATACCGCCTTTTGTATCTTTCACACTGCTCATTACAACAAAAGCATTCGGATCGATTTTTTCAATTTCTGTGTTCAGCCTGTTTATTTCAAGCCGGGTAATCACTGTATAAACAATATCAATATCGGATGAATCGCTTTGTTTGCCGAATCCGCGCTTTCCCTTATAAATTGTAACACCCCGGCCTACTTTGTTAATGATCATTTGCCTGATGTCTTCACTATGTGTCGATATGATTGTAACCCCGATATATTCTTCAATCCCTTCAATGACAAAGTCAAGCGTTTTAGAAGCAGAAAGGTAGGTTATCATAGAATAAAGAGCTGTTTCTATTGAAAGAAAATAGGCAGCAGCAGAAAAAATAAATACATTAATGATGATGATAATGTCGCCAATTGTTGCCCCCAGTTTCCTGCTTAAAAAAATTGCCAGTACCTCCGTTCCGTCTATTACCGCACCGCCTCTTACAGAAAGCCCGATGCCGGCACCAAGAAAGAAACCACCAAACACGGCTACCAGTAAATTATCATTTGTAACATTAGGAAAGTGAAACGTTGCCAACACCAATGCAAGTCCCGAAATTGCAAGAGCTGTTTTTATTGCAAAGGTTGTTCCGATTGCTTTATAACCGAGAATAACAAAAGGAATGTTTACAATTATTACCAGTTGGTAAAGAGGGATGGATGTTACGGCAGAGATGAGCAATGATATTCCTGTTGCTCCCCCGTCAATAAAGTGATTGGTCAGTAAAAAACCTTTAAAGCCAAACGCTGCTGAAAAAATCCCCAACGTGATTAAAATAAAATCTTTAAAGAGCCTGACTCCAGTTATTTTTAATTCACGAAATCCCTTTGCAAGTTCAAAATGAGAATACTCTTTTTTATTCTTGCTGCGAAGTACAGTTCGTGTTATTAATTGTGACCACAACGGATTCATTGGCAGTTTATGATTTTAATCAAAGAGAGTCTTCTGCAAACACTTTAGAGGCCTATTCTGATAACCTATTGTATACTTAAATCTTCACCCTTTCCCCGTTCCTGCTGATAGATTCAATAGTTTTAAAGGTAGCAAGTGATGATAGATAAATTTCATTAAAAGGAATAGGAGTGGGGCTTCCTGTTTTAACGGCATCTAAAAACAATTTCACTTCATGAGAATGCCCTTTATCCTGCGCTTTCAATTTATTTTCTGAAACTGTTTTTCCGAATTCATTCATTGAAATAAAATCTTCAATCACCGTTATATTACCTGAATAAAAAATTTCTAAATATTCTTTCGGAAGGTTTTTATTCCCATTGCTGAAATAAGAAATGTTTGCCACGCTTCCGTTTTCAAAAGCAAGATTAATATTTAAAGTATCATTGTGATGCAGCGCATCATTCATTGAATTTGCAGATAAACTAACTATAGGGCTGCCCGCGATGTGCATGACAAGATCAATGAAGTGACACACTTCACCCAATATCCGTCCTCCTCCAATATCCTTATCATGTACCCAATGGTCGTGAGGAACAATTCCTGCATTGATACGATAATTTATTGCAACAGGAAGTTTTTTTTCCCTCAGTTTAGGAACGAGTTTTAAAATATGCGGAGCAAATCTCCGGTTGTATCCTACCATCAAATGCACGTTGGAGACTTCATACAAATCCTTAATCTCATCTAATTCCTCATGAAACATGCACAATGGTTTTTCTACAAAAACATTTTTATGATGTTTCAGGCATTCCATCACATACTTCGCATGTGAATCATGACGGGTTGCAATAAAAATGGTATTCACATTTTTATCAGATAACACTTCATCAGCAGCGCTCGCACAATATTTAAAACCATATTTATCTGCTATATATCTTGAATTATTCGGTCGTGCTGTTGCAATGCCGATCAAATCCGCATGGTTTTTCACTGCCGGCAAAAGAAAATTTTGTGCAAATGTTCCCGCACCTATAAAACCAACCTTTGGCATAGCCGAAGATTTTGCATGATGCGGAAGCTTCACACTTTTCTTCAGTTCTTTCTTTACATCATACTTCAAAACAATTCCCGAAAATGTTTCTGTTTTATCAAGAATCATTTGATATGCTTCGGGAGCATTTTTAAAATCAAAAGTATGTGTGATTAATTTTTCGAGTGAAATCTTTTTTTCTTTCAGAAGTTCCACAAAAGCCTGCATATTTCTGTTCTCTGTCCAACGAACATAACCTATCGGATAATCCACATTCTTTTCTTCGTATTCCGGATCATAACGTCCCGGTCCATACGAACACGACATTCTTAAATCTAATTCTTTTTTAAAATAATTAGGACGTTTAAATCCTGTAGGCACAGCGCCAACAATAATTACTTTTCCTTTTTTGCGGCACAATTCACCTGCAAGATCAATCGGGTCATGTGACGAAGTTCCGGCAGTAATAATCACGGCATCTGTTCCATATCCATCTGTAAACTCATTGATTATTTTTTCAATGCCTTCAGTTCCACGATCAAATGCAAGATCAGCAACAGTATTCTTTGCAAGATGCACCTGGTTTTTATCAATGTCAATTCCGATAGTTTTTACTCCTGCAGCATCCAGCATCTGTAAAGTCAATTGACCTACCAAACCTAACCCAATCACTACACAATTTTCGCCAAGACGTAAATCAGCTTGCCGTATTCCCTGCAATGCAATTGCTCCAAGAGTTGTAAAACAAGCATGTTGCAAATCAACCGAGGCATCCACTTTCACACAAAGATTTTTCGGAACTGCTACAACTTCTGAATGCGAAGCAGAGTTTCCGCCACATGCAACGAGATCGCCAATCTTAAATTCAGAAACATCCTGTGCCACATCAATTACTTCACCGGCACAACTGTATCCCAATGATGCAGGCGCTTCTAATTTATTCATCACCATTTTATAAGTGTTGACCCAGCCAAAAGTTTTTGCAGCATCCACAACTTTTTTCAATTCATCGGAGCGCGACTTTGCTTTGCCGATATAACTTAACCGAGCATCCTTAACTGTTTTTCCTTCCGTTCCGGCACTGATCAATGAATAACGATTTCGTACCAAAACACATCCCTTTGACAAAGCAGGAAAAGGAACTTCAAGCAATTGCATGGTTCCGTCTTTCAGTAGTTGAGTAAGCTGTTCCATATATGGATGCAAAAATACAATTATCTGAACTCACCTATAAATCTCTATATTTGCGGACTTTTTTTTAAAACATCAAAACCGGTTTTACCCTCTGAAAAGGTGTAAAGGAATATGCTTGAAAAAATCATTGAATCATTTGACAGACATGCTGCTGAAAATGCGTTTTGCATCAGCAATAATTTTTTCACATACAGCGATTTGAATAAGAATTGTGGAAGTATTCAGGGGCTTATAAATAAATTGCAATTGCCAGACAACAGCAATATCGGAATTGTAACCTATGACGATATTCAAACATACTCTTCTGTTTTTTCAATTGTTTTCAGTGGTCATGCTTTTGTTCCCATTAATCCTGCAAATCCTTCAGAAAGAAATAAAGCAATCATTGAGCAGGCAGGTATAAAATATATTTTAAGCAGCAGCTCGAGTGAAAGTTTAATGGAAATAATTAATTCGGGTATAACTCTGATTAACACAACAGAAAAAATTACAGATAGTATTTTTAAACCGGAAGCATTAGATAAAAATAAACTTGCCTATTTGCTTTTTACTTCGGGCAGCACAGGTGTTCCAAAGGGTGTACCGATTACTGTCGGAAATCTTGATGCATTTCTTGATGCATTCTTTTCTCTTGGTTATAAAATAAATAATACAGATCGTTTTCTTCAGATGTTTGATATGACATTTGATTTGTCATTGATGAGTTATATGGCTCCGTTATGCATTGGCGCTTGTGTTTATACAGTGCCGTTTGATGCAATTAAATACACTTATATATATAGTTTGTTTGAAGATCATAAGATCACATTCGCATTAATGGTTCCTTCCATACTCACCCATCTTCGTCCATACTTTGATGAAATTAAATTGGATGCAATGCGTTATTCGCTTTTTTGTGGTGAAGCGTTATACGAAGATATTATTCTTGAATGGTCTGAATGTATTCCTAATGCATTAATTGAAAATGTATATGGACCAACCGAAGCAACCATCTTTTGCATGACGATTGACGTGAAACGCGAAGGAGGAAATAAGTCTTTCAATGGAATTATTGCCATTGGCAAACCGATGGAAAATACCAATTCAATTAATGTTAACGAAAATAATATTCCGCTTGGCGCAGGAGACAAAGGTGAGCTTTGTCTTTCGGGAAAACAAATTACACCCGGTTATTGGAAGAATGAATTGAAGAACAGCGAAGCGTTTTTTATACTAAAAGAAAATGGAGAAACTGTGAGATATTACCGTACAGGTGATTTATGTTACTTTGATAATGACGGAGATTTTTTCTACTGCGGAAGAGTAGATCACCAAGTAAAAATACAGGGGTTCCGTGTGGAACTGAACGAAATTGAGCATTACGCACGTGAGTTTCTGCAACAGCATAACGTAGTAGCGGTTCCTTTTACAAATAGCATTGGCAATACATTAATACATTTGTTTATAGAAAATTATTCAGGCAGCTTTCATCCGCTGACGGATTATCTGAAAACAAAAATTCCTTCTTATATGATTCCGAATAAATTTACAAGCATTGCCACTTTTCCTATGAACGCTAACTATAAAATTGACCGCAAAGCATTGGCAGAAACATTGAAAATTAAAAACTGAAATTAATATCGAGCACTAAACTTTGAAGTTGCAGCATGGAAACAACAGATATATTGAATGAGGTAAATACTATTTTCAAAAGAATATTTGAAAATGATGCTATTGTAATTAATCCTGAAACAGTGGCGGACGATATTGATGAATGGGATTCACTCAATCACACCATTATGATTGTGGAAGTTGAAACACACTTTGGCGTAAAATTCAAGCTCAAAGAAATAATGGGTTTTAAAAATGTCGGTGACATGTGCCGTATAGTTAAAATAAAGCTGGATGAAAAGAAATTAAATCCGTAAAATGGTTTTTAATTCGTTTAATTTTTTACTATTCTTTTCTTTATTTGTTGCTGTTTATTTCCTGTTGAATCATAAATACCGTTGGATGCTGCTGTTGACCGGCAGCATTGTTTTTTATACATTTTTCAATGTTTACGGTATTTTTCTTTTTACGGGTGTGATCATTTTTAATTACTTCTCAGGTATTGCAATTGAGAAAGCAACTAATAAAAATATTCCGCTTGTTCTATCGTGTATTTTTAACATTGGCTGTTTATTCCTGTTCAAGTATTTTAATTTCTTTAACACCAATCTTACAGAGGTTCTCAAAATAATCGGAGTAAATAACCCGGTTCCTTTTTTTAATTTTATAATGCCGGTCGGAATATCGTATTATATTTTTCAGGCAATAGGTTATAACTTAGATGTGAGCCGTGAAATGCAAAGCGCGGAAAAACATTTCGGAATATTTGCAACGTACTTTTTCTTCTTTCCAAAAATTGCGCAAGGTCCCGTGGAGCGAACGCGCAATCTTATTCCGCAGTTTTATGAAAAGCATGATTTTGATTATTCAAGAGTTGTAAGCGGGCTGCAACTAATGACATGGGGATTGTTCAAAAAAGTAGTCATTGCAGATCGTCTTGCACTGTTTGTAAATCATGTGTATGGTCACACCACATCTTACAGCGGATATATATTAATTATTGCAGGAATATTTTATACGTTTCAGTTGTATGCTGATTTTTCTGGCTACACGGATATTGCATTGGGTGCAGCAGAAATTCTCGGTTTTAAAATGATCAAGAATTTTGACCGGCCTTTCTCATCAAAGTCTGTAACGGAATTCTGGAAACGCTGGCACATATCCTTCTCAACATGGCTGATGGAATATCTTTATAACCCCCTGTCTATGGTAAAAAGAAACTGGGGTAAATGGGGGATGGTATATGCTATCATGATTACATTTACTATAAGCGGAGTGTGGCATGGAGTAGGATGGATGTTTTTATTTTGGGGTGTTATTAACGGCATTGCGTTATCTTATGAAGTTCTCACAGTTAAATTCAGGAAAAAGTTATTTAAAAAAATTCCTGTTGCATTGAATAAACATATCAGCTGGTCCATTACTTTTTTGTTTCTGTGCTTTAGCTTTTCTTTTTCACGGAATAATAATTTGAGTGAAGGATTCCATTTTATAACTCATTTGTTTAAAAATCCCACTACACAGGTTGATCTTTTCAATTTGGGTTTGGATCCCCTAAATTTTATAGTCGGTGTCGCTGCAATTATTTTTATGGAAATTGTCCAATATTATCAGAGTAAGGGAAGTGTGCGGGAAATGATTTCCGGTAAGCCCATGATGGTTCGATGGAGTATTTATTGTTTTATCATCCTGGCAATTTTGAATTTCGGAATATTCGGAACTAATTCATTTATTTATATTCAATTCTGAAAATGTTAAAGCTGGCATTAAAATCAGTCCTTTTATTTTTTATCATATTTATAATAAGTGTGACCTTAAAGAAAATTATTTATCAACCGTTAAAACTTTTTCCATACTCTTATGCTGCGGATGACATTTACCTGAAAGATACCTGGCTCGCGAGACATAAGGAAAATTTTAACACTGTATTTATAGGATCAAGCCATGTCTTTCGTCAGTTTGAAACTCCGCTGTTTGATAGCCTCATAAGATTTGGAGAACAACCTGTAAAATCTTTTAATTACGGCATTCAGGGCCTTGCAGCCTCAGAACTTTTTTATTTGTCTGATCATCTTGTTAAAAAAAATCCCGCGATAAAATACCTGATGATTGAGCTCACAAAAATTACTTTCCCTGATCATGTGAACCTACATACGACCCGAATGTTTTATTGGTACAACTATCAAACGTATCTCTTCACTTTAAAGGCAATTTTTGATTCTAAGAACACTAATTTTCCTTTAAAAGGTGCCATAGCAACAATGCACACAATAGGGCTGATTGACAAGTGTCTCAACTTTGGATTTATAAGTGATATCAATAATTTTTATTCCAGGAATGAGAAAGTTAAAAATAAAATAAGTAGTATGAGTACTTATAATGGTTTTGCTCCGAGAAAGGAAATATATCCTAAGCAAAGTGATACTAACGGCATCAATATAAGAAGCAAAGCAAGCGCTGAACAGTTTCAGAAATATGAAAACAATCCGGAGCTTTTGAAAAATTACAATAAAGAATATCTTATTAAAATCAATGAAATAATTAATGATTATTCGAAAAAAGGAATTCAGGTAATTTTTGTTATTGCTCCCCGTGCTGATAAAGATCAGTATGATGAAGTGATTCCACTACTTGCGCAAATTGATGCACGAAACAAAATAGAAATTGCGGACAGCAGAAAATATCCTGAATTTTATTCCTTAGATAATTCAGCCGATCAGACACATCTTAATAAGAAAGGTTCACGGATTTTTACAACAGTTTTGGCAAATGAATTTAATAAACTGGTTGAAACAAATTCATCTGAAAAGAACTTATCACAATAAATATGCTGCAATTATTTTAGGATCATTCAAATCTAATTCCCATTGAATTTTTCCTTTTCCGGGCAACAGGTTGAGAAGTGCTTCATTATCAAACATAACTTTTCGTGATTGTTTCCATTTCATTTTCATCATGGAAATTAAGCTTTGAATATTTCCTGCCAACGTGAAACCCTGCACTAATTTCATTTCAGGATATTTTTTTGCAAATTCTTTAATACCATAAGCAAACACTTTTTCAATAACACGGTAGCCACGATATTCAGGAATTACATAAGCATCTTCAAATTGCATGGTACCCGACAAACGTGGTATTTCATATTGCGAAACTAATTTCAGATTTCCCTGAACGCTCATCCATTTTTCAGCTCCTAGAAAATAAGAAAACATACTTGCACGAATAGTATTGCTTCCCTGTGACCCGCTGCCTTCTATCCATGCA
>JBDSOU010000252.1:0-31918 GCA_039914625.1 Bacteroidia bacterium | reverse complement strand
GTATTCCTTTATTAGTTATTGACGGCAGCGCAACCCTGCATATTCGTGCAAACAATATTGGTATTAATAATCCTTTTCATACCTGGTGGGGAGCCGATCATGTTCCTTATGCCGGAACAGGCGCCACAGAAATGGCATACATGGATTCGACAGTTGATTTTGTAAAAGCATTTCTTCGTCCGTATTTCGGATTGCCTTTAAGTGTTAGTGAAAACAGTGTTGAAAATATACAGCCGTTTATCCAAATCCTGCAAATGATTTGCTGACTATTCAAATTAATACTACGAAATTTTCGAGGCAGGAAGTGCTGTTACTTGACGCCACCGGAAGAACTGCAGCAAGATTTGATATGAATACTCCGTTGCTGCAACTGGATGTTTCAAAGTTTACGAAAGGACTTTATGCTTTGCGGATGATGGCGGATGGAAAAATGATTACGAGGAAGGTGATTATTGAGTAACCTGCTCTGACCCGGCATGGTTTAAAACCGGCTGGCTTCTTAATTTATTTTTATTTCGCTTATTAAATTAATTGAAGGAGATTATATCCGGGTCCGGAAGAGACTCGGAGGAAACAAAATGTCATTAAGTTCTACCGCGATGCGGTCGCTTGTTTATAGAAGAATGTACTACTATAAACCTGCGACTCCGCAGGAGTCGAAGGCAATTAAGAGCTTAATTTAATTCCATTGATCGATCCCCTTCGGGGATGGTGTCTCTGTTCCTTAATACTTATGCTGAGATTGCTTGTAACTAATTGATTTTGTGTAGGTTTGGTGCTGTGACGGTCAGTCTCCGGTAACGGTCTGCCAGTCTCCGGTAACGATCTGCCGGTCTCCGGTAACGGTCTGCCGGTCTCCGGTAACAGTCTGTCAGGCTCCGGTAACGGTCGGTGTGCCTCCAGTAGTGTTGGGCTTGTTTCCAAATGATTTCACCAAGTCGTGAGATTTCGCGCCCAGGCAGGTGAAACCAGAACAGTTCCGAAGGATGTTTGAAGAGTTTTGCAGGATGCGGGAGAAAAACCAAAGGATGCCGGAATAGTTTCTTATTATATTGAAGGAGTTTTCGGGAGGTTGGAATGGTTACGCTTTATTCTGAAAGAGTTTTGATTGAGGAAAGAGGAAGTTTATTTTAAGCATATTTTTGTTATTGTTATATTTAAGGAGTAGGAGGGTAGTGGAAGATTGTTTAACTTTCGGGATTGGAAAAACCCACACCCGAAAAAACTATTATTGCAGGATGAGAAAACAACTTATGATTTTAGTTCTGATGCTGTTTCCGGTGTTAGGGATGGCGCAGGGGTTTAATCATCAGTGGTTATTAGGAAATCAGTGGTTATCCTCTGTTCCTAAAGCACGAATGTTTTTTGATACTTCTTCATATACATTACAAACAGAATATCGGAAAATGCCTTTTGAAGGAACAGAAGCTTCGATTTGTGATGCTAATGGCAATTTTCTTATGAGCAGTAATGGTGTGTGGATAGCTAATGCTAATAATGATACTATGTTAAATGGTAGCGGTTTGAATCCGGGAGGCACTACTAGTTTATATCCACATTGTTTGCTCTTGACTTACGCAAATATTTTTATTCCTTTTCCAGGGGATTCCTCTAAATATATTTTATTCCATCATACTGATTCAACATTTTCAAATTCCTACGCAACATATCAAATATTTACTACAACTGTAGATTTGACGTTAGATGGAGGACTTGGCGGAATAATATCGAAAAACAATATTGTTTTGGCTGATACATTAAATTGGGGATTAGCAGCGTGCAAACATGCAAATGGCAGGGATTGGTGGATAGTTTGTCAAAAAGAAAACAGTGATATTATAATCGAAATGTTATTAACACCAAATGGTATTACCAATATTTCTTATCAGTCTTTGGGTGTACCAATTGCGCGATTTAATGTTACACAACCAACGTTTTCCCAAGATGGAAGTAAGTTTGCCTACAACAGGTATGATCCATCAACAGGGGATGAATCTGTTATTATTGCTGATTTTGACCGATGCACAGGTTTATTCTCGAATGCACATAACATTCCAGTTACGCTTGGAACTTCTGTATGGGGGCTCGCATTTTCAGCTTCTGCAAATTATGTTTATGCTTGTAGCAATAATTATATTTTCCAAGTAAATGTAACAACTCTTTTAGTGGATACAGTGGCTACATATGACGGTTTCTGCTATCCGAATTCTCCTTGGTGTACTACTTTCTGGAATATGTATTTGGCGGCAAATGGAAAAATCTATGTTACCTCTGGTAGTGGTGTGCAACACATTCATGAGATGAATTATCCTGACAGCACGGGCTTCGCATGCGATATGCAACAACATGCTATTTTTCTGGGAGTGTGGAATTTACGAGCTGTACCAAACTATCCCAATTATTATCTCGGTCCTGTTGCAGGAAGTGTTTGTGACAGCCTTGGATTAAGTGTTCAGGAAATAAATTATGATTTTCGTTTTCGTGTTTATCCTAATCCTGTATCATCCGCCACAGGAGGATTAAACATTGGCTACCTGTTGCCTCAAAACAAAAGCGGGCAGTTCAGGATTTATGATATTACCGGTAAGGTTGTTTTTAACTATGTTTTGCCGCAGTGGAGCAATGAGCAAAGTTTTACGTTGCCGGAGCTGAGTGATGGAGTTTATAACTGTGTTATTACTTCGGGTACTGAGCGGGTTAGTAAGAAGGTGGCGGTGATGAGGGAATAAGTGAAGCCCCACCCGGCCTCCCCGGAGGGGAGGGGTTGCTGACGCGTGCTTCCACATGCATATACTTCCTTAACTAAACGACATTGATCTGAAGTGGAACTATTTAAACCATCCATTGCTGTTTTAAAAATAATTTAATACTTTTGCACCCCGAAATAAATCAATAAGACAATGAAAGCAGAAATTCACCCAAAAAATTACCGCATGGTAGTGTTCAAAGACATCTCCTGCGACTACTTATTCCTGAGCCGTTCATGCACCGAAACAAAGGAAAAAATTACCTGGGAAGACGGCAAAGAATACCCGTTAATAAAATTAGAAATTTCACAGGCATCGCATCCATATTATACAGGCAAAATGAAATTGGTTGACACAGCAGGCCGCGTGGATAAATTCCGCACCCGCTATGGAAAAAAAGCTCCTGTTGAAAAAGAATAGTTTTCATTTTAAATAAGTTTTAGAAGTTAAGAGTCCCCGCCCTGGTGGGGACTTTTTTTATAGCAAACCAATAATTTGAAAGTGAGAAAGTGAGAAAGTGCGCCACTCTCCCACTCTCCCACTTTCTCACTTTCCCACTTTCTCTTTCTGCTTTCCCCAATTTCCCGTAACTTCGTGCCTTAAATCCTATTCATGAATTACATACTTTGCGATTTCAACCGCGAAAACCTTTTTCCGTTCACTTTCATGCGCCCGGTCGCTGAGATTCGTGCCGGAATTTTAACCATCCGCGAAAAGTGGGAATTGCTGCTTGGTGAAAAAACTTCATCGTTAACAGCACCTTATTTATCAGAAAAGTTCCCGTTAAAAACTGTTGCACAAAATATTTGTATTAATGCATCCGTTCTGCCGACAGAAAAATTAGTGTCAAAAATTAAGGCATTGAAACCATCGCAGCAATTAGTTTACCGGGACAAAACAGTTGCTGTTCATCTCACCGAAGACGAACTGAATTTTACAACATTACCCGCAAGTTTTCCGGGCTTCGAAACTGTTAATGCTGAAGAAGAATTATTAATCATTGAAAATTTATGGGATATTTTTTTACTGAATGATAAAACATTGAGAGCTGATTTTAATCTGCTGACAGCAAACCGACAGTCAGAAAAAATTTCTTCCACAAATAAAATAATTAACGAATCATCCGTGTTCATCGAAAAGGGAGTTAAAATGGAATGCTGCATTATTAATGCTTCCACCGGCCCTGTTTATATAGGCAAAGATGCCGAAGTAATGGAAGGCTGTATGATTCGCGGCCCCTTTGCTTTGGGTGAATCTGCAACATTGAAAATGGGTGCAAAGATTTACGGGGCAACTACCATTGGCCCGCATTCAAAAGTTGGCGGAGAAGTGAGCAACTCTGTCATATTTGGTTATTCCAATAAAGCCCATGATGGGTTTCTTGGTAATTCAGTAATTGGCGAATGGTGCAACCTGGGAGCGGATACTAACAATTCTAATCTTAAAAACAATTATTCACACGTAAAAGTATGGAGCTTTGCCCAAAAGAAATTTGTGGACAGCGGCTTTCAATTCTGCGGATTATTCATGGGTGACCATTCCAAGACCGGTATCAATTCCATGTTTAATACGGGAACAGTAACGGGAGTGTGCTGTAATATATTCGGAGGCGATTTTCCTCCAAAAGACATTCCCTCCTTCTTCTGGGGTGGTTCAAACGGTTTTGAAAAATTCAAATTAAACAAAGCAATTGAAATAGCTACCGAAGTGTACAAACGAAGAAATAAAACGTTCGATCAAAAAGAAATTTCAATAATGGAGCATCTATACGAGGAAATGGGAAGGTAAGTGAAGCTTAAAGTTTAAAGTCTAAAGTGCCGAAATTTATTTAACCTCAAACTTTAAACCTTAAACTTTCTTGGCACACCTATTGACTATAGAGCAAATTCAGACTTTCCACCCCCTTTCCCTGTCAAATTGACTTAATAAAAAAACATGTTCGATCAAAAAGATAAATCAGAAATATTAGGATTTTCAGGCATTGCAGATGATGAAACAGATTTAATTCCTCTTTTATCTACTGAAGATGAAGAGCAGATCAATGCTGAAAAAATTCCCGAAGTACTGTCAATATTGCCGTTGCGCAACACGGTTTTATTTCCCGGTGTTGTAATACCCATTACAGTGGGCAGGGATAAGTCAATCAATCTTATTAAAGACGCTTATAAGAGTGACAAAATCATTGGGGTGGTGGCACAAAAAGATGTGAGTGTGGAAGATCCGAATTTCGATGATTTAAATAAAATAGGAACAGTAGCATACATTTTGAAAATGCTCCGTATGCCTGACGGAAACACCACAGTAATCATACAAGGCAAACGGAGGTTTGAAATGGTTTCAATGGTGCAAAACGAGCCTTATATTAAAGCTAAAATTGCACCGCTTGCCGACAAAAAGCCGGAAAAAAATGAAAAAGAATTTCTCGCCATTGTTGATTCACTGAAAGATCTTTCGTTACAAATTATTCAGCATTCACCGAACATTCCTTCAGAGGCGGGTTTTGCGATTCGCAATATTGAAAGTCCCTCCTTCCTCATCAACTTTATTTCTTCCAACATGAATGCCGATGTGGAGCATAAACAAAAAATGCTCGAGATGGTTGATGTGAAAGAACGGGCAGGGAAAGTGCTCGAAACCCTTACTAAAGAGTTGCAAATGCTGGAACTGAAAAACCAGATTCAGTCAAAAGTAAAAGGTGATATTGACAAACAGCAGCGCGAATATTTTTTGAACCAGCAATTAAAAACTATCCAGGAAGAACTTGGCGGCAATTCGCAGGACAAAGAAATTAAGGCGTTGCGCGAACGCGGAACAAAGAAAAAATGGAGCAAAGAAGTTGCTGATGTTTTTAATAAAGAATTAGAACGTCTCGGACGCATCAATCCCGCAGCAGCAGAATATTCGGTAACACTGAATTATCTCGAATTGATTCTTGATCTTCCGTGGGATGAATTTACCAATGATAATTTTGATCTCAAACGCGCTCAGAAAATTTTAGATCAGGATCATTACGGATTAGACAAAGTAAAAATACGCATCCTCGAATATCTTGCCGTGCTCAAATTAAAAGGCAACATGAAATCGCCCATCATGTGCCTGTACGGTCCTCCGGGAGTCGGAAAAACTTCACTGGGTAAATCTGTAGCAAAAGCATTAGGAAGAAAATATGTGCGCATATCATTAGGCGGTTTGCGCGATGAGGCGGAAATTCGCGGACATCGCAAAACATATATCGGTGCTATGCCCGGTCGAATCATTCAAAATATTAAAAAAGCGAAAACATCAAATCCAGTTTTTGTGCTTGATGAAATTGACAAGCTCACGAATGATTTTCACGGTGATCCTTCCTCTGCTTTGCTTGAAGTTCTTGATCCCGAACAGAACAGTGCATTCTATGATAATTTTGTTGAGATTGAATATGACCTTTCAAAAGTGTTGTTCATTGCTACAGCAAATTCATTAAGCACGGTGCAATCTGCTTTACGCGACCGTATGGAAGTGATCGAAATAAGCGGTTATACTATTGAAGAAAAAATTCAGATTGCCGTTAAGCATCTTGTTCCAAAGCAACTTGAAGCGCATGGAATGAAAAAAACTCATGTGCAGTTTACACCGGCTATTCTCGAAACCATGGTCGAAGAATACACCAGCGAATCAGGAGTCAGAAATCTGGAGCGCACTATTGCTTCTGTAATCCGTTCACTTGCAAAATCTGTTGTTTCAAAAGAAGCATACGAAACAAAGATTACTAAAGATCAGTTAGTGAAAATACTTGGCGCACCGAAATTCATGAAAGAAAAATTTCTTGGAAATGCACATGCAGGAGTAGTTACAGGTCTTGCCTGGACTCCCGTGGGCGGTGATATTCTTTTTATAGAAACAAGCCTCAACCGTGGAAAAGGAAAGTTGACCCTGACAGGAAATTTAGGAGAAGTCATGAAAGAATCTGTTGCCATCGCTTTAGCATATCTTAAAGCTCATTCTGATTCCATGCAGATTGACTACAAAGTTTTTGATCAGTGGGACATTCATCTTCACGTACCTGAGGGTGCAACACCTAAAGATGGTCCATCGGCAGGTATTACCATGCTTACCTCGCTTGCCTCTGCTTTTACTCAACGTAAAGTAAAAAATAAATTAGCCATGACAGGCGAAATAACTTTGCGTGGAAAAGTTTTACCTGTTGGAGGCATCAAAGAAAAAATTCTTGCTGCCAAACGGGCAGGCATACGCGAAATTATTCTCAGTGCTGAAAACAAAAAAGACATTGAAGAAATTAAACCGGAGTACCTTAACGGGTTAACATTTCATTATGTGAATGAAATGATCGAAGTGCTGCATATTGCTTTGCTCAATGAAAAAGTAAAAAATCCAATTGATTTGACTATCCGGGTTTCAAAAACAAAAATGATGGAAGAAGAGTTGGATTAATATTGTTACCGATAACGGGATTGCTTTTGAAAAAGCAGCCAAAAAAAGAACCCGCCACCCCCGTGGCGGGTTTCATTTAAAACTAACCCCAATTAACCCTTTAATTCTTCGAAGCCTTTTTGGCTTTTTTTTCTGCTCTTTTTTCTTTTAAACTTTTGGTCGAAGCTTTTTTCGTTTCTTTCTTTACCGTTTTTTCGTGTGACATATCCTTTATTTTTTCGATGGTAAAGATATTTTCTCTTTAAATTTATTTTTTAAAAATTGCACCAAGATTTCAACAATTGAAAGTTAATATCCCCCGAAAAAGAATTTGCCTTATGATATAGTGATATAAAGGGTTTGCTTAAAAACCGGTGAATTATTTTACTGACTTTTTCGGTTTTAAAAATGTTAATAAGGCCTTTCGTGTTTTAAAAAATCAGTCATATTTATGCGGATCGCAGAATAAATATGACTGATTTCAAATTGAAATAATAGTGTAAGGGTGCTATTCTTTAATCATTCTCTTTTCAATAAAGTAAAAAATAATCAGACTAATCCCCCCGCAAAGAAAGGTCATAGAAAAATACGCCACTTCTTCTTTGAGGCGTGTTGTTTCAGCAATAACATTGCCCAACAGCAGGCCAAGCGCGATACCTGCCAGGAACATTCCTATTTTAAGAGCCACAGTTTTGTTTTTGTTTACAGTAGCGAATAAGGATGCATCGGCTCCTTTTTCAATAAGAGCAAGCCGCTCTTTATTTCGTGTTGTAAAAAACACATAGAGGATTCCGAAAATACTTCCGAATAATGCAATGGGGATGATGATGTCTTGTGCCATAATTTTTTTATTTTTTAAAATGAATTATTATTGATTTCAGCTATTATGACGCGGCCTTATAAGATGTGGTTACAAAAAAAAGAAAAAAGTTCAAGGTTCAATGAGCTAACTTTGAACATTAAACAATGAACTCCCTTTTGTAACCAGTTTGGTTTAACCAGCGTCTTAATAATTATAAATGCATTACGAAGACGATAGTTTCTACATTGATAAAATATTGAAGGGTGATGATGCTTCGTTTGCTTCATTGGTGGATAAACATAAATCTATGGCATACAATATCGCTTTCCGTATTCTTAAAAACCGCGAAGATGCAGAAGAGATTGCCCAGGATTCGTTTTTAAAAGCCTATCATTCTTTAAAGGGATTTAAGCGTGAATCAAAATTTTCTACATGGATTTACCGTATTATTTATAACAATTCCATTTCAAGAATCCGCAAAAAGAAATTAGATATTCATTCTTATGATGATGAGGCATTTGAATGGATGGAGCCTGAAGAAACAGCGCATGAACTTGAAAAACTGCATCACCTTGAACAAAAAAAATATGTGAACGAAGCGCTTAATAAATTACCCGCTGAAGATGCAACTATTGTATCTTTGTATTATATGAACGAGAGTCCGGTAGAGGAGATTAGTGAGATTACCGGATTGAGCCAAAGTAATGTGAAAGTCAAACTACACCGGGCCCGAAAAAAATTGTATGACGAATTGCAACATCTGTTAAAAACAGAATTAAACGAAATCTTATAATTATGGATAACGAATCAATTAAAAGAGACGATCTCACACGAAATATTATTCAGAAAGCCGGAATGGAACAGCCATCTTTTCTGTTCACATCCAAAATTATGGAGCAAATAAGACTTAGCCGCTCACCGGAAGTATTCATTTACCAGCCGGTGATTGCAAAAAAAACCTGGTTTGCAATTGGTATGGCAATCGTTGCTGTTGTGTTATTGTTCATGTCGATGCCCGCATCAAATGGTCATTCCGGAAATGGTTTTATGAATTTCCTTACTCCCGCACAAAATGTAATGGATACTGCTGCTACCGGTTTTTTTGCAAAACTATCTTTTCTCAATTCGCTTTCATGGATAGCAGTCGCGCTTATTGCAGGATGGCTGTTGCTTGCTGCTGATAAAATTTTGAGAAGTGCGAAGGGAATCTGAGAAACCTGACACGATTAATCGGGGGTTGAACCCTTAATCATAAGCCGGGCACAAATTTTTTTTATTAAATTTATGGCTGCCCTTTCTTTTAAAATTTCCTGATCCTGAATTCCTTCCGCTGATTAAGCCTTTCGGATTGTAAATGATGGTTATGCCAATTTCAGAGAAGCTATCATTAAGCTCCCGGTTCCCCCTTTCAACAGTGGAAGGCGGATAAATGCCATTTAAACGCCTGCTTGAAAGCTGTACTGCTAAATTCCCCTGGGGCGTTTTAGAAAGCAAAGTCGAGTCGGGATAAGCTGTGCTTACATCATCAAGGAAATCCGTAAAAGTAAAATGATTTGCATAGTGTATCTTCAGTCGCCAATAGGTATTAAGTTGAAAATATATACCTATTCCAACAGGTATATTTACCTGTGTCAGTTTATAAAGCTTTGGATGATCGCCACTTCCAATATACTGTCCTTCAGTGCCCACAGGCTGCAGTTCATACTTTACTCCGTTCAAAACGGTTGTCGGATTAAAATGAAACACTCCTGCTCCTGCGAAAATGAACGGATTTAAACGTTTCTCATTGCAAAAACTGAAAAGATGATATTCCAGTTGCAACGATAAATCTTCAATAACAGATTTGAAACTCAAATTTCTTTCACGATTATCTTTTTCAGCAGCAAGCGAATCGGCACCGCCAACATTTCCATAAAAAAAACCCAATGTTGCTTCTGTTCTTTTTCCCAGGCTGTAATTTAACCCTACCTTTAAGAAAGGTTTAAATACTTTATTAGAGGAAATTAGTTTGGAAGATCTTTCATTAAGGTCACCGTTGTAATATACCACGCCCACACCCAAAAAATATCCCAATGAATGCTGTGCGGATACAGCACTAAATAATAACAGCATTGTAAACGCTGCAATTATTTTTCTTATTCTTCCGGAATTTTTTTTTATAAACAAATTATCATATAGGCGGCTATGAAATCCAACAATTACTCAATACAAATTAAATTGATAAATCAGTATCCTTATCAAGCGAAACTAAGAAAATTTAATGGAATGAGTCACAATCCGATAAAGTTAAAAAAAATGTTCAATATTATCTTCAATGTTTAACAATTAAAGGATAATTTTTTTGTTTTTCCTAATTTCAAAATGTAAATAACTTTTCCGGTACTTCATTCAGGCTTTTTGATTTTTTATACATTTGCGAACACCCACTTAAGAAGTAACCATTTTGAAGCAGGCGTAAACAACAATCAATAATTTTTCCCCATGCACGAAGATGATGATGAATTAGACAACCAGGAAGAACAAGATGAAAAATTAAAAAGCACTCTTGATCGTTTTGAAGAAATGATGCGTAAAAGCGAGCATTATTTTTTTGATGCAGATGCGCTCATACTGATCATAGACCATTACCTTGAAAAAAGTGATTTTATAAAGGCGATGGAAGTGGCACAATATGGTTTTAAAATTTATCCCAATTCAGTAAATTTATTATTGAAACAGGCAAATCTTTTTGCTATAAACGGTCATGAAAAAAAAGCGCTTGAAACGCTTGACCGGGTGGAACAAATAAATCCGTATGATGCTGAAATAAATCTAATTCGTGGAAATGTTTACAATTCCTTGGAGCAATTCAGCCATGCCATTGAAAGTTTTAAGAAAGCCCTTCCGTTTTCAGATATAAAGGATGAAATTTATCTCAGCATGGCTGTTACCTATCAGAACATGCACGATAATAATAATGCATTAAAATTTTATAAGCTGTCGATTAAAGAGAACCCGATGAATGAACTTGCTTATGAAGAACTGGCCATGTGTTATGCTCACATGGGTAATCTGGAAGAGGGTGTTTTATATTTTCAAAATTTAATTGACAACAATCCTTATTCGTGGTTGGCCTGGTACAATTCAGGCGACATGTATGTCAAACTGAATTTATATGAAAAAGCGATTTCAGCATACGAATATGCAATTTTGATAAAAGATGATTTTACACCGGCTTACCTTGATCATGCAAGCGTGCTTGCTATAATGGGCAAGTATGAAGAAGCGATTCAAAAATACCGGCAGACCTTTGAATTCAGCAAACCGGACGCAGTAACTTATTTCAATATAGCTGATTGTTATGAAAAGCTGGAGATGATGGAGGAAGCGCGCACCAATTACAAAAAAGCAGTAAAGCTATCGCCCGAAATGGCACAGGCATGGTACGGCATTGCGTTCACACTGGAATTTGAAGACCGATGGTATGAATCCATTTATTATATAAGAAAAGCATTGGAATACGATGAGCATAATAGCGAGTTTTGGGTGTTGCTGGGAGATTGTGAATACAAACTGAATAACCTTGATGAAGCAGAATCGTGCTATAAAAAAGCATTGAATCACGAACCTGAAAACTTAGATGCATGGCTGGCATTTTCCATTTATTTTGAGGAGGAAGGGCGTATGCCGGAAGCAATTGAAATCACTAATGACGCTTTAAAGTTTCACCCTGCCTGCAGCGAATTATACTACAGGCTTGTTTGCCTGTTTTATATGGATGGCAGGCATAAAGAAGCATACAACCAATTGGAAATTGCTCTCGAAAAAGATTATAATTATAACCGGATGTTGTTCGACATGATGCCGGAGCTGAAAGATGATATGACTATTCTTCAATTAATAGAACAACGAAAGCCATGAGCCTGAATTTTTCGCTTACGGATGTTCCTGATCGTGCAATAAAACCGCGCGAGTCAGGAATCACAATGGTAATGGATAAAGGATTATGTGTTCGCGAGGCTGAAGATATGATTGCCGGGTCGGGCCTTTATATTGATATTATAAAATTAGGATTCGGAAGTTCTTTTGTTACTCCTAATCTTGAAAAAAAAATTGCCGTTTATCGCGATGCAAAAATTCCGGTTTATTTTGGCGGAACGTTGCTCGAAGCTTTTATTATCCGCAATCAATTTGAAGATTATCTGCGTCTGCTCGAAAAATATAAAATGACTCATGCTGAAATTTCTGACGGCTCCATTACCTTGGAACACACTCAAAAATGCGAATATATCAGGCAACTTGCAAGATATGTAACTGTAATATCAGAAGTGGGAAGTAAAGAAGAGGGAATCATCATTCATCCGCTAAAATGGATAGAAATGATGACCAGGGAACTCGAAGCTGGTGTGTGGAAAGTGATTGCTGAAGCCCGCGAAAGTGGTACGGTTGGAATTTATCGCCCTAACGGAAAAGCCCATGTTGTACTCATAAATAAAATAACGGCCAAAGTTCCCACTGAAAAAATAATCTGGGAAACTCCTCAGAAATCACAACAGGCGTATTTTATAAAACATTTTGGAGCCAACGTGAACCTCGGAAACATTGCAACAAATGAGATCATAGCTGTTGAATCTCTCAGAGTAGGCTTAAGAAGCGACACTTTTTTTCAATTTCTCAATCATACCCATAAAAGGACGTAAGACAATATACAAATATCAAAGTCAGTAAACGTTAGACCAAGGTAAATAAGCATAGACGGAAGTATTTAAATTAAATGATAAAAGCATGTAAACAAATGACTAAAGGATGAAAACAATAGACGTAACTATCTGGGCAAAAATCCCGACCTTAATACTTGGTATTTGATATCGGATTCTTGAAACTTGAAATTATGAAAGAAATTACTGTAGAACAATTGAAAAGTTTAAAAGACGGAAATGAAGATTTTCAGCTTATTGACGTTCGTGAAGAACACGAATATGAAATATCAAACCTTGGCGGCTTGCTTATTCCGCTTGCCACTGTCATAGATCAAAAAGATAAAATTTCAAAAGAAAAAAAAGTAATTATCTATTGCCGGAGTGGTGCGAGAAGTGCAGCCGCTGTAACGCAATTAGAAAAACTATTTGGATTTGATAATCTCTATAATCTTAAAGGCGGCATAATCGCTTATGCAGATCAGATAGATCCAACTCTTGTAAAATACTAATCAATTAATCCATGACCAAATACCGATAACCCTTACTCAGAAATCAAAAAATCAATAATCATTTTTGGATATACTAAAGCAATTTCTCGACTTCTTCCTTCACCTTGATAAGCATCTTGAAAATATCATGATGCAATACCAGGCAACTACTTATGTTATTTTGTGCCTGATTATTTTTTGCGAAACCGGGTTAGTGGCAACCCCATTTCTTCCCGGAGATTCTTTACTATTTGCTGCCGGTGCCATCACAGCAAAAACCGGGATATTAAACGTTTGGTTACTTATTCCCTTATTGTTTTGTTCTGCAATAGCCGGTGACAATACAAATTATTTTGTCGGAAAATTTATCGGGCATCGTCTTTTTGATATGAAATGGCTCAGCAAAATACTTAAAAAAGAATACCTCGATGAAACACATAAATTTTACGAAAAGCATGGAGGGCAAACAATTATTATTGCGCGGTTCATCCCAATTATCCGCACATTTGCGCCCTTTGTTGCAGGCGTTGGTGAAATGAAATACCTGCGTTTCATATCATTTTGTATCGTTGGAGGCATAGCATGGGTAACAGGTCTCACCCTTGCAGGATATTATTTCGGAAATCTTGAATTTGTAAAAAAGAATTTTGAGCTGGTTATATTTGCAATTATCATTATCTCGCTTATTCCTGCCGTCATTCAATTTATGAAGATGAGAAAAAATAAAAAGCCGGAAGTCAACCTTAAACCCTGAACCTTGAAAACCTTTGGCTTAATTGGTTTCCCACTTCATCATACGTTCTCTGAAAAATATTTTTCTGATAAATTTCAGCGCGAAAAAATTGCGGGTTGCGAGTATAAAATATTTCCGCTTCAGCAAATTGAAGAACTTCCTGTTTTGATAAAAAACCTTCCGGAACTTATCGGATTAAATGTAACCATTCCATACAAGCAGGCTGTGCTACCTTTTTTAGATGAATTAGATCCTCTTGCACGTAATGTAGGCGCAGTGAATACTATAAAGATTTTGAGGAACGGAAATAAATTTTATTTAAAAGGATTTAACACCGATGCTTATGCGTTCCAGCAATCTATAAAACCCCTCCTAAAACTTCATCACAAAGCTGCACTTATACTCGGAAACGGAGGTGCTGCAAAAGCCATACAAAGGGCTTTAATATATGGACTGGAAATTGATCATATCATGTTTGTATCAAGAAAATCAGGAAATTTAGGAACGCTCAGGTATGATGAATTAAACGAAAAAACTTTTGATTATTATAAACTGATCATTAACACAACTCCTGTCGGAATGTATCCGGATGTGAACACCTTCCCTCCGGTTCCGTACCATCATTTAACACCATTGCATTTATTATACGACCTGGTTTATAATCCTGCTGAAACCGCTTTCCTGAAAAAAGGAAAAGAAAACGGTGCGCATATCAAGAATGGCTTGGAAATGCTTTACCTGCAGGCAGAAGAAGCCTGGAAAATCTGGAACCGGAATGAAATTAAAGTTTAGAATTAAAAAAATTGATAATTTTGAATCATAAAATAAATTAATCATGGACACGAAAGAATTATTTACAACGAAAGGAAAAATAATTATAACTCTTATTGTTATCGCAGCTTTAGTAAGGCTATTCCCGCATCAGCCAAATTTCACACCTATAGGTGCAATGGCATTGTTCGGGGGAACCTTTATTTCTAATAAAAGATGGGCTATGCTGCTTCCTTTATGTGCACTGTTTTTAAGTGACATTGCCCTTGAGATTATGAACGGAACCGGATTTCACGCTACCATGCCTTTTGTCTATGGCAGCCTCATGCTCATTTCAATCCTCGGGTTCGTGCTTCGCAAGAGAATACAGCGGCAAACTATTATGGTTGCTTCTTTAGTTGGCTCACTCATTTTTTTCTTTGTCACTAATTTCGGTACCTGGGTAACTGAAGGCATATACGAACATTCACTTAACGGACTTGCCAATTGTTACATTATGGCTATTCCCTTTTTTAAAGGAACCGTTATGGGCGATTTGTTTTACAACCTCGTTTTGTTCGGAGGTTTTTCCTTGGTGAGATGGAAGTTCCCTAAGCTGGCAACCTGATTAGTTTAAGGATTGAATTATTTTGTTAAAGTTAAGCTAAGATCAAAAAGAGTATTCTGTTGAAATTGAAGTAAAATTATTTTGGTAATGTCTGTAAAAATTATAAGACCTGTTTAATTCTTTCATCATCTTGCCGTAAATTTTGCAGGAACATTAAAAATAAATCCAACTCCAAAAACATTTTCAACACTTAAATTTGGATCTTCTTTCAGGTATTTACGAATTTTAGTGATAAACACGTCCAGACTTCTGCCGAGAAAATAATCCTCTTTGCCCCAAAGATCTTTCACCATTTCTTCCCGTCTAATGACATGATTGCGGTGGACAAATAAATAGTTGAGAATATCACTTTCCTTTTCTGTGATTCGCTTTGTTTTACCATTTACAGTCAAGGATTGATTATTAAAATCAAATGTATAGTTACCTATTGAAATTATTACAGACTTGTTTTCACCTTTATTTTTCGGTATTCTTCGAATTACAGCTTTGATCTTCCAGAGCAATTCCTCTTCATCAAATGGTTTTGTGATATAATCATCAGCACCCAAACCATACCCTTTTAATTTATCTTCCTTAAGCGATTTTGCTGTGATAAAAAGAACAGGTATTTTTTTATCCTTTAACCTGATCTCTTTCACGAGAGAGAAACCATCCATTTTCGGCATCATCACATCCAATAAGCACAGATCAAATGAATTATTCTGAAATACTTTTAATGCCAATTCTCCATCCTTACATAGCTTTACATCAAAACCTTCCTCCTCAAGATAATCAACCAAAAGAATTCCTAAATTAAGATCATCCTCTGCCAATAGTATTTTGATTCTTTGTTCAGGCATTGGGTAATGCTATAGTGAATGTTGTTCCTTCTCCTTTTTCGCTATTCAATACAATTGTTCCGCCATGCAATTCAACAATCTTTTTTATGTACACTAAACCCAAACCAAATCCTTTCACATCATGTACATTTCCGGTTGGAACTCTAAAGAATTTATCGAACACTTTTTTTTGATATTCCTTTTCTATACCTATGCCTTTATCTGAAACTAAAACGATTAAATTTTGACCATTGTTAGATGTTTGAACAGATAGTTCAGGTTTTTCCTTAGAATATTTGATAGCGTTATCAATAAGATTGCACAAAGCATTTGTAAGATGTGTTTTGTCTCCCATCACAACAAATTTATCAGCAGCAAGTTTTAATTTTACATTTCCTTTTTTGTTCTCAATTTGTATGCTGATGCATTTTAAAGAATCATGAATGAGCTGATGAAAATCCAATTCTATTTTTTGCAAAGGAATTTCACCTCTTTCAAGTGCTGTCATGCTTAACACCTGTTCCACCTGGATTCTTAATTTCTCATTTTCTTCGAGTATTATTCCGGAGTAATATTTAATTTTATCTTCCTGATTGATATTTGTATCCTTTACTATCAACTTTCCCGCTAAGGCAATATTAGTTAAAGGTGTTTTAAATTCATGAGTCATATTATTTAAAAAATCTGTTGTATGCTCCGATATTTTTTTTTCTTTCAGAAGTGAAAGAATAGTTCGCCATGACAGAACAAGCACAACAAGAATCAGGAAAATAGAAGTGATGAATGGTGTTCCCATCTCCGCTACAATGAATTGCTTTTTGTCAGGGAAAACCAATTTCAATTCCATATTGTTTCTTTCGGACTCTCCGCCAATGCATGCCTGGTAGCAGCCCGGTTGACCTGTGTTGAAGTTAGCTTTCCAACCGATGTTTTTATTAATATTAACCGGACCGGGCTTAACTTCAAAATAGTAATCAATATGAATGTTATAAAATTTCATATAATGATTAAACAACGAATCTATTTTATGAACTTCATTCTTGCCTGCGGAAATTTGCAGGTTCTTAAAAGCTTCTTTATCAGTGCTGAGAGCTTCGGCTGTTTTAGAAAGAACCATATTGGCTTTTTCATTAAACAATACTTCTTTCATTTTTGCTGTTTGCAGGATCCAATTCACCTGGATAATCAGCACTGTTAATAATGCAATGGAAGAAATTAAAATAAATATATAGGTACGGTTCAGTATCATTTGAGTAATGCAAAATTAGCCATTTACAATGGCGGGTAGTCAGCGTTAACAAGTCATTAACAACCCAATAACTACTCCGTAACAAGATTCCATTTAAACCCGAACTACCTTTGCATTATAAAATTTTAAAATCATGCACTATGAAAAAGTTAATCCTCGCAGCAGCAGCAGTTTTATTCATTGGTCTTACGGTTTTTGCGCAACATGATCTTCTTGCGCACTATCGTTTTACATCTTCAACGCCATCTGATTTTAACGGTTCTTCTCAGGAATTGAGTTTTGCAGTTCGGGGAAGATTCTCACGCCCGGTTAAAAAAGAGAATTTAAATGATGCCAAGCTCATTAGTGATGTTATTCCGGGTTATCCCTCAAATTGGATAACCAGATATGTTTCAACAGAGATTTTAGTGACTTCCGGAGGTAAATCAGTTAAAACTATAGGTTCAAATGCCGTTCTGACCTCTGAACAAAAAAAGATTTTAACTGTGGCTGATGCCGGTACTAATATTGTTGTTGATGTTATCTACAAATATAAGAACACTGTAACTGATGATATGGAAATTCAGAAAATGCATACTGTTGTTACAGTAATTCCGGAAAACGAAGTAGTAGTTCCCGAAAACGAAGCTGAATATATTGGAGGATTCCGGCACTTGACAAAATATTTAAAGGAAAATTGTATAAATAAAATTTCGGAAACAATTCCGAAACTTTTTCAGCAGGGGATAGTGAGTTTCGCCATTAACGAGAAAGGTGAAATAGCAAATGTTAAAATATCCGTGACCTCAGGAGATCCCAAAATGGACAAATTATTACTTGACGCAATTAGTAAAATGCCAAAATGGAAACCTGCCCAGAATTCAAAAGGCGTAAAAGGTAAACAGGAATTTGAATTTAGTGTTGGCATAGGTGGTTGCTGAACCTTGGCGACAATCTTGGAACACTCCTGATTTGTTTTAACTATTCCTGGCAAACGTTCATTTAGTACTTTTGAAATCCCAACCCTGCAAGTCGATTTTATTATTCTTTTCACCGCCTTAAAATGCGCTGTTGACCTTGTAAGAGAGCGCAATAGATATTCCAACATAATAATGTGAAATCATTTTAATTCTTTTAAAGTATCAGAGCACAAGTAAAATTATTTTCATCTTTGCACCCCTGTTTGAAAAGCCGGCAGTCCACAGTTGGCAATCAGCAGTAATCAATAAACAAAAGTTTAAACATCATCAAACCATTCAATAATGAAATCAACTTATTATTCCATCATTTTCTTATCTGCGTTTATGATCGTATCGTGCACACCCAAAAAAGCTGAAAACAGCGAAACAACTCAGGATTCAACAGCAACAAAAGAAACGTTCAACTACCTCGCTGACCGTTTTGCTGATATACAGGTGCTGCGTTACCAGGTTCCGGGGTTTGAAGAACTTTCATTGCAGCAAAAGCAGCTTGCCTATTATATGTATATGGCAGGCAGAAGCGGGCGCGATATTTTTTATGATCAGAAATACAAGCATAATTTAAGAATACGCAAAACGTTGGAAACTATTCTTACTACTTATAACGGTGATAAAAAATCAGACAACTATAATAAATTTCTCACATACAGCAAACGTTTCTTTTTTGCAAACGGCATTCATCATCATTACTCAAATGCGAAAATAATTCCTGAATTTTCTTTCGATTATTTTAAAACGTTAATCACCGGAAGCGATGCTGCAAAAATTCCGCTTGACGGAATGAAGATGGATGAATTTTTATCCACATTGCAAACTGCAATGTTCGATCCTGCAAAAGATGCAAAATGCGTCAATCTTGCTAAAGACATTGACAATGTTAAAGAATCAGCCGTCAATTATTATGAAGGTGTTACCAAAAAAGAAGTGGAAGATTATTATTCTAAAATGACAATAAAGGGTGTGGATGCGCAGCCTTCATGGGGATTGAATTCAAAGTTGATGAAAGACAATCAAAAGTTGGTGGAAAAAACATGGAAAGCCGGTGGCATGTATGATGCTGCTATGCAAAAAATGATTTATTGGTTAGAGAAAGCAACAACTGTTGCAGAAAATGATGTTCAGAAAAAAACGTTAGAAGCGCTTGTCAAATTTTATAAATCAGGCGACCTTAAAGATTACGATGATTTTTGTGTTTCGTGGGTAAGCGATACGTTGTCACGACTTGATATTTCCACGGGCTTCATTGAAGTCTATATGGACCCGATGCACAAAAAAGGTGCGTATGAAGCAGTGGTTTCCATGAAAGATATGGAAGCTACAAAACGCATTGCTGCAATAGCAAAGGAAGCTCAGTGGTTTGAAGATCATTCCCCCATTATGAATGGGCACAAAAAGAAAAATGTAAAAGGTATTTCTGCTAAAGTAATTACAGTTATCACTGAATGCGGTGATGCAGCGCCTTCCACACCTATCGGAATAAACCTTCCTAACGCTGACTGGATTCGCGACAGCATCGGGTCAAAATCAGTTTCGCTCGGCAACATTGTGGAAGCATATAATTATGTGCGCACCAAAAGTCCTATGATTGATGAATTCGGAGAAAGTACAGAAGTGATTGACCGTTATAAAAAATACGGATCGCTCAGCGGTGATCTGCATACCGATATGCACGAAGTTATCGGACATGCATCAGGGCAAATTAATCATGGTGTCGGAACTACCGATGTTACTTTGAAAAATTATGCAAGCACCCTCGAAGAAGCGCGCGCTGACCTGGTTGCTTTATATTATATTATGGATCAAAAATTAGTTGACATGGGTGTGATGCCTTCGCTTGAAGTTGGTAAAGCGCAATATGATTATTACCTGCTCAATGGATTAATGACACAGCTTTACAGGATTCAACCAGGTGATAATATTGAAGAATCGCACATGCGCAACCGCCAAATGATTGCAGCATGGGCTTTTGAAAAAGGTGAAAAAGATGCTGTTGTTGTCAAAGAGAAACGTGATGGAAAAGCGTTTTTGAAAATTAATGATTATGACAAGCTGCGTGTCCTGTTTGGTGAACTGTTAAAAGAAATTCAACGGATTAAATCCGAAGGCGATTTCAAAGCCGGTCAAAACTTAGTTGAAAACTACGGGGTTAAAGCCGATCAGGATATGATCAAAGAAGTTCATCAGAGATATGAAAAACTAAACATTCCTCCTTACATGGGCTTTATTCAACCGAGATTGGTTCCGGTGATGAGTGGTGATTCAATTACGGATGTAAAACTTGAATATCCTGATGATTTTATCGGTCAGATGCTTGAATATGCGAAGGATTTTTCATTTTTACCGGTGAAGAATTAATTTTCACGGTTCAATTCAGGCAGTAGATGAAATTATATCTCGGCTAAAGTTTGTTGGCAAGATTTGCCTTCCTACTTCCTACCGGTAAAAAATAATACGAGATACCAAACCCTGCATAGCTTCCATAATTGGTGAATGAATGATTATAGGCTGTACCATCCACAGTGTATTGAACTGTTGAAGTTGCAATAGGAGTAAAACCGCAGTTGCCCTGGAAAGTAAAGCTTAGCATATTTCCTCTTTTAAAAACTTTTTCAACTCCGACAAGCCAGACAAAGCTTCCGTTAGCTGCGGACGTTGAATGAGACTCCTGTGTTTTATAAAAATAATTTCTAATTTGCTCTTCACTCATTCCTACAGGACACTCCATAAAATTATCGTACTCGCTTATCCAGTTTTTATCCACAATATTTAAAGCAAATCCTCCGCCTGAAATTAATCTCCAATTTTTGCAATTCAACTTTGAATTATAAATAGCCATAGCCGGTATCCTGCTTACGCATGTGCCTGAAAACATTATTTCATTTTGATCCAAGGGTTGTTCTAATGAATAATCTTGCGCAAACAGGTAGGTAAATCCTATTGAACTGAAATCAAATCCGCTTTGCAAGCTCATTCGTTCACTTATCCTGTAACGGGCAAAAACTCCGATTTGCCCTGACGGAAAAGGAACATTACTAAACTTTGCATCAGCATTTGCCATTCCTCCGCTAAATTGTGAAATATTTCCGCCACCGCCCATCATAATACCAATGTTCCATGGGTTTTGACTATTCGCAGTGTATGCGAATGTGCTGATGAGAATAACAAGTAGAATCTTTTTCATTTGTTTTGGATTTTTGCAGCCTCAAATGTAGCTATTAATTTATTGATCTCATTTCAAAATTTTTCTTTCTGCTCTCTACTTTATACTTTCCTACTTTCTACTTTCTACTTTCTACTCTCTACTTTCTACTTTCAACTTTTTGTTGTTTTTTCCCTAAAGCTTATTATCTTTGCAATCCATTTTTAAATAATTATCAAATAATCAAAATGAGTCTTACAACAGAAAAGAAAAAAGAAATCTTTAAAAAATTCGGAGGAACCGATACTAATACCGGCTCGGCTGAAGGGCAAATTGCCATGTTTACCGAGAGGATTACCGAACTCTCCGACCACATGAAATTGCAGCCGAAAGACTTCTCCACTGAACGATCACTTATTCGTTTGGTAGGAAAAAGAAGGAGCCTTCTTGATTTCCTTATGAAGAACGACATCACACGTTACCGCAAAATCATCAGCGATCTTGGCATACGAAAATAAATCATGTGTTTACTTTCCGCAATAATTTTAAAAAGGCAATTTAAGATTGCCTTTTTTTCTTTGCATCAATAACCAAAAAACAACTTTCTCCTGGAGGAGCTTTACAAACAATATTCATTTATCAATAATCAATTACAATGTCACAAACACCAATCACAAAAACTTTTCGATTCGAAGACGGAAGAGAACTCACTATTGAAACCGGCAAGCTCGCAAAACAGGCTAACGGTTCCGTTGTTGTCCGCATGGGCGATTGCATGTTGCTCGCCACAGTTGTTTCCAATAAAGATGCAAAAGAAGGAATCGATTTTTTACCTCTTTCGGTTGACTACCAGGAAAAGTATGCTTCGGTAGGAAGATTTCCAGGGGGATTTTTCAAACGCGAAGCCCGCCTTTCAGAATATGAAATATTAATAAGCCGTCTGGTTGATCGTGCGCTTCGTCCGTTGTTTCCTGATGATTATCATGCTGACACGCAGGTGATGATTACGCTTATTTCGGCAGATAAAAACTTTGCTCCCGATTGTCTTGCAGGTCTTGCTGCTTCGGCTGCTTTAACTCTAACTGACATCCCGTTTAACGGACCTATTGCTGAAGTTCGTGTTGGCAGAATTGATGGAAAATTTATTATCAACCCTACCCTCAGCGAAACTGCTACTGCCGATATTGATCTGATTGTTGCCGGAAGTGCAGATAACATCATGATGGTTGAAGGTGAAATGAGCGAAGTTTCGGAAGGCGATATGCTCGAAGCAATAAAGTTTGCTCACGAAGGAATTAAAAAGCTGTGCAAGTTCCAATTGGAATTAGCAGAAGCGGCAGGCGGCAAAAAACCATTCCGCACTTACAGTCATGAAATAAACGAAGCCGAATTAAAAGAAGCCATTCATAAAGCTACTTACGATAAAGCGTATGCTGTTGCGAAGCTTTGCAACCCCAATAAATCTGAACGCAAAGCAGCTTTTGAAGCAATTGAAAAAGAATACCTCGAAACCATCCCCGAAGAGGAAAGAGAAGAGAAAAAGGGATTGGTAAAAAAATATTTTCACGATGTGGAGTATGATGCCGTGCGCAATATGATTTTGCATGACAGCATGCGCCTTGACGGAAGAAAGACAACTGACATCCGCCCTATCTGGTCTGAGGTTGGTTATTTGCCATCCACACATGGTTCGGCAATTTTTACAAGAGGAGAAACACAAGCATTAACTACAGTGACGTTAGGAACAAAATTAGATGAACAGATGATTGACGGAGCCATGTTTGAAGGCTACAACAAGTTTTTGCTGCATTATAACTTCCCTGCATTTTCAACAGGCGAAGTAAAACCAAACCGCGGCTTGGGAAGGCGCGAAGTAGGTCATGGTAATCTGGCGATGCGTTCGTTGAAAAAAGTATTGCCGGGCGAAGGCGAAAATCCTTATACCCTCCGCGTGGTTTCCGATATTCTCGAATCAAACGGTTCTTCCTCTATGGCTACCGTATGTGCCGGTTCGCTTGCGCTGATGGATGCCGGAGTTAAAATCACGGGTGCGGTTTCAGGTATTGCAATGGGTTTGATTTCCGATGGCAAAGGAAAGTTTGCCGTGCTCAGCGATATTCTTGGCGATGAAGATCATCTTGGCGACATGGATTTTAAAGTTACCGGCACCCGCAAAGGTATTTGCGCTTGCCAGATGGATTTGAAAGTTGAAGGGCTGCCTTACCAGGTGATGCTCGATGCATTGAACCAGGCAAAAATTGGTCGTTTGCATATTCTTGACGAAATGGATAAAACCATATCCCAGCCTGCTGCCGATTACAAGCCGCATGCTCCGCGAATTGAAAAAATGCGTGTGCCCAAAGAATTTATCGGTGCCATCATCGGACCGGGCGGAAAGATTATTCAGGAAATGCAGCGCGAAACCAATACCATCATTACCATTGAAGAAGTGGGCAATGAAGGGCATATTGAAATATCTTCGGCTGATAAAGCTTCTATTGATAAAGCGATTGCCAAAATCAGAGGAATTGTTGCCGTGCCCGAAGTAGGCGCTGTGTATGAGGGAAAAGTTAAAAACATTATGGCTTTCGGAGCTTTTGTGGAGATCATGCCCGGCAAAGACGGATTGCTTCACATTTCCGAAATTTCTCACGAACGTATCGCTACTATGGATAATGTTTTTAAAGAAGGCGAGAAGATACAGGTGAAGCTTATTGAAGTGGATTCTAAAACAGGTAAACTGAAACTTTCGCGCAAAGCGCTTTTACCAAAACCGGAGAAGTCAGAAGGCGGAAGACCGGAGCGGAAAGCGGCTGAGAAGTCAGTTTAAAGTTTAAAACTATTCTTTCAAAAACTTTTTCAGTTTTTTAGGATTTTGGCGGGAGTCAAAAACAGTGTGAATAATTATTTTATCATCCTGTTCATTATAAATAATTTTATAATTTCCTTCAACGAGATAACGGTACTTATTTTTTTCGGTGCTTCAATAAAGGTTCTTCCTGACCGATTTTAGTAAATCCTTTTTCAAGAAGAATGGTGCGGGATAATATTTTCTGAATAATTTTTTCTGCAATTATTTCTGAAACTTCAGAAAGGTAATTGTAAATCTTGTGCAAATCTTCTTTTGCGGGAAGCGTCCAGACTACTTCTTTCTTTTCCAAGTGGAAATTTCTTTTTCCAAAACTGACTGTGAAATAATTTCACCTTTTTGATAGGCTTTTTCTGATGCGTCAATTTTTGCAAAAAAGGTTTCAATATCCATTGGCTTAAAAGCTGTTTTGGATGATTTTTTCAGTATGCTTTTAATCTTTAAAAGAAGCTCTTTATCATTGAGATTAATCAACTCCTGGATTAAACTTAATTTTTCGGCTTGTAAATTCATGTCACTAATTTTTTCAAAAATAAAAAATCATTCTTTCATAAACTTTTTTCTCCAACTATTTTTTCCATCGTTTATTTCAATAAAGTAAATTCCGTTTTGAAAAGATTTTAGATTTACGATTTTAGTTTTTAGATTTCTTTGTTCTAAAACAATTCTTCCTGTTGCATCAAATATTTTTAGTTCTTTTATTTTATCTGAAACTTTAATTTTTAATTCATCCCCGACAGGGTTTGGATAAATTTTTATTTCTGCATTTGTATTTTGTTCTTCGATGCCGGTAAAATTATTAACAGAACAAATTGTTTGAGAAGCAAACAGATTAACATGTATTAAATCACATTGTCCTATAGGTACAATATAAAATGAATCTTGCAAGCTGCATGAGTAACTCTCAAAGGGAACAGTTGGGGTTCCGGCTATTACAAATACGAACTCCAAGGTGCAGGGTGCTGTATAATGAAAAGAAAAACAATGATTTGTTGCAGTAAAGATAAGTGAATCATGCAAGTTTATAATTCCTGTCTGATTGGTATAAACTGTTCCCGGATTTGAGAGCGTTGTAATTATTAATTCTGAATAAACTCCCGTAACGAATGGAATGAGATTAGTATCAAGACAAAGTGTATATTCCGCAAACGAACCGCAAAGTCCAAGAGAAGGAGCATGAGTAAAAAAACTCGTATCATGAACATACACGCCCGCCTGAAATTGTGGTACATACCATTGCCCTTTTCCCACGAAAGTGGTTGATAATAAGATGATAAGAAGGGCGGTTTTTTTCATGGTTGTTTGATTTTAATGGTTCAAAGTATCATTTTACTGGCACAAAGTTCCATTCTACTGGCGGAAACTCTCATTTTACTGGCGGAAAATGTCATTTTTATGGCGGAAACTCTCGTTCTACTGGCGGAAAACCTCACTCCACTGGCGGAAACTCTCATTTTTATGGCAATAAAAGCCATTTTTTTAACCCAAATTCAGGCAGTAAAAACTCCCTGGTAGCTTCCTTTAATAGTATTGTTCGGATTTTGAAGCGTCATTGTACCAAAACCTTTGGTGATTGGAAAATTTTGACCCGGTGCAAGAACTATTGGCGTGCCGGTAGTAGTTTTTCCTTTAAAAGCATTCAGGCTATGATCGCAGGTATTGGTCAAAACACCCCCGTTAGCAAGATTTAAAAGTGTTTTTGAGGAGCTGAAACCAATAACTCCGCTCCTGATTTTAGTTCCTTGCGGAGAAGTATCCACGGTATAGCCCCAATCGCCTGCTTTATTGGGATTTTTTGCAAAATGCGCTACTAAGTAATTGCCTATTATTTTAAGATGACCCATCACCGGATTAATAAAATTATCGCGGTCGGTAGTAGCCGTTTCGGCATCGCGTTCCAACTGGTCGCGCTCGTTGTGTTTGGTAAGTGCAGTCACAGCATTAGCGCGGTTGGTGGTTAAATTAATTGCATTATCGGTCAAAAAACCTTCGAGCGGGCTGGTGCCTGCCGCAAAAGTGAGGTGCTTGTCAATAAGCGCCAGCACCGCCTCCTGCTTTCCCACAAAATCAACAGGGTAACTGATCGCATTGCCGTTAACCGTTATACCCCAATCGCCCAGCACGGCAATGTTGCTTGCAAAACGCCTTTTCAAAAACTGCGCACACATTTTATGATCTTTAAAAGCAGGATCCAACAAATTATTGCGCTCTCCGGTGCGCTTTTCAGCGTCCTTTTCATTTTTCTTGGCAAGCGTTTGTTTGGCTTTTGCATTGGTCACCGCTGTATTATCGGTGCTCAGGCTGATGCCTTCATCGGTCATCGTAGGGCGGATGATGCTTGAGACACCGTCAGCCCCGTCCTTTGATTTTACATTGGTTAATAATTCGCATTTGTCCGCAAAGCGAACAGGTAACATCAGTCGTGACATAGTGTTTTAGATTTTAGAATTAGGATTTTAGAATTAGGATTTTTCGCTTTCGCGGAATAAATAAAATTTCAGATAGTAAAGGAAAAACCTTTTTTTGAAATAACCAAATAAAAAGGGAATTTTTTTTCAACAATAAATCAAATCAAACTTCCAACTTCCAATTTCCAATTTCCATATAAAAAAATACTACTGACCGACTAAAAAAGTTTTTGCAGCGAGAGATTCCTCGTTTCACTCGGAATGACAGTGCAATAAGTGTATTAGTAACAAGGGGGGATAGGTTTGAGGCAAAGCCTCAAACCTATCCCCCCTTTGTTACCTTTCCTTCGAGAATGTTGTCATTCCGAGTGAAACGAGGAATCTAATAGAATTTAATCGGTCAGTAGTGATAAAAAAATACAATAACTCAAAATTCTTACAACAACCCAACATTCGTGTAACCCTCACCCCCAACCAGCGTTTCATTCAATAAAATAATAACTTGAGCAGAATGCGCCAACTAAAAATAGCAAAGCAGGTAACCAACCGTGAAACTGCTTCCTTAGATAAATATTTATCTGAGATAGGCAAAGTAAAAATGATTACCCAGGAAGAAGAAGTAAAATTAGCGCGCGCCATCAGGCAAGGCGATGAACAAGCCCTTGCCAAGCTCACCCAGGCCAACCTGCGCTTTGTAGTTTCAGTAGCCAAACAATACCAAAACCAGGGACTCACCCTCGGAGATTTGATTAACGAAGGAAACCTTGGTTTGATAAAAGCCGCACAACGTTTTGATGAAACACGCGGCTTCAAATTCATATCCTATGCCGTATGGTGGATCCGTCAATCCATCCTTCAGGCACTGGCCGAACACTCGCGCATCGTACGCTTGCCGCTCAATAAAATAGGACACATTAACAAAATCAACAAAGCATTCAGCCGGTTAGAACAGGAATTTGAACGCGAACCGACCAACGATGAACTCTCAAAAATTTTAGACATCTCCTCCAACGAAATCCGCGACACCATGCGTTCGTCCGGAAGACATATTTCTATGGATGCTCCCATCATGCAAGGCGAAGACGGCAGCCTGCTCGACCTGATACCGGGCGAAGAATCGCGCTCACCCGAAATGCAGCTAATGACCGATTCATTGCGCAGAGAAATTGAACGCGCCTTGTGCACCCTCACTCCGCGCGAAGCAGACGTAATACGCCTTTACTTTGGTTTAATTGCCGGACAGCCTCCTATGACGTTAGAAGAAGTAGGAGAATATTTTGACCTCACCCGCGAGCGTGTACGGCAAATAAAAGAAAAAGCCATCCGCAGATTAAAACATACATCAAGAAGCAAAATACTGAAAACATATTTAGGTTGAATTTTGGTTTAGTTAGTAAAAAGCGGAGGTGATGACTCCGCTTTTTTTTTGAATAATGTAATAATGTAAATTTGCAGCGTTTCTATTATTACAACATTCCGGTTCATGAAACCCTGCATTCCAGTTTTCACCTTCCTCACACTCCTGCTCCTTTCCATAAAATCCTTTTCACAAAATTCAATTTCCCTTAACGGGAAAGTTTTCGATGCCGGAAATAAAGCCGCATCATTTCCCGTACTCATGATAGTAAACCTTTCCACCCAGCGCGGCATCTTCGGAAACGCTGACGGAACATTTGCAGCCACATTTCAAAAAAAAGATACCATCCTCATCAGCGCAACAGGATATACCATGAAAAAAATATGTTTCAACGATTCCGCTCACCAAAGCGAATTTTACATAACCATTTCATTAAACAAGCTTCACCAGGATTTAAAAGTAGTAGAAATATTTCCCGAACGCGATCTCGATAAAATTGAAAACGATATTCAAAAGTTAGGTTATAACGAAAAAGATTATCGCCTTACGGGAATAGATGCATGGGCTTCCCCGCTTGATGCGCTTTACCAGCAATTCAGCAAAAAAGGAAAAGACCAGCGCAAAGCAGCACAACTGCGAAATGAAAGCAACCGCCACGATTTACTGAAAGAATTATTTCGTTTATACAAAAAGAACGAACTCATCAACCTGCCCGATGAACAAGCCGATACTTTTATTCAGTACCTCAACATCAACGATGACATGATCAAAAGCTGGACACAATATGAACTTGCCGTTTATATAAAAACAAAATACGAACGCTTTAGAAATTAGAAAGTAGAAAGTAGAAAGTAGAAAGTAGAAAGTACTCCAATGAAATTTTAATAATTTTACAAGCCTGATTTCAAATCTTCAAATCTTCAAATCTTCAAATCTTCAAATCTTCAAATCTTCAAATCTTCAAATCTTCAATGCCCCTCATCGCCCCCTCCCTCCTATCCGCTGACTTCGCAAACCTTTCAAAAGACATTGAAATGATAAATCAAAGCCAGGCCGATTGGTTTCACCTCGATGTAATGGACGGAGTTTTTGTTCCCAATATTTCTTTTGGATTCCCTGTAATAAAAGCAGTTCACAACCTCGCAAAAAAACCTTTAGATGTTCACCTGATGATCGTACATCCTGAACATTACATTACAGCATTCAAAGATGCAGGTGCAAATATTTTATCGGTGCATTATGAAGCGTGTACACATCTCCACAGAACCGTGCAGGTAATAAAGCAGGCTGGCATGAAAGCAGGAGTAGCTATTAATCCGCATACACCCGTTTCACTGCTATCAGACATCATCGCTGAAATTGATCTTGTGTGCATGATGAGTGTGAATCCCGGTTTTGGCGGGCAGAAATTTATTGAAAATACCTATCATAAAATTTCAGAGCTGAAAGAACTGATCGCATTAAAAAAATCTTTTGCCCTCATTGAAATTGATGGTGGTGTGGATTTAAAAAATGCAGCAAAGCTGATTCAGGCTGGTGCCGATGTTTTTGTGGCAGGCAATACAGTTTTCTCATCAGAAAATCCTTCACACACCATTTCCCAGTTAAAACAAACAGCAAAAACTGTGAATGTATAAAACAAGTTACTCTTTCAAAGCTCCTTTAACTTTCTGCATATCTTTTTCAAGCTTTAACACTTTTGAAAATAATTCATCCCTTGCTATCTGCGGTTCCGGTATTTCACTGCTGATATAATTGCAGAATTTCCATACTTCTCTAACCTCATTAATATTTATTTCATACGGCTCGTATTCAGCATTAAGTGATTTGAGTAACAAATTTTTTTTCTTTTTAATCTGGTTGAATACCATTTTAAAAACAATTCCTTCGTCATTTGTAAGCAGCACAAATGCTTCACCGTCTTTAATGTCGTGCCAGTTTTCAACAAACTCTGCAATCACCCAGCTCTTATCCGGAATGGGAAGCATAGAATTGCCTGTAATCTGAAACATCCGGTACTTACGTTCCTTAAAAAGTATGGGCAACTGAAATACAGGAAGTTTTCTTATGAACTCAGGGTCGGCATAACCGCTTTTATAACCTGCTTTCGCTTTAAGCGGAACCACCTCAATGTTTTCCCTGTTCTGATTATTTACCGTTGTGGCAAGCACACGCAATTTTGTTCCCCTCACAAAATCATCATGCCCCGACTCTAAATCGCGCAGTTTTGCTTCTGAAAGATTAAAGAGATCCACTTTAATTAACGTATCAATTGACATTTTAAAATAATCTGAAAAGGCAATTAATGCCTCGATGGTGGGATTAATGATTGTTCCGCTTTCATAACTGTTAAGCGTGGAGCGGGTGAAGCCCATTTCACCTGCCAGAATTTCCTGGGTGCGTTTTTTGCGCTGGCGAAGAATCCGTATGTTGCTGTTGAAATACATTTTTTAAGTTTTTAATTAAAATTTTTTGTCTGTGTAAATCAATTTGATATGAGTTTGTTCGTGTATGCCTTATTTTTGATGCAAATATAATGATTAAATTGCAACCACAAAATTGATAGTATTACAATCATTTTAAAATGGAAGAAGAAAAAGAGCGATTGATGACAGAGGAGAATTACCTCAAAGGGCGCGGTGCACAAATACACTCACACAACCGTTTTATGAAACAGGAAGTGGTTGCTGAGCATATTGAAGGTTTGGATGAGCCATTGATTACCGATGAAAAGACACAAGTGTTCATGGAGCATCCGAAAAAAATGGTAAACAAAATTACCAGTCCCGATCTCGGTATGATGAACAGCATGAATCCTTACCAGGGATGCGAGCACGGCTGCATTTATTGTTATGCACGCAATACACATAATTATTATGGCTTCAGCGCAGGATTAGATTTTGAACGGAAGATTGTTGTAAAACCAAATGCTGCGGAGTTATTGCGCAAGCATTTTGATAACCCTAAATATTCACCTGAAATGATTTCCATCTCCGGCAACACCGATTGTTACCAGCCATTGGAACGTAAATACAAAATCACACGTTCGCTTTTAGAAGTAATGTTAGAGTACAAACATCCGGTAGGGCTGATTACAAAAAATGGTTTAATACTTCGTGATATTGATTTGCTGAGTGAATTGGCAAAATATAATCTTGTGCATGTAATGGTTTCGATAACATCCTTACGCGAAGAATTGCGCTTGTTAATGGAACCACGAACTGCCACTGCCAAAAAACGCTTGCACGTAATTGAAGAGCTTTCAAATAATAATGTTCCTGTAGGTGTCATGACAGCGCCCATCATTCCCGGCTTAAACAGCGATGAAATTCCTGATATAATAAAGGAGGTTGCACAACGCGGAGGAGTAACAGCAGGCTTTACGATTGTTCGATTGAACGGAGAAGTAAAAAATATTTTTCAGGATTGGTTGTACAAAAGCTTACCTGATGCTGCCGATAAAATATGGAATCAAATTAAAGAATGTCATGGTGGACAGGTGAATGATTCACGCTTCGGAACACGCATGAGTGGCGAAGGAAAAATTGCTGAAAGTATTAAGCAACTATTCATCATGGCAAAGAAAAAACACATGAGCGGAAGAAAAATGCCGGAGTATGATTTCAATTTATTTAAGCGCCCTGTAAAATCCGGTGATCAATTAGATCTGTTTTAAAATTTATCAAGCAATGATTCTTCATAGCTCCAATAACCACCGCAGCATTGTACACATGGACATGGATTGCTTTTTCGTTTCCGTATCACGATTGATTAATTCAAAGCTGATTGGCAAACCTGTTATTGTTGGCGGAGGTGAGCGTGGTGTAGTAGCTGCGTGCAGTTATGAAACACGTGTGTTTGGTGTACATTCAGCAATGCCAA
>JBDSOU010000046.1:0-6548 GCA_039914625.1 Bacteroidia bacterium | reverse complement strand
ATTATTAAAAGAAGCCGGATTGCCGGACGGGGTTTTTAATGTAGTGAACGGTGACCGTGAAATTGTAGAAGCGATTTGTGATCATCCCGGGATTGAAGCAGTGTCTTTTGTAGGATCAACTAAAGTGGCAAAGATTGTTTACAAACGTGCAACTTCAAATTTGAAAAGATGTCTTGCTTTAGGCGGAGCAAAAAATCATTTAATTGTTATGCCTGATGCGCATCCTGATATGACAGCATCTAACGTTACAGCATCCATGAGCGGTTGTGCAGGACAGCGCTGCATGGCTGCATCAGCAATGGTTGCTGTGGGGAACATTGATATGATCATTCAGAAAATTTGTGATGAAACAAAAAAAATAATTCCGGGAAAGAATTTAGGAAGTGTTATCAGCAAAGAAGCAAAAGAACGGATTGAGCGTTACATAACCGAAGCAGAAAAAGCCGGTGCGAAAATTTTAGTGGATGGAAGAAATTATAAAGTGGCAGGAAATGAGAATGGTTTTTATGTAGGACCAACCGTAATTGATTTTGTAACTCCTGATATGGCAATTGCAAAAGAAGAAGTTTTCGGTCCGGTCCTCGCCATCATCCGTGCAAAGGATTTGGATGAAGCTATAAAAATTGAAAACAATTCTGAGTATGGAAATGCCGCTTCGGTATTTACACAAAGCGGTGGAGTTGCAAGACAGGTGATGGAACGGGCGAGTGCAGGGATGATTGGGGTGAACGTAGGTGTGCCTGTTCCCCGCGAGCCTTTTTCATTTGGCGGTTGGAACGAAAGTAAATTCGGTGTCTGCGACATCACTGGCAAAAGCTCCATTGAGTTCTGGACCAAATTGAAAAAGACAACGGTGAAATGGAATCCGGAAGGGAAAACTAATTGGATGAGCTGAAAACATCAGCGAATTACGAATCTGTTACGAATTTACGAACCGAAAATTCAGGAGATAGAAAACATAATCTTAAAATGGAATTCAGTCAATTCATAAATAAATATGATTTTGAAAATTCGATTGTGCTTTTAGAAGGCAAAAGAAATGTTGCTCCTGAAGATGTAAACAAACTTGTCCAGCTTGGTGAACTTTTAGCAAGTAAAACAAAACACATCAAATTCAGGAGTGGGAATGCAGAGGGTTCTGATTTTTATTTTTCATCAGGAGTTATAAAAATTAATGCTGAACGGCTTGAAGTGATTACACCTTATTCAGGTCATCGGAAAGAAAAGAATAATGCATATAAAACTTTTCCGCTTGATGAAATAAATTTGTTGAATGAACCTGAAGTTATTTATCAATCGAAAACAAATAAGAAGACGGGGAAATTTATTGATGAATTCATTGCTGGTAAGAAAAATCATTTAACCATGAAAGCTGCATACATAATTCGCGATACGATTAAAGTAACCGGAACCAGCACAATTAAACCTGCAAACTTCGCTTTGTTTTACGATGATTTAAAAAATCTTAAATCAGGCGGAACAGGACATACGATGCATATTTGCGAAATAAATAATGTTGATTATGTTGATCAAAGGACGTGGATGAAGTGGTTAAACCTCCCGAACCCCAAAGAGAGAAAATAATAAAACTATTGCCGTTGAGCTGAAAAGATGAAACCTGCAAAAGCAAATTTATATTCTGACATCAAGTCCATTCTTGAACAGGCAAGAGGTGCTGCCGTAAAAGCAGTGAATTTTTCGATGGTGATTGCTTATTGGCAAATCGGTAATCGGATAGTAGGAGAAGAACAGCACGGCAAGAGCAAGGCTGTTTATGGTGAATACATTATTAAAGATTTGTCAAAAAAACTTTCTAAAGATTTTGGTAAAGGATTTACTTATCGAAATCTTGCTGCTATGAGGCAGTTCTTCTTAGCCTTTCCAATTGTGCACGCACTGCGTGCACAATCTCAAGTATCCCAAAAACCAATTGTGCACGCAGCGCGTGCACAATCTTTATCAAAGATTACAAAACCTGAAATAATTGAATCCTCTCCAATATCCTACGCAGTGCGTAGGGAATTGACATGGACTCATTACAGACTGCTTATCAGAGTTGAAAATCATGATGCGCGCAACTATTATATGAATGAAGCAGCAGAACAAAACTGGAGTACAAGAACACTGGAAAGACAAATTAATTCATTTTATTATGAGCGATTACTTTCTTCAAAAAATAAAAAAGCGGTTATTCAAAAAACAAATAAGGAAGCGAAACTGGAAAAACCTACTATCCTTGATTTTGTTAAAGACCCTTATGTGCTTGAGTTTTTAAATCTTAAACCTAATGCAACTTTGTATGAAAAAGAATTAGAAACAGAACTGCTGAACAAGTTGCAGTTGTTTCTGCTTGAACTGGGAAAAGGTTTTTCGTTTGTAGAACGGCAAAAAAGAATTTCGGCTGACGGTGAACATTTTTTTGTTGACCTTGTTTTTTACAATTATATCATAAAATGTTTCGTGCTTTTTGATTTGAAAGTTGGCAAGCTGACTCACCAGGATATCGGGCAAATGGATTTGTATGTAAGGTATTTTGAAGACGAAATAAAACAACCGCAGGATAATCCCACCATCGGAATAATTCTTTGCAATGAAAAAAATGAAACCATTGTAAAATACTCCGTGCTGAAAGAAAGCAAACAACTTTTTGCTTCTAAATACAAGCTGTATCTTCCGACAGAAAAGGAACTGGTTGCTGAATTGAAATCAGAGTTGAAACAACTGAGAAATAAAAAAATGAAATGATATTATTAAAACAGCTTATTAATCAAATTGCCTATGGAAACAGAACTCACTCTTTCTGAAAAAGAAGAAATTTTAAAAAACAATTTGGAGCATACTGTTTTTTCGTGGAGTAAGCAGAGCGGGTTGAATCCTTTGAACATTGAGCGTGCAAAGGGTGTTTATATTTATGACCGCAAAGGGAAAAGATACCTGGATTTTTCTTCGCAACTGCTGAATGTAAATATTGGTCACGGTCATCCGAAGGTTACGGAAGCAGTAATGAAGCAAATGCACGAAGTGAGCTATGTTCATCCCGGAATGATTACTGAAGCAAGAGGAAAGCTTGGAAAAAAATTAGCGGAGATTACTCCTGGTTCGCTGAACAGAACTTTTTTTACCAATGGCGGAACGGAAGCAATTGAACATGCAATTAAGTTGGCGCGATTATATACAGGTCGTCATAAAATTATTACGCTGTATCAAAGTTATCATGGCGCAACTTACGGAGCGCTTTCTGCAGGTGGTGATCCGCGTGGTCATGCGCACGATTCGCAGGGTGTGCCGAATATTATTCATGTGGAGAATCCTTATTTCTACCGTTGTCCGTGGAACAGTAAAACTCTTGAGGAATGCGCTGAGAATGCAGCAGCACATTTGGAGCGTGTTATAAAATATGAGGGTCCGCAATACATTGCTGCAATTTTAATGGAAGGTGAAAGCGGTTCATCGGGTTGCATAAAATATCCTCCGGGTTATTGGAAAAAAGTAGAAGCGATTGCAAAAAAACATGGAATTCTTACCATTGCAGATGAAGTGATGAGCGGTTTCGGCAGAACAGGAAAATGGTTTGGTGTGGATCATCATGATGTGGTTCCTGATATGATGTGCATGGCAAAAGGAATTACAAGCGGCTATATTCCGCTCGGAGGAATTATTGTGAAAGAAGAAATCGTAAAACATTTTGATAACAAACCATTGCCAATCGGTCTGACGTATTCAGCACATGCTGTTGCGTGCGCTGCCGCAAATGCAGTAATTGAAATTTACGAAGAAGAAAATCTGCTTTCCAACGCAGCGAAGATGGGAACCTACATGGAGCAGCAGGTTGAAAAGCTGAAACAAAAGCATGCGAGCATTGGCGATTTCAGAAATACAGGTTTGCTCGGCTGCATTGAATTAGTGAAAAACAGAAAAACAAAAGAACCGATGGCTCCTTTTAATGCTTCGCCCGCTGAAATGGAAATCATGAATAAAGTTGCAGCGAAAATTACAGAACTCGGCATGTTCACTTTTGTGAGATGGAATTATATTTTTACGGCCCCCCCGCTTTGTGTTACGAAAGATGAGATGGATGAAGGATTGGAGATTATTTCGAAAGCGATTGCTGTGGCGGATGAGTATTGCAATTAAAACAATTAACATAAATTTGTAAGATGCAAAATGAAAACATAAAATCATTGCAGGAATATTTTCGCACCAATAATATTTTTGACAGGTTTGGATTAACCCGCGTGGGAGTATTCGGCTCATTTGCAAGAGGAGAAAAATACAATGACATTGATTTGCTGATTGAAGAAAATCTTGATTATGACAGCCGGCTGCAATTACAACAAATTCTTGAAAATGCTTTCCATACAAAAGTTGATTTGGTAATTAAGCAATTTGCTGAACCTATAATTCTTCACCGTGCTTTAAAGGACATTCAATATGCAACCAAGCATTAAGAATGATCTTATTTATTTGTTGCTACTAGCAACGATGGAGAGAGATTTGAAAGTAAAGAAAAGGTTAAAGAAGATAAGGCAACCTTATATTTTTATAATATTACTCTTTATTTTTCTTGGAGTGACTTCAATTTCGACCCAGGGACAGGTGTTTTCAAAAAAAATTATACTTGATTCAGGGTATGTAGATATTAATAAAATTACTGAATTAAGTGATGGAAGTTATGGTTTTGTTGGAAAAACACAACTTAGCCAAAGTTGTTGCGAGAATTTGTTATATGGAAGATTAAATAAATATGGAGAATTAAAATGGAGTATTACAGGAACAATAATAAATTCTTTGCATTCAAGACTAAGCGGAATTGCACCCGCTAACGATGGAGGATTTTTGGCAGCCGGTTTAGCAATTGAAACTGATACGCTTCAATCTTTTACTTCATCAATTATAATGAGGGTGGATTCATCAGGCAATATTTTATGGATAAAAAGACTCTATAATTTAGCTAATAAAGTTGCATCTGGTAATAATATCATAAAATTAGCAGATAATAATTATTTGCTTCAAACCGCATGGCGTCCGAATTCCCCAGGAACACATTTTACAAAAATTACTGAAAATGGGAATGTTTTATGGAAAAGGGCTTATAATATTTCGACTTCGGGAATTTCACCAACCAACTATAATGGTTTTATTGCATCTGATAGCTGGTTTGCTATTTATGTTTTTGATTCATTAGGAAATCAAACACTAGGAAGAATTATTGATTTCAATACTATGCCCCAGCAAATTGTGTATGATGCAACTTGCATTATGCAAACACAAGATAATCAATATGCACTTTTTGGCAACTATTTAAATCCAATTTTCTTTACTCAAGATGTTGCATTATGTATTTTGGATTCTGCCTTTAATTTCAAATCATTTACACGTTACTTTCACAATGCAAAGTATGATTATGAAACTCCCGTAAATTTTGTTCAATTAGAGGATGGCGGTTACATGCTCGCAACATATTTAGATGATACCTTAAATATTCCCACTAGATTTCCGCATCTAATAAGAGCAGACAGTTCAGGAAATATAGTAAACACATACATAAAAAATGCAACTGGGGTATGTTCAGATATTATTCTGTCTTCAAATGATACTCTTTTAATAAAAACCGAATCAACATCAATTTCTTCGTTTACTCTCGATTCATTGCCAGCCTGTTTTTCACCACTTGCTATAAGCGATACCAATTATTATCCTCAATGGTGGGCGAACATTCAAACGGAACTTACCGACAGTTCTCTAATAATTAATGCTCAATTTGCAGAGGTGGCAATCATTAGCAGCTTTAATGAATGCTTCGTAACACCACCGGATACATCTGCGAGTCAGACCTCATCTCCGATTTTAACACTTTTTCCAAATCCAACATCTTCTGATTTCATTAATATAAATATTCCTGATGAAGGAAATTATAGTCTTTCAATATATGATATTTTAGGTAAGTCAGTTATTAAAGAAATAAAATTGACTAAAGGGTTTAACATAATTAATTTGAAAGCTCTTGCAAATGGGATGTACCTCTATCATTTATACGAGAATTACACTCATTTGGATAAAGGCAAGTTGATAAAAAAATAACTCTCATTGAATAGTTTTGTTGTACATTAAACTCTGCCTACCAAGTTTATTTATGAATAATAATTCATCCCTTTACAGCGAAGACCTCGCACCAATTCCACAGGAGAAACGGAGTTGGAACACCTGGAACTACGCTGCATTGTGGATAAGCATGAGTTTGTGCATTCCAACTTATATGCTTGCAAGTTCTTTGATAGAAGGAGGAATGAATTGGTGGCAGGCGATACTTACTATTTTTCTTGGCAACACCATTGTTCTTGTTCCAATGATTTTAAACGGACATGCAGGAGCGAAATACGGAATTCCGTTTCCTGTTTTTGCGCGTGCAAGCTTTGGTGTTCGTGGCGCTAACGTACCGGCTATATTAAGAGCAATTGTGGCATGTGGATGGTTTGGCATTCAAACATGGATCGGAGGTTTCGCACTTTATCTCCTGATTAAAGCCTGGTTTCCGTCATTTGAAAATC
>JBDSOU010000284.1:0-10628 GCA_039914625.1 Bacteroidia bacterium | reverse complement strand
AATGAACGGATTAATAATGGCAGGTCAGCTCATTCTGAGCCTGTCAATTTTAGTAACACTGCACGAGCTTGGGCATTTTCTTGCTGCGCGCGCTTTCGGAATCAAGGTGGAAAAATTTTATCTTTTTTTTGATGCATGGGGTTTTAAATTATTCAGCATTACCAAAGGAGAAACCGAATACGGAATCGGTTGGCTGCCCCTGGGCGGCTATGTAAAAATTGCCGGTATGATTGATGAAAGCATGGATAAGGAAGCGATGGCTCAGCCTGCTCAACCTTATGAGTTCCGGTCTAAGCCGGCATGGCAGCGTTTAATTGTAATGGTTGCAGGTGTAACCATGAATGTATTATTGGGCATTGCAATTTATTCTTTGTCACTTCTTAATTATACAAAATCCTATCTTCCTAATGAGGAAGTTAAAAACGGAATTTATGCTTACAGATTAGGGAAGGAAGTAGGCCTGCAGGATGGCGACAGAATTATTGCCATTGACGGAAAATCGTTTCAGCGTTTTGATGATTTGCTTTCAACAAGAGTGATGTTTGGCGCCACGCTCACTGTGGTGCGCAACGGGCAGACTTTTGATACCCAGGTTCCCGATAATTTTTACCGTTCTTATTATAAATCAGGCGGATTGAATTTTATCGGACTTGGCGATGTTGTTTATGATGTATCGCCTATAGATAATAAGGACAGCATTTGGAAAGCAGGGCTCAGAAGTCATGATACCATTGTAGCAGTAGAAGGTGAAAAAATAATGGGCGGTGATTTCCTGAGTGAAAAGCTGTCAACCCTTAAAGGAAAAGAAGTAACCCTGCGGGTAAAAAGAACCGACCAGTTAGTAGAAGTAAAATTACCCGTAAATAAAGAGGGTAAAATCGGGATGTACTACCGCCCGGTGCAGCTTCCAAAAGATCGTTATGAGGAAACAAGCTATACCGTGGGGTCGGCTTTAAAATTCGGAACAAGCGATGCGGTTGAAAGTCTGGTTGCTAATGCAAAAGGATTGCGGAAAGTTTTTACAGGTGAAGAAAAAGCAACCGACTCCATACAAGGCCCCATCGGAATTGCCACCATTTTCGGAGCTAAATGGGACTGGATGAACTTCTGGAGAATCACCGGCTTGCTTTCTATGATTCTTGCCTTTATGAATATACTCCCTATTCCTGCATTGGACGGAGGACATGTAATTTTCCTGCTCATAGAAGCCATTACACAACGCAAATTCAGCGACAAGTTTATGGAACGTTCGCAGGTTGTGGGCATGGTGATTTTGCTTTCGCTGATGGTTTTTGCAGTGGGAAATGATATTTGGAAACACATTTTAAATTGATTTTAGATTTTAGATTTAGGATGTACGATTTACGATGCACGATTTTGAGAAAAACTTTTTTGATTTTTTTTTGTTTGTTCTTGAAGTATCATTTTTCTTTTTCGCAAACTGGAAAAAATGATTCGGTTTCTCTTATAAAAGATTCTCTTAACTATCATAAAGTGTTACTCATTCCTTATGATCCAATGTTTTATTTGTCAGATGCCGAACATGACATAATTGAACAAACCCATAAGGAACCGCAATTGATCCGCGAAAGCTTCAGAAGGACCATTGACACAAAAATTAAAGATGCTGTTGAAAAAAGATTTCCCTGCGTTTCCATGCTGTATGATGTGGATTCGCTGCCTTCGCTCAAAGATGACCTCGCTTTAATTTATGCACGCACGGGTTACCAGTATGATAAACCTATGCCGTTGCCTTTTCATCCTGAAAAAAGGGATTCTGTGAAAAGGAAAAAAGACCCGGCTGAAAAAGAAAGCTACGATTCTAAAGTTGCTGCTCAATACATTACTGTAAAAGGAACAGATAAATACATGAATGCAGTGATCACGAAACCCGGTTTGCTCACTGATTTATACAATCAATACGGAACCGATGTTTTTATTTTTGTAAACCAGTTTGAAATTAAAACCAATTACAAAAGCTGTCTTGACATTGCAAATGAAGTTTACAAACGCGAACTGATGATTCATTTTTCGGTTTATGATAAAAACGCAAAGCAACTGGCAGGCGCTTATGCCATGACTTTTTTTCCGTCCGATTCCAACAATGCTTATGATATTATGAAAAACTGTTTTCCTGACATCGGGCGGTTTGTGGCGAATTGTATTCCATGAGTTTGTGAATGACATTTGTTTTTCAGATCGCATTTCACTCCTGTGGTTTTTGTATTTTTGTAAAAAGAAAGCTCATGAAAGGATTAAATTATATAACAAATGATAAAGGCGATAGAATAGCTGTAATGCTTGATTTAAAAAAGTATGGAAAGATTTGGGAAGATTTTTATGATGCATTAATTGTTGAAAAGCGTAAAAATGAACCGCGCATTTCCTGGAAAGAAGCTAAAAAATCTTTGAGAAGTAAAAAATGAAGTTGTACGAGATTATTATCGTTAAATCAGCGGTAAAGCAACTTCAATCAATACCTACCCATTACAGAGAAAAAATTATTCAAAAAGTGGATGCTTTGTCTTCAAATCCAAGACCACATGGGGTTGAGAAACTCACCAACAGAGACAACGAATACAGAATAAGAATTGGTGTTTACAGAGTCATTTATTCTATTTTTGATGAGAAACTGATCGTTGAGGTTGTTGATATTGACCACCGAAAACAAATTTATAAGTGAGCAAATTTTCAAATTTCATTGAATAAAAAGATGTTGTCTGACAGATTTTCATTTTCACTCCGCGCTCTGTGACCTCTGCTTGAAATTTTTCAATTGCAAAATCCGGTTTCATCTTATTCCATTCCCCGGGAAAATTTTTTCGGTTAAGTTTTGTTTAAAAACTTATTTGATTTTTTCAAATCCGATAATAAAACCTTTGCGTAGGTTTGTGTATAAGCAAAAAAATAATTCACATTAAAAACAAAAAATATGATAAAAAAATCAATTTCAATTATAGCAGTTGCGCTCACTGTAGCCTTATTCACCGCCACTGCACAGGACAAAATGGTGACGGACGATGGCGTAATGGTAGGTGGCGCCATGATGGTCAGATCAAAAAATATTGTTGAAAATGCAGCCAACAGCAAAGATCACACTGCCCTCGTTACCGCAGTTAAAGCATCAGACCTTGCAGAAACACTCAGTGGTGTCGGTCCCTTCACGGTATTTGCACCCACCAATGAAGCTTTCAATAAACTTCCTGCAGGAACTGTTGACGAATTGTTAAAGCCCGAATCAAAAGGCAGGCTTGCTTCAGTGCTTAATCATCACGTAGTTGCGGGACGTTACACTTCAGAGGACTTCAAAAACGGAATGAGCCTCAAAACAGTGGATGGACAATCAATTTACATTAGTAAAAAAGGAAATACCTGGATGGTCAATAATGCAATGATCCAAATAGCCGATATAATGGACAGCAACGGAGTTACGTTTGTTATTGACAAAGTTCTGATGTCTAAATGAAGCCCGTATAATAAGCACCAAAGAATTCATAGTGTTTTAGTTTTGTCAGGCACCCCATTCTTCATTGAAGGATGGGGTTTTTTATACCTTTGAAGCAGGCAATTAAATGAAAGTTTACCATAAATAAAGATTTTTTATTTCAACTTTATTTATCTTTAGCCGTTTTCTAAAACTTTTATGAACCATATTCACAAACTCCTTGTCGCCAACCGTGGCGAAATTGCCATCCGTGCATTGCGTGCTGCTGCTGAAATCGGCATCCGCACAGTAGCTGTTTATACTTATGAAGACCGTTATTCGCTGCATCGTTATAAAGCGGATGAAGCGTACCAGATCGGCAGCGAAAAAGATCCTTTAAAGCCCTATCTTGATATTGAAGAAATAATCCGCACGGCAAAAAAATATAAAGTGGACGCCATTCATCCCGGTTATGGATTCTTATCAGAGAATGTAACGTTTGCAAGAAGATGCCGCGAAGAAAAAATAATTTTTATCGGGCCGTCTCCTGAAGCAATGGAAAAACTTGGAGATAAAATAGCTTCTAAAAAAGTTGCAAATGAATGTGGTGTGCCTGTTATTGAAGATAACAAAGTAAAATTAACCGATGCAAAAGTTGCTCTCGAAGAAGCTTTACGGATAGGTTTCCCCGTTATATTAAAAGCAAGTGCCGGAGGTGGCGGAAGAGGAATGAGGGTGATTCGTGAGGAAGGTGATTTGGAAAAATCCTTCAACGAAGCCAAACGCGAAGCAGGAAATGCATTTGGTGATGATACCATTTTTATTGAAAAATTTATTGACGATCCCAAACATATTGAAGTGCAGCTATTGGGCGACAGGCACGGAACTATTGTTCATTTGTTTGAACGTGATTGTTCGGTGCAACGGAGATTTCAAAAAGTGGTTGAAGTAGCTCCCGCTCCCAATCTGAAGCAGAAAACAAAAAATAAATTGTACGAATATGCATTGTCAATTGCCCGAAAAGTAAATTATGACAATGCAGGAACAGCGGAATTTTTAGTTGACGGAAACGAAAATATTTTTTTTATTGAAGTAAATCCGCGTGTGCAGGTGGAGCATACAGTCACAGAAGAAATTACAGGAATAGATATTGTAAGGAGTCAGATTTTAATTGCTGACGGGTACAAGCTTTCGTCTCCTGAAATTGACATTAAAAGCCAGGAGCAGCTTAAGTGCAACGGATTTGCTTTACAATGCAGGATCACTACAGAAGATCCGCTGAATGATTTTAAACCTGATTACGGAACCATCATCGCATACAGAAACGCAGGAGGATATGGAATACGGATTGATGAAGGCAGTTCTTACCAGGGAGTAAAAGTGTCGCCATTCTTTGATTCGATGCTTGCAAAAATTACAGCATCAGGGCGCACGTTAGGCGGAGCCAGCCAGCGGATGTTTCGCACACTTACTGAATTCAGGATTCGCGGAGTAAAAACAAATATTGCATTTCTTGAAAACGTAATCAACCATCCTGTTTTTAAAGAAGGAAAAGCTACAGTAAAATTTATTGAAAAACATCCGGAGCTTTTTAAAATTAAAACACGACAGGACAGGGGGACAAAAATTTTACGCTACGTTGCCGAAGTGCAGGTGAACGGGAATCCTGATGTAAAAAAGATTGACAGCACGCGAACTTTTTTCTCACCTAAAATTCCTTTGTATGATCCGCTGAAAGAAATTCCGGACGGAACAAAACAAAAACTTACACAGCTTGGTCCTGAAAAATTTTCTCAATGGCTTAAGAATGAAAAAACAATTCAGTTTACGGATTGTACTTTTCGCGATGCCCATCAATCATTGCTTGCAACGCGCGTCAGAACAGTTGATATGTTAAAAGTTGCCGGGGCTTTTGCTCAAAATCATCCGCAGACTTTTTCAATGGAAGTATGGGGAGGCGCAACATTTGATGTTGCTATGAGATTTTTACATGAAAGTCCGTGGAAAAGATTGCAGGATTTTCGTGAAGCCATTCCCAATATTTTATTGCAAATGCTTATTCGCGGAAGCAATGCCATTGGCTACACTGCTTATCCTGATAATTTGGTTGAAAAATTTATTGAAAAATCATGGGAAAATGGAATTGATGTATTCCGGATTTTTGATTCACTTAATTGGGTGAAAAGTATGAAGGTTTCCATCAATGCTGTCCGAAAACTAACGGGAGGATTAGCCGAAGCCTGTATCTGCTATACGGGTGACATCTCCGATCCGAAAAAGAAAAAATACAATCTTCAGTACTATATTGATCTTGCAAAAGAATTAGAAGATTGCGGAGCGCACATTCTCGGAATAAAAGATATGGCTGGGTTGTTAAAACCTTATGCAGCAGAAAAATTAATTAATGCATTGAAAGAAAACATCAGCATACCTATTCATTTGCATACGCACGATACTTCTTCCATACAGGCAGCTACGTACCTGAAAGCAATTGAAGCAGGAGTAAATGTAATTGATGTTGCCCTTGCATCCATGAGCGGATTAACTTCACAACCAAACTTCAATGCATTGCTTGAAGCATTGAAAGGAACAGATAGGGCACCGGATTTTAATTTGGATTCGCTGAATAAACATTCTGATTATTGGGAAACGGTGCGCGAATATTATTATCCTTTTGAATCGGGATTGATGGCCGGAACTGCTGAAGTTTACAAACATGAAATTCCCGGGGGGCAATATTCTAATTTAAAACCGCAGGCAATTTCGCTTGGTCTCGGAGAGCGGATGAATGAAATTAAAAAAGCGTATGAAGAAGTCAATGAACTTTTTGGTGATATTGTAAAAGTAACTCCGTCTTCAAAAGTTGTCGGTGATATGGCATTGTACATGGTGTCTAATAATCTTTCCAAAGATGATGTGATGCAGAAGGGTGAAAGCATTTCTTTTCCTGAATCAGTAAAAAGTTTTTTTAAAGGGGATCTTGGTCAGCCTCCAGGTGGGTTTCCAAAAGAACTGCAGAAAATTATTCTGAAAGATGAAAAGCCCTACACCGATTTACCAAATGCACATCTGAAACCCATTGACTTTGATAAAGAGCTGGATGATTTCAGAAAAAAATATCCTTACTCAGAATCGTTTCTTGATTTTCTTTCGTGGAAATTTTATCCCAAAGTTTTTGATGAATATTATCATCATCAGCAATTGTTCGGTGACATTTCTTCGTTGCCAACTCCTGCATTTTTTTATGGCATGAAAACAAACGAAGAAATTTTAGTTGATATCGGGCAGGGAAAGACGTTGATGATCCGATTGCTGTATGTGGGTGATGTGGATGAAAACGGAAATCGTCCTGTATTTTTTCGTCTTAACGGGCAAACACGTTCGATTGAGGTGAAAGATAAAAAAGCAAGTGTTGTTAAAATATCGCATGCAAAAGCAAAAGATCAAAATCAAATCGGTACACCTTTGCAGGGAATGCTTTCAAAAATCTTTGTAAAAGAAGGTCAGAAAGTTTCAAAAAATACACCCATGTTTACCATTGAAGCAATGAAAATGGAAACCACTATTACCGCTTCAAAAGATTTAACTATTCAGAAAATTGTTTTGAAAGAAGGAACGCTGGTGGAATCTGATGATTTGATTCTTGAAATTACTTAACCCTCTTCAATATCATTTATTTTCCGTTTCTTTAAAAAATGAATTTTGAAGAAACCCTTTCGGGGAAATTAAAAGCAGATGGCTTGCTCACGGAGATTCAGCAACAGAAAATTTCTGAATCTTCAAGGAACAAACTTTTTTCATTAAACTTTGAACTTCGCACACTGCTGTATTGCGGAATTTTACTTGCAACCACCGGTTTTGGAATACTTGTTTATAAAAACATTGACACCATTGGTCATAGTGTTGTAATTGGATTAATCGCTTTGCTCTGTGCCGGATGCTTTGTTTATTGTTTTCGCAAACGCAGTCCATATTCCAATCTTAAAGTTGAATCTCCCAATGCTTTTTTCGATTACATTCTCCTTGCAGGTTGTCTTTTGTTTTTAACCCTTGAAGGTTATCTCCAATTCCAATACAATGTTTTCGGAAATCGTTTTGGACTTGCCACTATAATTCCTGCTATTTTATTCTTTGCTCTTGCATATTTTTTTGATCATAAAGGAGTGCTTTCAATGGCCATTACTGCTTTGTGTGCATGGATTGGAATTACAGTAACTCCCCTTGATTTACTTTCTCATAATGATTTTTCAGGGGTACATTTTATTTATTCTGCTTTAGCAGTCGGAATTATATTTATGGCGGTATCTTATATTTCAAATGTACGGGATATTAAAAAACATTTCAGCTTTACCTATTTAAACTTTGGAGCGAATATGATGTTTATTGCTGCGTTATCAGGAATGTTCACCATGGGTTACGGATTAATTTATTTTTTAATTCTTGCAGCGCTTGTTTATTATTTTATCCGCTATGCACGAAAAGAAAATTCGTTTTATTTTCTTTTGATCGCTGTTATTTACGGTTACATCGGGTTCACATATCAATTATTTTACCTGTTAGATAAATCCGGGCTTACCATAATATTCACATATATTGGTTTTCTTTATTTCGTTGTTTCATGTGTTTTCATTATTAGATTTTTGAAGAATCATAAAAAGTTTTTACACTCCGATGATCATATACAATAAAGATTGGTTAGATAACAGACGGGTACAGGACGTTGCTGAAAAATGGTTCCGCAAAAAACTCATTATTCCCGCACAATTAAATGACATTCAACAAAGATTTGTTTGCGGATACAAGAAAACAAATACTTTTATCCGTATCGGCATGTTTTTGTTTACACTTTTATTGGCAAACAGTGCATTTGGATTGGTATTATTGTTTTTAAGCGGGATCATTTCAGAAATCTACGGAATTGTTCTTCTTATCTTTTCAGGAATAACTTTTTTTGTTTTGGAACAATTTATTAAGGGAAAAAAATATTTTCATAACGGAATTGATGACATGATGCTGTACATCGCATTATCTTATTTCATTGGAGGAATCGGTGCGCTCACTTACCAGGTAACGGATTCGGTAAATTTTAATAATGTATTGTTCGATTGCATCATTATTTTACCTGTACTTATTTTTTGTGCTACCCGTTATGCTGATTCTTTTGTCAGTTTGCTTTCGTTTGTATGTTTGCTGATCATAGTGTTCATCACCGTAAACAAAACAGGAACAATTGGAAAAGCGGTGATGCCTTTTATAATTATGGGTGTTTCTTTTTTCGTTTATTGGTTTTCTCAGAAGACAAAAAAAGACGAAACAAAATTTTACTGGCGCAATTGTCTGAATGTACTTGAAACAGCATCTCTCATTACCTTGTATGCTTCAGTAAATTATTTTGTTGTAAGAGAAGCATCCGCACTTTTGTTTGATCTTTCATTACAGCCTGGAGAAGACATTCCGCTTGCCATTGTTTTTTATGTATTAACTCTTGCAATTCCTGTTGCTTATATAATTAACGGATTAAAAAATAAAGACCGCATTTTATTAAGAACCGGGATTATCCTTCTTGCAGTTTCTGTGATTACTTATCGTTATTATTATCATTTTATGGAAGCAGAAGTTGCGATGATCATTGCAGGAGCTTTCCTTATTCTCGGATCATGGTTTGTTATAAACAAATTAAAAGTTCCCTGGAAAGGTATTGTTGATAAAGACCCAAATGAAGATGCATCTTTCATAGAAGCCGAATCTCTTTTAATTGCACAAACATTCGGACAACAGGCTGTAAAACCTAATGATATTGAATTTGGAGGCGGGCAGTTTGGCGGTGGTGGTGCAGGAAGTAATTTTTAAATTTTAACCCGGTTGTATTCAAAAAAAATGGAGATGTTTTTCAACACCTCCGTGACATTAACAAAAACTAAACTATTCAATCACCTTTTTAACAACGATAACCCCTTATCGCGCTGTTTTAAAAATGAATTTTTATAAAAACTTTTATTTAAATGTCATTTTAAGTGATGAATAAGTTACCTTTAAGCTATAAGAGCGATAAGCTTAGATAAAAGTTGCACAGGGAGTAAAATTTTACAGGATAATCATGATGAAATCGTATAATTTCATCATGATTATTGCTGAGAACAATATTCCGAAACACGATTTATGATCTAATTCTTAATGATTTTAACCACACTCATTCCTTTGGATGTTGCTATTTTCAGAAAATAAATTCCATTTGAAAAATCAGAAATGCTTAACTGTTTTTTAAATATTCCGGACGTTACAAAGTATTCTGCGTGCAGCAAAGATTCTCCGATTAAATTGTAAAGCCGGAAATTTAATGATGTGGCTTCTTTTAAATTCATTTCTATGCTCAAAACATTATTGGTTGGATTCGGGTAAATCACAAGATCGGTAACATCATCAGTAAGTTCAGTTACTGAAGTCAGATTAATAACAGTTGTTGAAGTGTAGTTTGTCATTACAGGGGCATTTGCATCGAAAACAATATAGGCAATATTGGTCATTTTATTGCCTGTAACGAGGCTGTTTTTGGGTTTAACCCTATACTTGATAAAACCATGACTGAGCGGTTCACTACTATTGCTGTCAGGCAGGTAAATATTGTCAAACCTGATTTCAATAATACCATTGTCTCTTATGCTCCAGGTGAAAGGATGGCTTGCGCTCATCACTTCAAACGTTGGAATGTCAAGGTTTTCATGAAGCGTATCTTTAATGATAACGGTAACGGCCGGTGCAGTGCCGGTATTTTGGAAAAAGATGGTGTATTGAAGATAGAGTCCGCCATTAATTTGTGCTGAAGTAATGTAGTCTGAGGGCAAAACAGTTTTGGCATTCGGATCAACAGGCGCTGCCACAACCTGGTGAAGCGTATCACTGTTATCCTGAGGAACGGAATCACCTGCAATGGGAAGAATTTCTGCATAGGACAGGAGCTGAGTATTCAGGACAGCGGTTGAGGGTAACATAAAAAAAATATCAATATCAGCGGAAGCAAGCGGAGCTAAATTCGAAAAGTTCCATGTAATGGTATTGCCTGCTATATTATCCGGGGTGACGCTGCTATTGACATAATTAAAGTTCATATCATAAACCAGGTTTACTGAACCGCTGATGGCCGAAGTTCCTACATTCACATAAGTAACATGTAGCGTGGCACTATTGCCGGGAGTGCAATGAGGAT
>JBDSOU010000032.1:0-29097 GCA_039914625.1 Bacteroidia bacterium | reverse complement strand
CGCGTCTCACTCGCACAGGCTACCGCTTCAGACCATGACGAAAGGGAGAAAATATATTTCATTATCAGTACATTGATGATAGTGATAGGGGATAGGGGTGCGGCAATAACTTTTTCCTGTTAAAAGTTAAACAACCTTGTTGCCTATAAAAATATCACGACATTGTTCAGAACAAAAGAAAATATTTTGTGCATCCGGGTGGGTGATAGCAGTTTTCTCATTGCTTATTATCATTCTGCAAACAGGATCAAGAAAAAAGGATTTTTTATTTTTAATTATTAACTCAAAAACTTCCTGCTCTTCGCTTAAATTTTTAAAGCTAAATTTTCCTTTTGACCGGAACTCAAAATCCGATTTGTTTAATAAAGCATTTAAAAATTGGTCAGAACACCAAAAAGTTCCGGGATTTGCTTTGGCTGCTATTCGGGAAGTGAGGTTAATGCTGGTTCCAAAATAGTTATTGTTACGTTTTAATATTTTCCCAAAATGCAATCCTCCGTGTAATTGAAGAAAATTATCCTGGCTCGCAGCTTTCTGATGCAATACAACTGAGGTGGCAATCAAATTATCAGCAGAAGAGGAAACTATCAGAACCTCGTCTCCAATACATTGATGACAGTGACTGTCGCCTACAAGACACTCATTCACCATTTCAAGAAACGTATCAATTAAATCAGCAGCTGATGAAGATCCATGGGTTTCTGTAAGAGCTGTATAACCTGATAAATCAGCAATCAGCAGGGCGATGTTTTGTTCCATTAATTTTTTATCTCTTGTTTTAATGTTTTTAACCGTAAATAAAAATACAAGGCAAGGATAAAATCAGCCGTTAAGCAAAATATGTCATAACCTTTGGGCACTGCCGAATTGAAACGGGGATAAATTAAATCCCAGGTTCCATGAAGGATAAGGCCCACAACTATAAGCCTGAAATCTTTCGTGAAACCATAATATGCCAAAAACATAAATAGCAAAACTGCTGAAGCAACGATACTCAATGAAAATAATTCATTCCAAACGAAGCCAACATAAATAAAGGCAATTCCTGCCAAAGTCAGTGACCCTATAAGCCTTTTGTCAAACGATTTAAAAACTTCTAAAAATAAAATTACACTAAAACTTACTGTAACTCCAATAATAGCATCACTCATTTTATTATACTTTTCAAAGTCTGTGCAGACTGGTAAAAAGTTAAAATTATAAAATATTGAGGAATTAATCGGAGACTATAGGGAATAAAACTTTAGAACTATCTGAAAAGAATTTGTTTTTCATGGCTTACTCGCGCATCCTTGTCAATTTCGCACAGGCTAACGCTTCACACGAATGACGAAAGGCAGACGAGTTCCGAAGGGTTGTTTTTGTTAACCCGGCATAACTTAATAAAGTTTTTGAATGTACTTCAAAAAGTAAGAATTAATAGTTAGGTTTGTTGCGTAAATGCATTTTAAATTTCAAAACAGATTTATGCGTAAAAAATACATCCTCATTACAATTTCATTTCTTTTAGGCATACCCAATATGGCTGCAACGGGTTTATCGTTGTTGCATTTTGAGTATTGGTGGATCCGCATATTTGATTACCCCAAATTGCAAATGATAGTGTTCATGGGTATTGCATTACTACTTTACCTGGTTGCAACACGCGGAGGTGCATTAGGAGCAAAAATTTATCCGGTCTTATTGTCGGTCACAATTATTTACCAGCTTATTAAAATTCAACCTTATACTTATTTTAGTAAACTGGAGGTGTTACCAGCTGAAAAAAATGATTCTCTGAATTATTTCAGCATCGTGCATTGCAATGTACTGATGACTAATCGCGACAGTGAAAAATGCCTTCGGGAAATTACAAAATACCACCCTGATTTAATACTGGCAGTAGAAACCGATACGTGGTGGCAAAATGCCTTAAAGCCTTTGGAAAAAGAATATCCTTATATAGCGTTTCTTCCTTTGGAAAATACCTATGGAATGCTTGTTTATTCAAAGCTTAAGATGGAAAATGCCGATTTTAGATACTTAGTAGAAAATGATATTCCCTCCCTTAACCCGGTCATTACTTTACGCTCGGGCGTTAAAGTCAACTGCTATTTTATACACCCTAAACCGCCTGCGCCAGCTGAAGCGCCCAGCTCAATTAACCGTGATGCCGAACTTGTTATTGTTGCTAAAAGCGCCCGGAATTCAACAATGCCTGTTATTGCGGCAGGCGATTTAAATGATGTAGGCTGGTCGCGGACTTCTGAATTATTTCAAAAAATAAGCGGGCTGCTGGACCCGCGTATCGGAAGGGGGCTGTTTGCCACCTTTAATGCCAATAACAAATTTTTTCGCTGGCCCTTAGACCATATATTCCTCAGTAAAGCATTCAGGGTCGTAAACATTCAAATGCTTGACGATACCGGCTCGGACCATTTTCCTATTTATGTCAAACTTAGTTATGAGCCCGAAACCGCCTATGAGCAAAAAAATATTAATCCCGATAAAAAAGACTTAAAGGATGCTCAAAAAAAACTTGACAAGGCTAAGTAATATTATCTCCTTATCTCCTCTTCGTCTGACGCTTAAGGCATGGGCTTTGCAACGATAGCTGTCAAAAAAAGTAGTAATTATTAATTAAACGTATCGTAGTTAAAATCGTAATTCAAAATACTTTTGTGTACTCGAAAGAGTTTCCGTTTTTCGGGACGCGGCCGCATTCGTTTTCAAAAGTAAATTTAATGTACCTTTTAAAAGCGAATGTACAATTTTACATCAAAAAAAATCATGTTAAAAAAGCAACCCGAAACCAAAAACCCGAAACCCTTAATCTACCTTCTCCAACTCCGCCACCAATGCAATCTTTTTTCCCAGTGCCACTTTCAGGTCAGGCATCGTTAAAATCCTGTACCACGGATATTCATAGGTCAGCGTCCACCACGAAGGTTCAAACTGTTTCAGATCTGCTTCTCCTATAGGATTTGAAAACTGCTCCATCACTCCCTTTACTGAAGTTGCCGTTATCTTCACCCCGCCCAATAGCTCGCCAGTCATTTTATCTCTCGTTAAAATTTCAAACTCAGTATAATGAGTAGGATAGTTATTTATTTCAAATGAAAGGAGTAGCTTCCCATAAAAATCAGGAGCTGTTTTTATAAATTGAGTAGCCCCCTTGCGCAATTTCATTTCCCGACCGAGTTTCTTTTTTAAGGATTCGGTTGTTTCGCTTAATCGAAAAGTATTTCTTCTTTTTGAATTCAGAAGTTTCCGTGTCTCTGAAAATGAGCAAACTCAGAAAGTACTACCACCAGTACGCGAATGTCAGACTCTTGCATGAAAGTCATCATCATAGCACAGTGGAAGGGGAAACGATTAATGCAGCCTCCAGAAAGGACCTTTTTATCCTAATACCAAGTCGAAGAATTTGACAAGGTTAATCTCGAGGCCGGTCAGCACACCTATGGATTAACGTGAAACTTAAAAAATGGATGCGTAACAGGTGAAAATACGCTCTCAATAAAAGCTTGTCTCAAACGAGACAGTCTTTTTTATTTAGCTGCATCTCCATTAATAAGTTCCTCATCACAAAAACAAAACTCCCGCGAAGGCGGGAGTTTCATATCTGTCGGGGAAATCCAGATTTTAACCGGGACAACCACTGCGACATTTTTTGTCGGGGCGACTGGATTCGAACCAGCGACCACCAGCACCCCATGCTGATACGCTACCGGGCTGCGCTACGCCCCGATTTCAGAGGTAATTTTCTGTTTTTTTGGGTAGCAATTTTTTTATGGCGGGAGCTATTACGGGGACATGACAATAAATAAATACTCCACTCCTCCGGTGTTGTGCCATTAATTAAGAACGCTCTTTGTTCAGGAGCTAAATTCGGAAATACTTTTTGTTTTACTACAATCTTAGTTGAATGTCGTGGTGAGCACCACCCTTCGACAAGGGCGCAAAAGTAGGAAAATAGTTTAAAGTTAAAAGTTTGAAGAAAAATCAATGCCGACAACTTTAGACTTTAGACTGTAAACTTTAAACTGTAATTTTCTTTCACTTCAATTCAATAGTTTTGCAGCCGATTTTAAACTTTGTATGAACAGGAAATTTATTTTACATTTTTGCTTATTATTCTTTTTAAGCATTTCAGCATTTTCACAAAATAAATATACCATCAGCGGTTATGTGAAAGATTCATCTACCGGTGAATTCCTCATAGGAACAAATGTTTATATCAAAGAACTTTTAAAAGGAGCACAAACCAATCAATATGGTTTTTATTCGATTACTGTTGACGAAGGAAATTACACGCTTGTGTTTTCTTATATCGGCTACCGGGAAAAAGATGTTCCTGTTGAACTGAATAAACATTTGCACATCAATGCCGAAATGCTGAGTTCGGTAATTGAAACAAAAGAAGTGGAAATTACAGGAGAGAAAAAAGATAAGAATGTGCAAAACGCGCAGATGGGAAAAATTGATCTTGATGTGGAGAAAATAAAATCGCTTCCTACATTTCTTGGGGAAGTGGATATTCTTAAAGCCATTCAGCTTTTGCCCGGTGTGCAGGCTGCCGGTGAAGGCAACTCCGGGTTTTATGTGCGTGGCGGAGGTCCCGATCAGAATTTAATCTTGCTTGATGAAGCGGTGGTCTATAACGCAGCCCACCTCTTTGGTTTTTTTTCTGTTTTCAATGCGGATGCTGTAAAAAATATTTCGTTAATTAAAGGCGGAATGCCCGCTAATTATGGCGGACGGCTTGCTTCCGTTCTTGACATCAGCATGAAAGAAGGAAACAGCAAAAAGTTTCATGTTAGCGGTGGTCTTGGTTACGTTGCTTCGCGTTTAACAATTGAAGGTCCTATAAAAAAGGATACCAGCTCGTTTATTATTTCTGCCCGCAGAACTTTTATTGATCTTTTTCTTCGTGAGCCGTTTATTAAAGAAGGGTCAAATGCTGCCGGCAACAGCTATTACTTCTATGATCTTAATGCCAAGATAAATTACCGTTTGTCGCGAAAAGATCGTTTGTTCCTGAGCGGATATCTCGGGCGAGATGTATTTAATTTTACCAATACCGAAGCAGGGTTTAAAGTGAATATTCCCTGGGGAAACGCTACCGGGTCGTTGCGATGGAATCATTTAATGGGTGAAAAAATGTTTGTTAATACATCGTTGATATTTACAAACTATGATTTTTCGTTCGGAGCAACGCAACAGGATTTTGATTTCAAAATCTTCTCGGGTATAAAAGATTATAATGCCAAAATTGATTTTGATTATTTTCCTTCTGTAAGGCACCATCTGAAATTCGGGGCGAATTACGTGTATCATATTTTCACTCCCACTAATGCCAGTGCTCGTTCCGGTGATATAGTTTTTGATTTGGGACAGGTGGTCAAATTTTATGCTCATGAAGGCGCAGTGTATATTAATGATGATTTTGATGTAACCGATAAATTTGCGGTGAGCTATGGTCTGCGTTATTCTGTGTTTCAACAGGTGGGGCCTTTTAACCGTTATGTTTTGGATAATTTAGGAAGAGAAGTTGTTGATACTATTACTTATGAAAAAGGTCAGCAAGTAGCTTTTTACAATCATATTGAACCACGGGTTTCTTTGAAATATTCTCTCAATCTGAAATCATCTTTGAAAGCATCATTCACCCAGAATTACCAGTACGTGCACCTGGCTTCAGTAGGTTCCGTTTCATTGCCAACGGATGTCTGGGTTCCCAGTTCTGATCGGGTGAACCCGCAATTCGGAACACAGTATGCCGCAGGTTATTTCAGGAATTTTAAAGATAATGTATATGAAACTTCCATTGAGGTTTATTATAAAGAAATGAAAAACCAGATTGAATATTCCGAAGGCCACCAGCCTGACCAGGATTTAAAAAACAATGCCGATAATGGTTTTGTATTTGGAAAAGGTTGGTCTTATGGTGCTGAGTTTTTTGTAAAAAAAGCCGAAGGAAAACTTACGGGATGGGTTGGTTATACTATCGCCTGGACAAAAAGAAATTTTCCTGATCTCAATAAAGGGGAAACATTTTCGGCAAAATATGATCGCAGGCATGATATCTCCTTTGTTTTCACGTATGATATTTCGGAACGATGGACGCTTGGCATGACCTGGATTTATGCAACAGGAAACGCGCTCACGCTTCCTGAAAGCCGCTTCTTTCTCTTGGGCCCAACCGATTTAACACAGTTCCTGGGACAAACGTATATTAATCCTTCTTCAGTTGGCGGTTTGTATAATGAATCCGGTGAACGAAATTCATTTCGCCAGACAGCTTATCACCGTCTTGATATTTCAGCGACATTAAAATGTAAGAAACGCAAGAGCTATGAAGCAAGCTGGAATTTTTCCATATTCAATGTATATAACCGCTACAATCCATATTTTATTTATTTCAATGATTATATAAATAAGAATACAGGACAGTTTACTATACAGGCAAAACAGGTTTCATTGTTCCCGATCTTGCCATCGGTGACTTATAATTTTAAATTCTAAATTAAAGATTCCTGAAATACGAAATACAAAATACGTTTCACGATTTTACTAAATGAATAAAACACTTTTTATAATAACTATTGCAATTTTATTTTTCGCTTCCTGCGAAAAGGATATTACTGTTGATCTTCCCCAACCGGAAAGCCAACTCGTGGTTGAAGGGTATATTGAGGAAGGAAAAAATGCCTATGTTTATGTTTCGGCTTCGGAAGCGTATTTTGCACCGTTTGATTCCGCTTCTTTAATAAATTCAGGAGTAAAAAATGCTACAGTTATTATCAGTGATGGAACCATTACAGATACGTTGCTGCAACTATCGCCTGAATTCGGTTACCTGTATTTTTCATTAAAGATTATAGGTCAGGTGGGCAAAGATTATTCATTAAAAGTGCTTGCTGGAGATGGAAAAATAGCCACATCTCAAACCCACATATATCCTTCCATTCCGCTTGACAGCGTGTGGTTTAAGGTGCAGCCTGACCAGGATACCCTTGGTTATATATGGGCGCACCTCAGCGATCCTGATACACTCGGTAATATTTACCGGTGGTTCGCAAAAAGATTGACTAAGGATGTGGATTTTATTGCTCCGCTGGGTTCAATTTTTGAAGATAAATTTATTAACGGACAAAGTTTTGACTTCGCTTATAACCGCGGGAAGGTCCCCAATTCAATAGCCGAAGATGATAATAATGATGAGCAGGGTTTTTACAAAACAGGCGATACTATAGTGGTTAAATTTTGTACTGCCGGTAGAGACAGTTATGATTTCTGGCGAACTGCAGAAGCTCAATTTTCCAATAACGGGAATCCTTTTGCTGCCACCACAAATATTAAATCAAACATTACAGGAGGTTTTGGAATTTTTGAAGGATACGCTGTTTCGTATGATACGATTATTGCAAAGAAATGAAACGATAATTGATTCCCGGTCTGAGTGTAGCACCATTAAATTTTACTGTTTTTATACAATGAGTTTTTCCAGATTTCATCATTATCGTGCTTTTATTCGTTAACAGTCCAACGCTCATTTCTCCCCGGAATCAATTACCTTTCTAACGCTGCCGTATTTCAAAAGCAGCCTGTTTGCTTCTTCAGCCGGAATATTCAAAACGTTCATCAGCATTAGGGTTCCCCTGCTGATGAGTTTATTATTCGTCAGCTGCATATCGACCATTTTGTTTCCTTTTACTTTGCCTAACTGAATCATCACTGCTGTTGAAATCATATTCAGAATTAATTTCTGTGCAGTTCCTGCCTTCATACGGGTGCTGCCTGTCACAAACTCAGGTCCTGTTACAACTTCAATAATATGATCGGCATGTTTTGAAACGAGTGTATCATAATTGCAGGTAATGCATCCAGTCCTGATATTATTTTTCCTGCATCGTTCCAATGCTCCCACAACATAAGGAGTAGTCCCTGAAGCGGCAATTCCAATCACAAAATCTTTTTCAGAAACATGCTGCTGTTGCTAATCGTTCCATCCCTCTTCAATGCTATCTTCAGCAAACTCGACTGCTTTGCGTATGGCTTTGTCTCCACCTGCAATCAAGCCGATCACCTTGCCTTGTTCAATTCCATAAGTAGGAGGGCACTCGCTCGCATCAACAATTCCTAATCTCCCACTCGTACCTGCACCAATATAAAACAGCCTTCCGCCTGTTTTCATCTTCTCAGCTATTTCAGCAACTAATTTTTCTATCTGCGGAATAATTTTTTCAATGGTAAACGGAACCGATTTATCTTCCTTATTAATATTAATGAGCAAATCACGTACACTCATCTTTTCGAGATCGTGATAAGAAGAATCCTGTTCGGTGATCTTATTTTCCATTAGAAAAGGAATAAACTTTTAGTGACGAATGTTTAGCTATCAAATCAAAATCCCGATCAACATGCACTATGCGAAGATGTGCTTCGATGCAATATAAAGCAATTACACAATCATTGTTTTTCCTGATTGTTATTCCGCGTTTTCTAAGATTGCGATACAAGTTTGCACTTGCAATAGCTATTTCATACGGGTCAAACTCAAGTTTTTTGAAACGATTTAATTTAGAAAGCATTAACTCATATTCACTATCCAATTTGAGCCCCTGAAGAATTTCAAGTATAATTTCAGGGCAAAGCATAATAGGAAAATCATTTTTAAAATAGTGATCCAGCAAACGAACTTCATTTGAATTTCCTCCTTTAAAAAAATCAATCCAGACTGAAGTATCAAAGACTAAAATTTCCATTAGTAGGGTATCACCATTTTCTCATTTCTTCAAGGTCGCCTTCCCAATGAATTTTTCCTTTCAAAGATGACATGCTTTTTCTTTCAAGACTTTCAATTAAATTTTGTAGGGCAGCCAAAAGAACTTGTCGTTCGGATTTTTTTTTAGAAAGCATAAGCGCTTGATTTAATAGCTTTTTGTACTTCGCATCAGTTTTTTTGCCCATATCTGATAAGTATTAACTGTTTTATATTATTGAAGGAAATTTCCCCGGGTCACACTGACGCATCAAATCATACACTGCATCAAAAACATCTTCTACTCCTGGTTTTGAAAAATAATCTCCATCAGTTCCGTAGGCCGGCCGGTGATCTTTTGCTGTCAAAGTTTTCGGATCTATATCAAGATAACGGAAACCGTTTTGCTCTTCTAAAATTTTCTGCATCATATAAGCGCTTGCACCTCCGGGAACATCTTCGTCAAGAAAAAGAATTTTATTTGTTTTCTTCAATGACTCAACTATAGTATGATTTATATCAAATGGAATTAAACTTTGAACATCAATCAATTCACAACTGATTTCCATTTGCTGCAATTGTTGCATAGCATCCTGTGCAATTCGTACACATGAACCATAGGTTACTATAGTCACATCAGTACCTTCAACCACTACCTCGGGTATGCCTACCGGTAGTCTGAACTTCCCGATATTCTCCGGCATTTTTTCTTTAAGCCTGTAACCATTCAGCGGTTCAATAATCAATGCCGGATCATCGCTCTCTAACATCGTATTGTAAAACCCTGCTGCTTGTGTCATATTACGAGGAGTTAAAATTAATATTCCTCTCAGTGAACCAAGTATCATGGACATGGGTGAACCTGAATGCCACACTCCTTCTAAACGGTGTCCGCGTGTGCTTATAATCAAAGGAGCTTTTTGCCCGCCTTTAGTTCTGTATTGCAAACAGGCAAGATCATCCGTCAATGTTGTTATTGCATAAACTAAATAATCAAGATACTGAATCTCTGCAACAGGTCGAAGTCCTCTCATAGCAAGACCAATTCCCTGCCCAACTATTGTTGCTTCACGAATACCGGTATCTACAATTCTGTTCTCTCCATACTTTTCCTGCAATCCTGCAAAAGTCTGGTTCACTCCTCCGATCATTCCTACATCCTCACCAAAAATATGTATAGCCGGATTTTCTTTTAACTGGAAATCCCAATTGGCTAATAATATTTCCCTGCCATCAACCATTTGAGATTGTGAATTGAAAACAGGCTTCACCTCTTTTATTTTAAATGCTGATTTTGCTGACTGACTATATAAATAGGAATCATACCGTTCAACATTCTTATCATTCCAGTTTTTAAGCCAGTTAATTAAATTTTGTTTTGCAGAAAAGTTTTCATTCCGGGTCAACCGCAAAGATTTTTTAACTGTTTCAGAAATATCTTTTCTTATTGGTTCAGCAATTTCGGTTAAACCGGAAATTATTTTCTCAATGAAAACTTTGTTGTTGCTTTCTGCGGCAACAGAGTTTAAAATATTCTTTACTTCAGCAAGTTCGGCTTTAATAGAGTTCTGAAATGCCTCCCATGCTTTTTTCTTTGATTCATTGACTGATTTTTTTGCTGCTGTTTCAATCAGATCCAATTCTTCGGCAGTTGTAATGGCAGATTGCAGCATCCATTCTCTCATTTTACGAATGCAATCATAGTCATCTTCCCATTTTAATCTGTCTTCTGTTTTATAACGCTCATGCGATCCGGAAGTGGAATGACCCTGCGGCTGCGTCATTTCCTGGACATGAAACAAAACCGGAATATGATGCTTGCGGCAAATGGCAATTCCTTTTTCATACATATCGCACAAGCCGGGATAATCCCAACCTTTCGCGGTGAGGATTATGTAACCGTCTTTTTCTTCAGTTCTTTCAAAACCTTTAAGCGCTTCAGAAATACTTTGCTTGGTCGTATGATATTTCTGCGGCACTGAAATTCCAAAACCGTCATCCCACACCGAAATAGCCATAGGAATTTGTAATACACCTGCTGCATTAATGGATTCAAAAAAGAAACCTTCGCTCGTGCTTGCATCACCAATAGTTCCGAATGCAACCTCATTTCCTTTGATGGAAAAATTTTCAAAATATTCACTATGCAATTCAAGATTACTCCGAAATAATTTAGAAGCATAAGCCAGACCGACTAATCTCGGAAACTGTCCTGCAAGCGGAGAAATATCAGAACCCGAATTCTTCTGCTGCATTAAATTTTTCCATTCTCCCTTCTCATCAAGCAAACGTGTGGCATAATGTCCGTTCATCAATCGTCCTGCCGAAGACGGATCGGCTTTTTCATCAGGATGTGCGTACAACTGGGCAAAAAACTCCTGTACAGACAATAAACCGGCAGCCATCATAAAAGTCTGATCGCGGTAATATCCTGAACGAAAATCTCCATTGCGAAAGACTTTTGACATTGCAATCTGAGCCACTTCTTTTCCGTCACCAAAAATTCCGAACTTAGCTTTGCCGGTAAGCACTTCTTTTCTGCCAAGCAAACTTGCCTGACGGCTTTCATTGGCAATCTTGTAATCATTAAGGATCACAGTACGAAAATCATCGTAACTTAAATCCTGATTTTCTGCCGGCTCGTGCTGCGCTTCGTTAATTGACATAAAGTCAAATATTTGTGTTTGTACAAATATAATATTTCTTTTATAATTGTATTTGGGACAAGAAAAATCGACTACCTGACAACTTACTCACGCAATAAGTAATTGGAGCAAGTATGAGACTGATGTCGTTGATTTTCAATGATAAATAAATTCGTTCAATAGGTGTTATTCGCGTTCTATTCCTGAAACAGGTTGCACATTAAAGAATTATCTTTAGCATTGCATAAAAATAATAATAACACATTGCAAACTATTATGAGTGCAGATGTCCTTATTACAGGAGCAGCCGGATTCATAGGCTCCAACCTTGCTCTTCACCTTGTTGAGAAAGGTTTGAAAGTAATCGGGATTGATAATTTACTGCACGGAAGGTTGGAGAATATTGGTATATTAAAATCAAATCCGTTATTTTCTTTTTATGAATCGGATGTTTCGGTTGCCGGGGCTTTGCAGGATTTTACTGCACCTGTAATCATTCATCTTGCATCTCAGAAAATTCCCCGGTATTCTAATTCACTTATTACCCTTGAGCAGAATTACAGCATGATAAAAAATGTTCTCGAAAAATGTCGTGCTGATAAATCAAAATTAATTTTTGCATCTACTTCTGATGTTTATGGAAAGAATGCGAATGTTCCGTACCATGAGCAATCAGATTTTGTTTTAGGACATAGTGAAATAAAAAGATGGGCGTATGCCGTTTCAAAAATTTATGCCGAACATTTGATTCTTGCTAATTCGGCAGAATACAATTTTCAGTACTCCATTTTTCGTTTGTTCGGATGTTACGGACCGAATCAAAATCTTTCCTGGTGGGGAGGACCACAGGCTGAATTTATTTCCCGCGCATTAAAAAATGAACCCATGGAAATTCATGGCAACGGTCTTCAATCACGGTCTTTTCTTTATGTTGACGATGCCATTGTTGGAATTTATAAGTTGATGTCTGATAAAAATAGTGTTAACCAGGTTTTAAATCTCTCTTCAGATGAACGGGATGAAATCAGCATTCTTGACCTTGCAAAAAAAATCTGGTACATGATCAGGAGCGATGAACCCAAAATAAAATTTATTCCCTATTCAACTTTTGGCTCCTATGAAGATGTGAACCGCAGAACGGGTAATTATTCCAAGGCAAAACAATTGATCAATTTTTCCCCTGTAACTGATTTGAATAAAGGACTTGAATTGACAATAGATTGGCAACGTAAAGCAATGGGCTTATGATTTTTTTTTTAATCCCTGTTTATAACGAAGATCTGAACATTTTTGAGCTTGCGGGCTCATTGAAATCATCAGGCATGAAAGCAAAATATGTTTTTGTTGATGATGGCTCAACGGATAATACCGTAGCTGAAATTAAAAAATCATTTGAAGGTTTTGATTTTTTTATTATTCAAAACAAAATAAATTGTGGACCAGGCTTCAGCTTCAATGAAGGCTTTGAATGGATTCTGAAAAACAATTCTTCTCCGGATGATCTGGTTATAACTCTCGAAGGAGACAACACTTCTGACCTTAGCATAATTCCTGAAATGATAAAGCTTGCTGAATCAGGTCATGATCTTGTATTAGCTTCTGTTTATATGAAAGGAGGAAGCATCTCAGAATACAACACCCTGAAAGTTTTTTTATCCGGCATTGCAAACAGGCTGACGAGAATTGTTTTTTCTTTAGAAGTAAAAACCTTAACTTCTTTTTACAGAGTTTATAAAGTAAATCTTTTAAAAAAGATAAAAGCAGAATATGGAACATTGATTAATGAAAAAGGATTTATATGCAAAGTGGAATTACTGTTAAAAGCAAAAAAATGTGATGCAAAAATCATTGAATTTCCTACAGTCCTTCAATCACATTTACGAAAAGGTAAAACTAAAATGAAAATTGTGAAAACAGGTTTGAACTATCTTTTATTTATTCTGAAAAACTTCTATAAATATTAATCATCATAATTCAACTTGTACAACAACAGGTTTTCTTTTGCAATATTTTTCACCGGGAATAGTGAAAATTCTTTTAGAAGAACAGCATTGGTAGAATGACTCTTTGCAAAATTTAATTCCCCCGCAAAAAATTCAGGTGCATCATCTATATTCCTGCTGCTGATAAAATATTCAGGACGAATACTGGTTACGTTTTTCGTTGGTAAAATTCCGGTTCCTTCAGCAGTATAATAAAGAGGCAATAATTTTGTAGTCAGAGCAGCATCCCAGCCATTATGAAAAAATATAGCAGGCATTTTTTCAGAACCTATTATTCTTTGAATTTCATCTGAAGCTTCTTTTCTGGTAAATGCTGGAAAGATCAAATCATGAGCAATAAGCAAACAAGATAAAATAAGATAGGATGGGAGCAGCATAGTAATACTCGTGTAATTATTTGTGAATAAAAGAATATGCGAAAGGATTAAAAAAGGCGCAACGATTAACAAAAGGAAAATTTTATTTATGTTCCATTCAAAACGATTGTTAACAATCATAACGGTGTTAAGAATAAGAATGAAAACAAATACCAATGAAGAGAATTTTAAGATATTTGCTTGATACGAAAATAATTTTCCAGAGATAATGCCAATAAGAAAAAGCAAACAGAAAATAATTGCCAGGACCGAATTGATTTTTTCATTTGCTGCAATGGTTGTCAATCCGTCAAACCAGGATGACGGCAAAAAATTTAATAAATGAAAATTCAGCTGCAAACCAATCGCAGGAAATAACAAAAAGAAAATTGCAATCATGCCTGCATACTTACCTAATTGATTCCAATTTTCTTTTGAACCAAAAGATATTACAGAGTATGCTGCAAGAATTGTAATCGGGATCAAAAGGAAATTAAGACGCCTCGGAGTATAATCTGTAAAAAATAATATTGGAATATAAATCAGCATCCATATCACAGCAATTGCCAACGGTTCGCTTTTCAAAAACAATTCCTTCTGAAAAAACATTTTGGCAGGAATAAGTTTTATCAAAGTAATCAAAGCAAGAATGGAGAGAATACAAACAGAAGGCTCGGTAAAAAAATTATTTAATGGAAGAAAAATTATTTTCTGGGTGATGCTGAAAAAGTTCAGTTGCTGAAGAAAGCTTAATTTCCCATGCAGTTGTGAAAGATAAGTTTGAAATTCCGCAAGATGTTTCAGATAAAAGAAAAAATAAAAAGCTATAAAGAAAAACAAGTGTGATAAAAGGAAAACAGTTACTTTTTGAACCGTGGTTGATCTGCTTTTAAGTTTTAAAATTAAATAAACGAAAATAACAGGATAAAATATAAGAGCCGAAAATTTAAACAGGAAAGCAACAAACAAACTAACCGAAGCAAGCAAATAGGAGCTGTGATTTTCCTTTATAAAAAAAATAAACGCCAGTAAAAAAAATACCGTCATAGTCATTTCAAGATGCCCAAGCCTGCTGTAAACCCAAAAAGTATAATTGATACTAAGCAGGAAAACTGAAATTTTTGCTAACGGCAAATTATTTCTTTTAAGCAGTTGGAACAGTAAAAACAAAATAAGTAAAGAGGCCATCAGCGGAATGATTCGTATGGCAATTTCATTTACCCCGAATGTTTTAAAAGAAAGAAATGTAATAAAGCTGTTAAGCGGAGCTACAGCAATTCCTCCTGAATAATCGCCAAGCGTCCAATGATCGGTTAATATTTTTAATCGCGCATTTCCTGCCCACCAGGCTTCATCATACAAATCAACGGGATGTTTAAGAATTGGAGGGTCAGCATCGAGATGAATAAATTTTAAAGCAGAAATAAGAATAACAAAAAGCAAAAAATATTTTTGAAACGACAGGCTTTTTGTCATGCAATAAAATCTTCTGTTTTAAGAATAATTCAAAAAACAAAGATTAGCTTTTTAATTGACTTCAGAAAAATAAATCGGAAGCAGTAAAAAAAGCAAACACAATGCTGGCAATTCCATTGGTTGTAAAAAAAGCAATATTCACTTTGCTCAGATCATTTGACTTTACAAGCGTATGCTGGTAAATTAATAAGGCTGAAAAAATTCCCCATCCGCATAAATAAACCCAGCTGAACTTTCCGTAAAATGAAGCAGCAAGCAAAATCAACGAAGCAAACAGATGCAATAATTCAGAAGCCCGCAGCGAACCTTTTATTCCAAGCTTGGCTGGAATAGAATTCAGATTATTTTTTTTATCGAATTCAATATCCTGCAAAGCGTAAATAATATCAAAACCGCTTACCCATGTCAGGACGGCAATTGAAAATAATACAGGAAGCAATTTAAAATTTCCAGTCACCGCAAGATAAGCTCCGATAGGGGCAAGGGATAGTCCCAATCCTAAAACCAAATGACTGAGCGAAGTAAATCTTTTTGTATAGCTGTATCCTAAAACAACAAGGAGAACAACGGGCGAAAGAAAAAAACAAATCCGGTTAATGAAAAATGTGCAAACAATAAATAATAGTGAACTGGTTATAACAAAAATCAAAGCAGAATCAGCAGAAATTTTTCCCGAAGGAATTTCACGCATCGTTGTTCTGTTGTTTTTTGTATCAATATCACGGTCCGCCCAGCGGTTGAATGCCATTGCTGCCGAACGCGCGAATACCATGCAAAGCAATACAAGAAAAGGAAGCTTCCATTCAAACTGAAAATTTTTTTCTTTTGCTCCCAGTAAAAACCCGATCAAAGCAAATGGCAATGCAAAAACAGTATGGCTGAATTTGATCAGCGAAAAATAATCTGAAACTTTCGGACGTGATGTTGTATCCATCGTCCGCAAAGTTCGGGAAATAAATTGTCAGATTACTGAATTGTTAAATTGCTAAATTGTTATATTGCTAAGTCGGTTGTTTAAACGTTTTAGCAATATAACAATTTAGCAATTTAACAATTTAGGAATAAAATTATCACAAAATCACCAGCTTTTTTGTTACAAGAGTTTGTTTGTTTGCAACAAGACTTATAAAATAAACTCCTGAATTCAAATCCTGTTTCTTCAGAGTGATCTCACCGGTTGTTTTAGTGACTGAAATTTTCTTTGCTAAATTTCCAATTGCATCAAAGATTTTTATTTCACCGGTCTTTGTATTCAAATTTGAAAGATCATAATAAATAGTCGTCTGTTCGCTGAATGGATTTGGAGAGAAGTAAAAATTGCTATTATGCAATGTTTCATTTTCTTTTATTCCGACCAAAGCACACGGAATGATGGTTTGAAAACCATCAACCTTGCCGTATCCCCACGTGTTATTTGGAATTGATCCTGTTACAAAACCATCTGTGTAGGCACATAATGTTATTGCCTGTTTCACATCATGCCATGTGGCATTTGGAAAACGTTGCAGGTATAAAGCTGCAACCCCCGCCACAACAGGTGAAGAACTTGAAGTTCCCCCATCCCGTTTATGCATGCAGCCGGAAGCAATTACTGACGGAGGTGTTACAGGAAGGCTTGCAAGAACAATCGGAGCAATGGTTACAGTTCCTGATGCTGTTACATCCGGCTTTATTCTTCCGTCACGAGTGGGCCCGAAACTTGAATTAAAGGCGAGTTCTCCCGGAATTCCTCCGGTGATCGTAGTGCTGCTGTCACAGGCTTCGTATTCGCTTTTGTTAATATAATTTCCCACAGCAATAACTTTATCACTGCATGTAAAACTTGAGACAATGTTTTGAGTATAATCAGGCAATATATATTTACTTATATCAGGAAATATTGCCGCAGTTGGAAGCCCCGTGGATACAATATTATTGTACGGAGCATAATAATTCCATAAATCAAATATTCCGGTTCCTGTAGTCATAAGCCTGTAATTATAACCTGCCGTAGAATCAGGAAGAATGTTGAATATCATTGAATACCTTCCTGCTGCAAGAGACCCAAAACTTTGTACAAGCGCTACCCGTTGACCGTTAACGTTTTTTAAAGTATCCGTTTTAAAAATTCCTACGTGCTGACTGATCATAGAATAGGGCATCATGCCCCGGAATTCATAATAAGGCGATACTTTATCAATTCCAATTGTAAATTTCATTGCGGTAAAATTTGCCTGGTTAGCCCACATTTCTATATAAATTGAAGTACCAATGTTCGGATTATAAGCAAACCATGTGAACGCAGTATCAGGAGGCGATATGTCATGATGGAGGTGAAGCGGAGAATTGCCAAAATTTCCCGCTGCACAAACCAAAGATCTTCCATTCTGCTGGGAAATTAAATTACTAATTATCACAGCTTGCAAATCTTTAGCATCATGCGATCCGAAGATTACACCCGCGCTGATGTTAATCACACAAGGTTCGCCCATCGAATCTGCTTTGGTATAAATGTATTCAACTGCATCAGCAACTGAATTCAACCAGTTGTCGTCAGGAAGACTCCAGTCCACTTCAACAGAAATAATATCTGCTTTAGGCGCCACTCCTGCAAAATGATTTAATGCTCTTCCGTTACCTGCTGCAATACCTGTCACGTGTGTGCCATGTCCGTTTGAATTATCAACACTTGTATCTGCCTGACCGTTATTAATATTTTGGGAATTAAATTCCCATCCGTAACCATAAGGTTGAGGTAGAGTTCCGTCAATTGCCTGATTCCATAAAAACTTAACACGCGTAGCCCCGGTTGAATCCTGAAAATCAGGATGTGTAAAATCAATTCCTGAATCAATAATTCCCATAACTACTCCTGCCCCGTCATATCCCTGTGGCAGTGGAGCATCTCCGTTATAAGCGGCAACAATACGGTTTTTCACAACCATCGAATCATTCATCGGCTGCAACTTCATATAATTATCTTCCATTCGGATAACTTTCGGATCGGCAGCAAGAGTATTGACTTTTGAAATAGGCAAAACAATCGCAGCAACATCGCCCGATGAATATTTAAAATGTCCTCCAAGCTCAGCTGTTTTCGATTTAATGAAATTTATATCACCTTGAACAAACAAAGCAGCAGGGCGGTTGGGATCACGCGATTCAAGTATTTTTTTTACCAGCGTATAATTCAGCTTGGCTTGTTCCTGTGCAATCAGAACATTTACGCTCATAATGAACAAAAAGAATAAAGTAAATTTTTTTTTCATGATTGATAAAATTGGTTTATGTAAAATTAATTAAATAAAATTCAAATTTGCACCGGCATTTTTGAAATTACTTTAGATTTGTAAACAGTTATTTTAACAAAAGGTTTCCAAAACTTTAAACTTTTAATTTCAAACTCTAAAAATGGCAGACGATAAAAAAGTAATTTTCTCAATGGTAGGAGTGAGCAAAACTTTTCCTCCGCAAAAACAGGTATTAAAAAACATTTACCTCTCCTTTTATTATGGAGCTAAAATCGGTATTCTCGGATTGAATGGTTCCGGTAAATCCACTTTACTGAAAATAATTGCAGGTCTCGAAAAATCTTTCCAGGGCAATGTGGTGTTTTCTCCCGGTTATGATGTCGGTTATCTTGAACAGGAACCAAAATTGGATGACTCAAAAACAGCACGTGAAATTGTAATGGAAGGCGTTCAGCCAATTGTTGACATGCTCAAAGAATACGAAGAGGTGAACAACAAATTTTCTGAACCGATGGACGATGATGCCATGAACAAACTCATTGCACGTCAGGGCGAGTTGATGGATCATATTGAAGCTGCCGGAGCATGGGAACTTGATAATAAAATTGAAGTGGCGATGGATGCATTGCGCTGTCCTGATCCTGAAATGAATGTTGCTAATCTTTCCGGTGGGGAGAGAAGAAGGCTTGCTTTATGCAGATTGTTATTGCAGCAGCCGAAAATTTTATTACTCGATGAGCCGACCAACCATCTTGATGCAGAATCTGTGGATTGGTTAGAACAACATTTGAAACGCTATGAAGGAACTGTAATCGCAGTAACTCACGATCGTTATTTTCTTGACAATGTTGCCGGATGGATTCTTGAATTAGATCGCGGTGAAGGCATTCCCTGGAAAGGAAATTATTCTTCCTGGTTAGAGCAGAAATCAAAGCGATTGGCGAGCGAAGAAAAATCAGAATCCAAACGTCAGAAAACATTGGAACGTGAGTTGGAATGGGTTCGCATGGCTCCAAAAGCGCGCCATGCAAAATCAAAAGCCCGCTTACAGGCTTATGACAAAATGATGAGCGAAGATGTAAAACAAAAAGAAGAGAAGCTCGAAATTTTCATTCCTAACGGTCCGCGACTTGGCAGTGAAGTCATCGAAGCGGTTGGTGTTTCAAAAGCTTATGGCGAAAAACTTTTATATGAAAACCTGAATTTTAAATTACCTCCTGCCGGAATCGTTGGGATTATCGGTCCGAACGGTGCCGGTAAAACAACTTTGTTCCGAATGATAATGGGAACAGAAAAACCGGATAGCGGAGAATTCAAAGTAGGATCAACTGTTAAAATCGGTTATGTGGATCAGTCCCATGCTGACATTGATCCCAATAAAACAGTTTGGGAAGTTATTTCTGGTGGACATGAGTTTATTGAAATGGAAAAAAAGATGCTCAATTCCCGCGCTTATGTCGGACGTTTCAATTTCAGCGGTGCCGATCAGGGGAAAAAATGCGGAGTGCTTTCAGGCGGTGAACGCAATCGCTTGCATCTTGCGCTTACCCTGAAAACGGAAGCCAACGTGTTGCTTCTTGATGAACCAACAAATGATATTGATATAAATACATTGCGTGCTTTAGAAGAAGCCCTCGAAGATTTTGCCGGTTGTGCCGTCATAATTTCCCACGACCGTTGGTTTTTGGACCGCGTTTGTTCTCATATTCTTGCCTTTGAAGGCGAATCGCAGGTTTATTATTTTGAAGGGGGGTACTCGGATTACGAAGAAAATAAAAAGAAAAGGCTTGGTGATATTACTCCGCACAGAGTGAGATATAAAAGCCTTGTTAAAAATTAATGTGCATTATTGAATGCAATTTTTTCTGAATTAACACATGTCAACTAAACCTTCTATTCCCAAAGGAACCCGTGATTTTTCACCAACTGAAATGGTGAGAAGGAATTGTATTCTTGATACTATTAAAACAGTTTTTCAGCGTTTCGGATTTCAGCAAATTGAAACACCCACAATGGAAAATCTTTCAACACTAGAAGGAAAATATGGTGATGAAGGAGATAAATTGCTTTTCAGGATTTTAAATTCAGGTCCTGTCATAGATGAAATAAAAAATAAAGGTTCGGATATTAAAGTTTCTGACATTGCTGAAAAGGGATTGCGATATGATCTTACTGTACCTTTTGCACGCTATGTTGCCATGCATCAGAATGAAATTACTTTTCCTTTCAAGCGCTACCAGATTCAACCTGTGTGGAGAGCAGATCGCCCGCAGAAAGGAAGATACAGAGAGTTTGTTCAATGTGATGCAGATGTGGTTGGTTCTGATTCATTGTTGAATGAAGTTGAGATGGTGCAGATGATTCAAAAAGTTTTTCAAAAATTAGATATTAATATTACAATCAGGATTAATAATAGAAAAATATTATCAGGTCTTGCAGAATATGTCGGAGTTAAGAATGAAGACTTTAACATGTTTGTAATTATCATTGACAAAATTGATAAGGTTGGAAAAGAAAAAACGATCAAAGATTTAGAAAGTTTAAATTTAAGTATTAATAAGATTTTAGAATTTATAAATCTTCTTTTTGAAACGCCTACTGATATATCCGCGAGTATTATAAATACAGATAGATTAGAAAAGTTGAACATAATTTTTAAATCTTGTGATTCAAAAATCGGGTTAAAAGGAATTGAAGAACTCGAATATATTTTTTCTCAATATATGGATTTCCATATTCTTGATAATGGCAAACTAAATTTATCTCTTGATATCTCTCTTGCTCGAGGATTGAATTATTACACAGGTGCAATCTTTGAAGTGAAAGTAAATGATTCGCGTTCCACTTTCACCAGCAGCATCCTCGGTGGTGGTCGCTATGATGATCTCACAGGAATTTTCGGTTTACCAAATGTTTCAGGAGTTGGAATTTCTTTTGGTGTTGACAGGATTTATGATGTAATGGAAGAAATGAAATTGTTTGATCAATTGAATCTTCAATCATCCACAACACAAGTCATGTTTGTCAACTTCGGTAAAGAAGAAGAAAAATATTGCTTGAAATTATTGCAAAAAGTTCGCACAGCAGGAATCAATGCAGAAATTTATCCTGAATCAGTTAAAATGAAAAAACAAATGAGCTATGCTGATGATAAGAAAATTCCATTTGTAGTGTTGGTCGGCAGTGAAGAAATGAAAACAGGCGAGCTGACATTAAAAAATATGCAAACAGGCGAGCAGGAGAAAATTTCAATAGATAACCTGATAAAAAAAATAGCTTAAACGCAGAGACGCCAAGACGCAGAGAACAAAATGGAAATAAAAGTTAAAAATAATTTTACTGAAGCGGAATTAAATGAGCTTTCGGGAAAAATTATTTCTGCTGCTATTGAAGTTCACAGGGAGTTAGGTCCGGGTCTGCTCGAATCGGTCTATGAATATTGTTTTTTTGCAGAACTTACCAAACGTGGCATTTTTGTTCGAAAGCAAGTAGTATTACCAATTGTTTACAAAAACCAAACATTAGATAAAAATTTTATTATTGATTTTTTAGTTGAAGAAGAAATTATTATTGAGTTAAAAGCAATTGATATTTTGCTTCCTGTTCATGAAGTTCAATTGGTAACATATCTAAAACTGGCTGATAAAAGATTAGGTCTCCTCATAAATTTTAATGTTCCTCGCCTTGTCGAAGGAATCCGAAGAAAGGTAAATAAACTATAACCTCTGCGCCTTTGCGTCTCTGCGTTTAAATTTTTATTTAACATGTCAACACACGAAATATCCTTTACTCACATTGATTTCAATAAAATAAAAGAAATTATTGATTCCAATGCAAAGCTTGAACTTTCTGAAGAATCAAAAAATAAAATTGTAAAATGCAGAGAGTACCTTGATAAAAGACTTGCGGGCATTACCAATGCTTTTTATGGAATCAATACCGGATTTGGTTCGCTCTACGATAAAAGTATTTCACCAAATGATCTTGAACAATTGCAGGTAAATCTTGTCCGATCACATGCCTGTGGAGTAGGAGAGGAGGTGCCTCATGAAATTGTGAAGCTCATGTTGTTTTTGAAAATACAGGGATTAAGTTATGGAAATTCCGGAGTGCAATTAACAACTGTTCAACGGTTGGTTGATTTTTATAATCATGATATTCTTCCTGTTGTTTTTCAGCAAGGCTCACTCGGTGCATCAGGTGATCTTGCTCCTCTTGCGCATTTGAGCTTGCCTTTAATTGGAGAAGGTGAAGTTTATTATGAATATGAAAAGCAAAAGACTGCTGCTGTTTATAAAAAACTAAACTGGCAACCTGTTTCTTTAAAATCAAAAGAAGGACTTGCGTTATTGAACGGTACCCAGTTTATGAGCGCTTATGGAACATGGGCAATAATGCAGAGTTCACAACTATCAAATCTTGCAAATGTAATCGGAGCGATTTCTTTGGATGCGTTTGATGGTCGCATTGAACCATTCCATCATTTGATTCATGATATTCGTGCACACAAAGGGCAAATTGAAACAGCTATACATTTTCGTTCTTTATTAAAAGACAGTGAAATTATTAAGCAAAAAAAAATGCATGTTCAGGATCCTTATTCCTTTCGTTGCATTCCACAAGTGCATGGAGCATCAATGGCTGCGATCAATCATGTTGCTCATACAATGTTTATTGAAATAAATTCTGTAACCGATAATCCCACAATTTTTCCTGACGAAGATTTAATTATTTCAGCAGGAAATTTTCATGGACAACCATTGGCGTTAACGATGGATTATTTAGCAATTGCTCTTTCAGAATTAGGAAGCATCAGTGAGAGAAGAACTTATCAATTAATTTCAGGACAGAGAGGATTACCCCCTTTTCTTGTTGCAAATCCCGGATTAAATTCAGGATTGATGATTCCGCAATATACTGCCGCTTCACTTGTTTCTCAAAACAAACAATTGTGCATGCCAGCTTCAGTGGATTCAATTGTTTCTTCCAACGGTCAGGAAGATCATGTAAGCATGGGCGCAAATGCCGCAACAAAACTATTTCGTGTTGTTAAAAATCTTGAAGCGATTCTTGCAATCGAATTGCTGAATGCAGCACAGGCTCTCGAATTTCGCAGACCTTTGAAAACATCTGTTGAACTTGAAAAAATTATTTCTGCTTACCGCAAAGAAGTTTCTTTTATTACCGAAGACAGGATTTTGGCTGACGACATTCAGAAGTCAATAAAATTTATCCGCGAGTATTCTTTTTAAAAATGCCACAGATTCACAGATTAATAACCGGATAAAATATAGGCAACGAATAAATTTGGAAAAAAGTCAATGCTATTCTATTATCCCGCAAGGATAAAAAAGTATAATCTGTGAATCTGTGGCAATTGAGTTTTTGAGTTGATAATATTATTTTATGCAAAAACCAACATTCAAAGAAGCATTTAACTTTTGGTTGAAGTTGGGATTCATAAGCTTTGGCGGACCTGCCGGGCAAATTGCCATCATGCACGAATTTTTAGTAGAGAAAAGTAAATGGATCAGTGATTCTAAATTTCTGCACGCATTAAATTTCTGCATGTTGCTTCCCGGTCCTGAAGCGCAACAATTGGCAATTTATATCGGATGGTTGCTGCATGGTTTAAGAGGGGGATTGGTTGCAGGAATTCTATTCGTGCTTCCATCCGTTTTTATTTTACTTGGATTAAGCATTGCCTATGTAATGTACGGACACATTGCATGGGTTGGTGCTTTGTTTTATGGATTGAAGCCTGCTGTAGTTGCAATCGTAATTCTTGCATTAATAAAAATTGCAAAAAAATCTTTATCGGGTGCACTGCATTATGTGATTGCAACACTGAGTTTTGTTTTGATTTTTTTTCTCAACGTTCCTTTTCCGGTAATCATATTCGGAACAATTGCGACTGGGTTTTTAATTCAGAAATTTTATCCGCAAGTATTCAGCAATTCAAAAAATGAAAATCATAAAAGAATTTCTGACGAATCGGAATATTTTTTGAATAGAAATACTTTGATTGAAAACACAGGATTCAGTCTATCAAGATTAGTAAAGCAAATTGCATCAGGTATTATTTTATGGTTTATCCCGTTAGTAATTTTTAAATTTGTTTCAGATGATTTTTTATTCTGGAAAAACCTTATATTGTTTTTTACTCAGGCAGCTTTTGTAACATTCGGTGGTGCGTATGCTGTGCTTCCTTATGTTGCGCAAATTAGTGTTGAAAAATTTCACTGGCTTTCGCAGTACCAAATGATTGATGGATTGGCTTTAGGTGAAACTACCCCGGGACCACTCATTATGGTTTTGGCGTTTGTCGGATTCATTGCAGGATATAATCATTTTACATCTTTGAGCCTTGCATCAGTTAGTTTACTTACAACTACCTTTTATACATTTCTTCCATCATTTCTTTTTATTCTTATTGGCGCTCCGATAATTGAAACAACACAGCATAATCCTAAAATAAAAAATATACTGAACATCGTAACTGTAGCAGTTGTTGGTGTAGTTTTAAATCTCACAGTTTATTTTGGCAAAGCAGTTGTGTTTCCACAAGGATTAAATATTTCTTCAGTTGATTATTTTGCTTTTGCGTGGATTATAATTTCATTTTTTGCAATGAATAAATTTAAAGTAGGAATGATTCCATGGATAATAATCAGTGCTCTGGCAGGTCTTGCAAAATATTTTTTGATTTAGGTTTTGTTAAATCGTAAAAAAACCTTTTCAATCAATTCGAAAAAACGTACTGAATCATATTCGCACCCATTTTAAGCGCTTTCTGATGATTCTCAGGAGAATCTTTGTGAACATCATAATCTTCCCACCCGTCACCTAAATCACATTCAAAGTCATAAAAGCAAATTAATCTGCCCTGCCATATTAATCCAAATCCGTGTGCAGGTGTTCCATCATGCTCATGTATTTTCGGGGGACCGTTTGTGAAATCAAATTTCTGATGATAGATCGGGTGGTCAAAAGGAAGCTCCACAAAATCCAGTTCAGGTAAAACTTTTTTCATTTGAGGGCGAATAAATTTGTCCAAACCATAATTATCTGAAATATGAAGAAACCCTCCGCCTGTCAAATAATTTCTGAGGTTCTGTGCTTCCTGCATGGAGAATACCACATTGCCATGTCCCGTCATGTGAACAAACGGATAATTAAATAATTCAGGACTTCCGACTTCCACAACTTCCTGTTCAGGATTAATGTTTGTGTTCAGATTCTGATTGCAAAACTGAATTAAATTTTTTAATGACGTTTCAAGGTTAGCATACCAATCGCCACCGCCATTGTATTTTAACAAACCGATTTTGTAAGAAGGTTCGATCGGCTTGAATGAAAAAAATAAAATCAGTGAAAAGAAAAGAAATATTTTATTCATCATAATTAAAAAATTTCAGAACCTTTGATTTTAAAGCCCGTAAAAATTTTTACGGGAATCGGCTCTTTTTTTTTATATTCAGTAACTTTAGAAAATATGTTTTGTTTATTAAGCAAAAAAACAGAAACAGTTTCATCTTCCGGATCGACAATCCAATATTCTTTCACTTGAAAATTTTGATACAGCACCAACTTCTTGGTAGTATCTTTTTTGGATGTTGATGGTGACAAAATTTCAATTATCCAATCAGGAGCGCCTTTAGCGCCTTTACTGTCAATTTTCTTTTTATCGCAAAAAACTGAAATGTCAGGTTGAACTACATTGAAGATTTCAAAATCCTCATCTGATTGTTTTGAAAGTCTTACATCAAATGGCGCAACAAAAATTTCACATGATTTATCTTGTAAGTAATTATAAATTTTCTGAGATAACTTTAACAAAATTCTTTGGTGTTTTGTATTAGGAGCAGGTGACATATCATATGCCTCGCCATTGATTATTTCCCAACGTTTATCATCGTCCCATTGCAGATAATCTGCATAAGAATATTTTTTATGTTTTATTGCCGGATGAGCCATGACAATTATTTTACTGCTAAATTAAAGAAATTCTGATTCATGAATTAAGAAAACTGATTAATGAACAAACATGAGCTCCTGTAGTTTCCGTTCTCAAACGGCTTTCACCAAGGCTTATTGTTTTATATCCGTTTGCTTCTGCAAATGTAATTTCTTGTTTAGAAAAATCTCCTTCGGGCCCAACCAAAAATAACACATCTGAATCTTTTGTATAAAATTGTTTTAAAGAATTGTTTTTTTCAACATCGCAACTACATAAAAATTTTTGTAAAGAGTTTTTTTGTGAAATGAAATCTTGGAATTTAATCGCAGGATTTAATTTTGGTAAATAAGCTTTTAGTGATTGTTTCATAGCAGCAACAAGCACTTTGTTTAATCGCTCCGGTTTCACTTCCTTTCGTTCTGAATGTTCACAAATAACAGGAGTAATTTCATCAATTCCAATTTCAGTTGCTTTCTCTAAAAACCATTCAAAGCGTTCAATATTTTTTGTTGGGGCAATTGCAATATGTAACTGATAATTTCTTCTTCCATATTCAGTTTGCTTTTCAATAACTTTTACTTCGCAATTTTTTTTATCATCATTTATAATTTCTGCTTTATAAAAGCCTCCGGCTCCATCAACAATGTGAATTATATCTCCTTTTTTATGGCGCAATACACTGATACAATGTCTTGATTCTTCTTCGTTGAGAAAAAAAAATTCTGAATTAATGCCTGCACAGAAATATAATTGCATAAGTTTTCTGTAAACAAAAAACCTTCTTTCAAAATTTGAAAGAAGGTTTTAATTTATTTTATTTTTCAATTAAGCTAATTGCGGAACTTTTGGTGAAGCTGCAAGAATTTCTTCATTTGCAAATTCGGAATACTGTGCAAAATTCTTTACAAACTGCCTTGCAAGATCCATTGCCTTCTTATCATAAGCATCTTTATCTTTCCATGTGGATCTCGGGTTTAAAATTTCATTCGGAACATTGGGGCAGGTGGTCGGGAATTGCAGGCCGAACACCGGCAGTGTCTCAAATTTTACTTTATCCAACTCTCCGTCCAGGGCTGCGGTAATCATGGCACGGGTAAAGCTTAATTTCATTCTTGATCCGACACCATAAGCTCCACCAGACCATCCTGTATTGATTAACCAGACTCTTGCATTACTTTCATTTATTTTTTTGCCAAGCAGCTCAGCATATTTTGTAGGATGCAATGGTAAAAATGCTTTTCCAAAACAAGCAGAAAAAGTAATAGCGGGCTCGGTAACTCCTACCTCAGTTCCTGCAACTTTTGCGGTATAGCCCGAAATAAAATGATACATCGTCTGTCCTTTATCCAATTTTGAAATTGGAGGTAACACACCAAAAGCATCACATGTTAAAAAGAAAATATTATTAGGAGCCTTCGCAACAGATGGCTCAACAGCATTATTAATATAATGGATCGGGTAGGCTACCCGCGTATTTTCAGACTTTGAAATGTTATCGTAATCTACACTTGTAGTGCCTTCATAAAATTCAATGTTTTCGAGCAATGCCCCGAAACGCACTGCATCAAAAATCTGCGGCTCTTTTTCTTTGGAAAGATTTACACATTTTGCATAACAGCCACCTTCAAAATTAAAAACTGTTTTGTCTGACCATCCGTGCTCATCATCGCCAATCAAACCCCTGTTCGGATCAGCGCTTAAAGTTGTTTTTCCTGTTCCTGACAATCCGAAGAAAACTGCGGTGTCTCCATTTTTGCCAACGTTAGCTGAACAATGCATGGATAAAACTCCTTTATGCTGAGGTAATACATAATTCAAAACTGAAAAAATTCCCTTTTTTATTTCACCTGTGTAACCGGTTCCGCCAATGATGATAATTTTTTTTGTAAAATTTAAAACGGCAAAATTATGCTGACGAGTTCCGTCAATTGTCGGATCGGCCATGAAACCCGGAGCATTGATAATAACCCAATCAGGGTTCTGATTTAAAATTTCTTCGCGGGTGGGTCTTAAAAATAAGTTGTAGGAAAATAAACTATGCCAGGGAGTTTCTGAAACCACGCGGATATTTAAACGGTATTCCGGATCAGCACACGCATAACAATCACGTACATACACTTCGCTTCCTCCAAGATATGCTGTGATACGGTTATACAGGCTGTCAAATTTATCAGCATCAAATTTTATATTGATGTCGCCCCACCAGACAGTGTTTTCGGTTTCGGAATCGCATACCACAAATTTATCTTTAGGTGAGCGTCCTTTAAATTCACCGGTATCCACCACGAGGGCGCCATTGTCAGCAAGTTCTCCTTCACCTCTGATAATGGCTTCTTCCACCAATTCAGCAGGAGAAAGATTCCAATATGCATCTGAAACATTTTTTAATCCCAGTTGGGCAACGCTTGCTTTCGGATTTTTCAAACCATATTCATTCATAGTAATAAATAAGTTTTTGGATTTTTTTGCAAAGTAACAGAAAAATTCAGCTCAAAGCAATTTTAATTTCGCTTATGCCTGCATGGCTCGTTTTCAGCAAATTGGACAAGGTCATGTCCTTTGTATTTTACCTTTATTTCGTTAACAAATTCTTTCTGCTGAACCTCCTTTAATTCCGATAATGGAAAGCAAAAATCAGTCTCACCTTCTCTTCCCCACGGGAAAACTTCGTAATGAATTTC
>JBDSOU010000016.1:0-8853 GCA_039914625.1 Bacteroidia bacterium | reverse complement strand
AACAGACAGGATAATAGCATCAGCAGAAATGCTGCTGAAAAAATTTTTCCGCTCTTAAATAATGCGATGGGTAGTTGTTGTTTTTTCATTTTAACGGGATTTTTATTTTAAGTAGTTATTTATTTGAAACTTTTATTTTTAGAATTTCGGGATTTTCAGCGCAAATTTTTACACTCTTGATTACTTAATAAGATTTAAGGAATAGGATTGGGGGTAATTTTTTGATTAGCCTGAAACGCTTTTACAGTGTGGCAGCTAAGGTATGGGAATTTATTATACTATCAAAATTCTTTTTTGTAAAGTGTTCAAAAAGTTGGGTGAACTGCTAATATAAAAATAAAATCCGCAAGGCACACGCTAATACCGATACGGTATCTGTAATCCCGATACAAATCGGGAAACAGCTACTCTATCGGCATTATACCATTTTAGGTTTAGACTAATCAGATGTAAGAAATGGTATAATTTCCTTAGCTTATTAAAGCACAAAAAATCCCACGGCTTACCCATGGGATTTTTTTTAACGTTCTTTAAATTTTATGTATCCTGTTATCAGGGTAACTTTAACTATTCACCTGTTCGGGGTTCACTGCCGGAACAATGAAAGCCGATGACAGTTCAGCCTTAACAGTATTCGATCCTCTTATCACAGTAACTTCAAGAGTCATAATTGTCACTTCATATTAATCATTCAATCCGTTTGTCTCAGTTCAGACAATTTCCTATACCTCTCAAACCCTTTCATTTTAAAATTCACTTTTATCTGCCAGCTATCGGATGTGCTACTTTCTCTATCAAACCTCCGCAAAATACATATCAATCATCCCTTTATTCTTCGCCTCAATTTTTCCGCGGTGTTCACATTTAAATTTATCTTTCACTAATTCGTAAGTGCTTCCGCTGATATTTACTTTGCCGGGTTCTCCAGACGATTCCATCCTTGATGCAATGTTCACCGTATCGCCCCAGATGTCGTAAGAATATTTTTTTATGCCTACTATTCCTGCAACTACAGGTCCGGTGTGTAAACCAATCCGGATTTCAAAAGCTTCGCTCGTTTTACCTAATGGAGAGGATGCTGTATAGGTTAATATAAAGTCACGGATTTCAATTGCTGCTTTTACCGTATCTTCTGCATTGGTTTTATTTGCAACCGGCAAGCCACCAGCACACATGTAGCTGTCGCCCATTGTTTTTATTTTTTCTATTCCGTACTTAGTGATGATGTTATCGAATGCGCTGTAGCAATAGTTGATTTCGTTCACCAGCTCCTGCGCACTTAGTTGCTCACTCCTCTTTGTAAAATTTTTAAAATCGGTGAATAACACAGTTACTTCGTCAAAATCTTTTGCTTTGGTTGTACCGGTATTTTTTAATTCTTCTGCTGTTTCGGCAGGAAGAATATTCAGGAGCAATTCATCACTTCTTTTTTTCTCTTTCGATATTTTGTTCCGCTGACGATACACCACAATTGAAAAAATAAGAACCCCTGCAAGACCTCCAAATGTTGAATTGCGAATATTTCTTTGCCGCTTTACTTCTACCTGTGCTATGGCATCTTTTTTATCTTGTGCTGCTTTGGTGATGGTTTCTTTTTTATCAAATTCATATTGCATTTGTGACTGTACAATTTTTTTTGTGTTATCTTCATTAATTAGGCTGTCACGGTAAAGGAAATACATTTTATGATGAAAATATGCAGCTTTCCAATTGCCTGTTGCGCTATCTAACTTTGTTAAGCCATTGTAACTTTCCTTTATATAATTATTACTTCCTATTTCTTTCGAAAGCGAAAGTGCCGTTTCCAAATACGTCCTAGCATCAAGATATCTTTTGAGTTTAGTATTTGCCGAGCCAATATCCACATAGCAGGTGGCAATTCCTTCTTTGTCTTGGATTTCTTTTCTTATTTTTAAAGCAGCAAAATATTCCCGTTAACAAAGAATTTTAATCCGAGATAATTGTCAGCAGCATTGCCCCAGTTGCCAAAAGATTGTGATACGACACAAAAATATAATGAGCAGGTAAAATAATCATTGATTAATATTTGAGTTGAATTACCGTTCCATTTATTGATGGTGGGCGAAACTAAATTACCCGCTGTTAATTTCAGCGGATAAGAATTAGAATCCAAAACCTTGTTAATGTTATAAGGAGTAACTTTTTTGTAATTATGGTAATAAGAGTTTACACAGGAACCACAATAATCAGAATTATGATCATAATAAAGCTGATAATCTGTAATACCATCATTATTTAAATCAAGATTGTAAAAATTGATTCCGTTTAAAAGGTGATGGTCAGAAATAATATCTGTATAAATGATTTGAGCATTTGATGTGGTGATAAACAGCACTGCAATACTTAATAGAGCATAAAGCCTTTTAAATAATGTTGCTTTCATTTATTGTTTGTTTAATTACTGAATGATAATCTTTCCGGAGCCAATAATTTCATTTTTACCCTGCAATTGATAAAAATAAACTCCAGAGGAAAGATTTCCACTGCTGATTTCTGTATGCGGATTTTTGATTTCATATTTTGCAACTTCATTACCCATTAAATCATAAATTTTCAATTCCGAAATTACAATCCCGGCTACAGAAAATTTTAAAACAGCTTTGTTATGAAAAGGGTTGGGATAAATTTGGATTTGATCATCTGCGTCCTCTAAAAAATTTACTGTTGTCAGGATATTATCAGCATTGTGAAGAACCTTAAGTGTGCCATCTGTAAATTGTGCAGTTACTGTGCCGCCTTCAACAAAATATAAATCGTTTGATCCCGCATCATACCGGACATTTAGAACTTCATGCAGACCTGTTAAAATTGTTTGATCAACCATGGTTTGCATATTAATTTTTCCAATCGTTCCTGCTATATAATCGGCATAAAAAAGGTAATTCGGACTAAAGGATATTGATATAATGAATTTATTCATAAAAGTATTTATAATTCCATTGCTCCCAAAATAAAATGTAGAATATAAATCAGAAAAATAAGTGGTATCGTTTTTCTTTGAAATACACCATGTCCTTCCTAATCCTGTTTGCAAAACAGTTGGGTTGGTATAATTTCCTGAAGCCAGGTAGTAAATGCTATTTGCGTTGGCTAAATCACTCATACCAATAATACTGATATTATCATTGCCATCTATAAACATATCACGCGAGGCAATAGCAATATCAAGAAGATGCGTTTCAATCAAAGTAGTTGTATCTACCACACTTACTTTGCCGTATTCCCCGGGAATAAAATTCTGATAAGAAGTTAAATATATCATTCCGTCACTGGCAACTACAACCGCATCGGAATTTTCGGGCTGATTTACTATTATTGTTTTTTGACCGCTTGAAATTCGATATCTGTCAAGTGAAATGTTTCCCCCAAAAATGGTATTTCGCCCTCTGGTTTCAGTGAAAAATACATTATCTCCTTTTATCCACAGTCCTGTTGGATATTGCAGATTTGAAAGAAGCGTTATAGGTACCTGTGCTTTTGTATTAACACTAAATGAGGCGATAATTATAAAGATGTAAACTTTTTTCATCTGTCTATTATAATTTGTGTTATGGAATACGTCATTTTCATTTTCGGTTTATCCGCGTAATGCGAAGGTTATTTCATATTGTAATTTTAATATCTATTGTAAAGAAATTTTCTTTATTTTAATTACATTATTTGTTTGCACCACAACAACATAAATTCCTTTGTTTTCATTCATTACAATTTGAGTTATTTTGTTTGTGATATTTATTTTTTTTATTTTCTGACCAATGATATTGTAAATATCAATGTTGCCAAAATCAAAATCAGTATTATTTAATTGAATAATAATTTTTTTATTTGATGAATAAACAGAGAAATTGGATGAAATACTGTTTTCAATTAATCCTGCAGGTCCGTTACCGGTATCGCCTGCAAGAATGAATTGATTGGGAACGCTGTTATAAGCATAATCATACAATATAAATAATGATGATAAATAGAACGCATTGCCCGGATCAGCATACACTCGTGCCCATCCATAATACTGCTGATTTCCCACATTTAATTTTAATCCGATAAATCCAGTACCAGTCCAGTTACCTGCTACATACAGAGAACAGATTGATGCTTGATAATGAAAAGATTTAATAAGAAGGGGACTGAATTGAACCCATGAAAGTTGTGAACCTATAGTATCAGAAAAATTAAACTCCTGAATATAGCTTGCACCTGTTGATGCAATTGCATTGCTAACAAGAGGAGTTGAATATATACCATGATACCAATCTACACCGGGAGAACCCGTACAATCAAATATGTTGTTCCATCCTATTGAAATGTTTGTGGAAAAATCATTAAATCCATCATTGTTAAGATCAATATTAATATCAGGATCGCACATACTGCTGCAGGGATAGGAAGGACAACCGGGGCAAAAAATAGAATCATCAGGAAGCACGTTGGTATAAACAATTTGTGCCACTGAATAAACACAAAATGAAGAATTAAGAATTAAGAAGGTGATTAATTTTCTTAAAGTTTTCATTTTGGTAAAGTTAGTATTTCTTTTTTATTTATTGCTGATTAAAATTACTCAGTATTGCACAATTACTTTTCTTGTTGTCGTTAGTTTGTCAGCTTTGATTATTACAAAATAAATTCCGTCATTGTCAATATGAACTGAAATATCTTTTTCATTTGGATTTGCCCGATAAATAATTTGCCCGAGTGGGTTAGTAATTTTTATTTCTTCAATAATATCGGAACTTGTAATATTAATTTTTCCGTTGCCCGGATTTGGAAATAAATTTATTTCATTAAAAGAATTGTTTTCTTCTGCTATGCCAGTAGTGATAAAACTATCTAATTTAGCTACAAAAATATCTGTGGTAAGACCACTATTATCTGCATTTGTTAAAGTGGAGGTTCCAAATGTAATGGAAGGGCTTCGGTAAATACCTGTTATATGTAAATTTTCGTTTACATCCGTTATAATGCCGTAACCAACATCTGCATTATTTCCTCCGGCACTTTTCGCCCACACGGCATTGCCCAATGAATCATATTTTGCAATAAAAATATCAGTGTTTCCGCCATTTGTCAAAGTAATGCTGCCAAAAGTTATTGTAGTGCTCAGAAAGGAACCTGTTACATAACAATTTCCATTTGCATCTGCTGTAATGGCGTAGCCGTGATCATCACTTAATCCAACGGCACTTTTTGCCCAAAGCACATTGCCTGAAACGTCATACTTTGCAATAAAAGCGTCACCACCAACACCTCCGGTAAAAGTTAAGGCAGTGCTGCCAAAATCAAGAGTGGGACTAATAAAAGATCCTGTCATGTATGAATTTCCATTCGCATCCACTGTAACACCCAATCCAAAATCAAGAGAGGTTCCTGCTGCACGGTTTGCCCAAAGTACATTGCCGGATGAATCATATTTTACTAAAAAAATATCAAAACTTCCGACAGGCAGTAAAGTAAAACTGCCAAAAGTAATTGGAGCATTTCTGAAATATCCGGTAAGGTATGAATTGCCACTCACATCTGTTTTGATGCTATAGGCTGCATTATCAGTCCCCACCGGACTTTTCGCCCAAACCACATTCCCGGAGGCATCGTACTTTGTGATAAAAATCAGATCATAACCTGGATTGCCATTTATTAAAGTAATGTTGTCGAAAGTAATGGAATCGCTAACAAAATTTCCTGTTATGTACGAATTACCCGCAGGATTAACGGAAATACTACTGGCGTTTTCTATATTATTTCCGGAAGCACTCTTTGCCCACACAACATTGCCCGAAGGATCATATTTAACTATGAAAATATCATTCAAGCTGATTGAAGTGTTCAGGAGAGTAGTGCTGCCAAAAACGATGCTTGTACCCTCAAAAGCGCCTGTTACGTATGAATATCCATTTGTATCCACTGCAATACTGAAGCCATAACCATTCTCTGCTTGCTTTGCCCAAAGTACATTTCCCAGAGGATCATATTTTACCACAAACAAGCTTCCATTATTACTATTTGTTAATGTAGTGCTGCCAAAAGTTATTGTATTGCTCCGAAAGTAACCGGTTACATAACAATTTCCATTTACATTAACTGCGATACTGTAGCCTGCATCATCGTTAATTCCGCCCGCACTTTCAGCCCATAACCACGAGGGTGATTGGGCAAATGTTGCCATGCTGTTAAACAATAAGATTGTTCCGCAAAGGAATCCTTTGGCGGTAAGCGTGTAAAATTTATTTTTCATTTTGTTTGAGTTTTTAATATTATTTCTTAATCAAAAAACTTTCGGAAAGTTTGAAAGCTTTTCGAAAGTTTAACAATTCAATTTTGAATGCTAATTCCTGATTGTACGAGGCAGCACTCCTGAAAATTTATGCTGAGGAAGCAAAGACTCTTTTGAAGGGTTAAGTTGAGATAACCTTGGAACAACGCCATCACAAGTTGAAGACGAAAGTTGTGTAAATGGAAGTAGCACAGTCACATAGTCTGTGTCAAGCAAGTTGAAGTTAATAATATTAGCGAAGCCCTGCGAGTTATAAGTATAGGTTGCATGAATCGGATTGAAACTACCATCAAAACCCCAGGTATAATCAATTGGGTTATTCTTAGAGAACATCCTGAAATAATCTAAAATTTCAAATCCGGAGTTGTAAAAGATAAATTTCAGCCATTGGTTGCCTTTCATGAAATTCTTTTTATGATCATAAACCGTTACTTCATTAGCTACATAGCTTGAAACAACCACTCCATTGAGGTCAATAAGTTTAGCGTTGACTTTAGTAACATTTCCCTGATTATTATATAAATAAACTTCGGTATAATCATTTCCGGTATTTGGAATGAAATAGTTGATTTTTGTAATTTCTCCTTTGTGGTTATATTCAAAATACATCGTAGTATATATCCCACCGAAAGCATAAAAATCAAGATGAGCAGGTAAAAAATCATTGCCATTATAAAAGAAATCATAACGGGTGCCTTGCGAACCAAAAGCAGCTGATAGTAATCTTTCGCTATTATCATAGCTGATTGATATAGGAAAAGTTCCGCCAAAATTTATTGAATCGGGATCTCCAATATTATTGTAATGAATATCTACCACGTTGCCTAATAAATCGTCTTCTGTGTGAATAGCAAGGCAGTGGTCATTTTGATTTCCATGACGGAATCTTTCCTGTGTCATGGCATTATTATCTGTGGCGTCACTATCAGCCTTGCTTTGCGATAAATCTGATTTTGTGCAGCCTGCGATTGCAAATGCAAATAATGCTATCAGCAATAGAATGCTGTTGTTTTTGTTTTTAATTTTTATTGTTTTCATAGTGATTTGTTTTATTTTTTTGCTTACTCTTGGTCAGGATTTTCAGCATGCTCCTTAATATAAATTTTTTTGAATTGCTTTAATATACTTTCGGAAAGTTTTAAAATTTTCCGAAAGTTAAACAGTCTAATTCTGCGTTCTGCATTCACCTTTCATTCTTTAACAAACTTCCTCACTTTGTTTTCGCAGCCCTCTCCGCAATTTATTTTAAGAAGATAAACTCCTGCAGGCAAGCTACCGACATCAAGCTGAATATTATTTATTCCTGCTGACAATTACATTTCTTTGCTGATGAAAATTTTTCCTGTAACATCCGTTACAAGCGGTAGTAAAGTTGTGTCTTCTAAAATAAAAAGAGTTAAATAACTCCGGAAATATAAACCGGAGGTTTCCCTCCGGTTTTAATATTTCGAAAATCAATCTGCCCTGTAGAAAAAATACTCGGCAGTATAAGGAATCATGGCTTGTTCACCGACATGAGCAGCATCGGCACCTGTTATCGGAGCTAATCCCCCCGTTGTGTTTACGCGTTGAATATAAGTCACCCCGTTAAAGACACCAGGACCCTGTGATGACCCTGCACCAAGCAACAGCCATGGAACAGCCGTTACATCCACAGTTACCCCCTGTAATTTTATTCCGACTACTTTGCTGCCGCTGATACTTTCCCATGTTGGACCTCCATAATGTGTTCCCACCTGTCCGTTCAGACCGGCATTAGCATACAGCTTGGCATCGGGCGCCTGGAATACCCATGCATATCCGGTTGAGGTTAGAGTAACAACATAGATTTGCACACCTGTAGCGAACACATGATAGCATACTGAGTTTCCCGAAGGAACTTCCAAAATTGCCGGAACCGCTGGAGGCGAAAGGCGTTCATTTCCACCTGTAGTAAATTCCGTACCGGATTGCGAAGGAACAAGATCATTGTTCTTTTGGCAGGCAGTGATTACTATCACTCCGCTGAACAACACTATTACTGCTGTTAAATTAATTTTTGATTTTCTCATTTTTTTTGTTTTTAAATTGTTTTTAATAATATTTAGTAATGAATTTAATTGTGATAAGCTTAAAAACTAAAAGTGCTTAAACTACTTGTTACATTTTATTACCCGATAGGACTCCTTTCTTTTATTAAAATTTTTAAAACGTTACCCTTTACCTTATTGAATGATTAATTTCTTAGTGAATATTTTTTCTCCGTCCTGCGCTTCTAAGAAATAAATTCCGGCAGGGAGATTCCTTCTTTTTATTTCAATTTGCTTTCCCGAGAAAATAATTTTTGACCATTGTCTCCCGGTTGTATCAAAAATTTTGAGTTCTCCGTTTTTTATTTCTGAAGGAAAAAAAACTTTTGTGGCACGAGAAAATGGATTAGGATAAACCGCCAGATTTAGTTTTGCAGAGGGTTTATTTATTCCTGTACTAATTAGCGGGGCACTATTCGCTGCCTGCTCGACAATTTTGTTAAAATCATCCTGGATAAATGCCACTGCACCAATTTGACTTACATCATATAT